>NZ_LUVY01000006.1:0-479478 GCF_002992185.1 Pseudomonas sp. LLC-1 | reverse complement strand
CTTGTTAAAGAGCGTTTAGTTAAGAGCCTTTCGTCTCAACCGAGGCGCGCATTCTACGCTTTCCTCATTTGCTGTCAAGCGTTTATTTTGAAGTTTTTTACTACCGCTTTCTTTCGAAAGCCAACAACTTCAAACACTTACCGCTTGCCCCGAAGCGTTCAACGCTGCGAGGAGGCGAATAATACGCGCTTTGAAATCAGAGTCAACACCTTGATCTGAAAAAACTTTCCGCGTGTGTTTTACCCCCACCTGGCAACTAATGAAAGCGCCACGGATCTGTAGAGAAACACCCCCACGGAGCGTAGCGGCCATGAGCGATGCGCAAAGCGAGAAAACCCCGGGCCTGTCTGCAGATGAAGAGCAGGAGGTCAGCCACAACCAGCCGCCGCGGGCGGCAGTGCTGCACGAGATGATCCGCTACCAGGGCGATCAGGAACTGGAACGTACCCTCGCCGCGTTGTGGTGGTCGGCACTGGCCGCCGGCCTGTCCATGGGGCTGTCGTTGATGGCCATGGGGCTGTTCTACGCTCGCCTGCCGGAAGGAGAAAGTGCCCAGGTGGTCGCCAGCATCGGCTACAGCGCCGGCTTCCTCGCCGTGATCCTGGCGCGCCAGCAACTGTTTACCGAGAACACCCTCACCGCCGTGCTGCCCGTCATGACCTCCCCCACCCTGGCCAACTTCGGTCGCCTGCTGCGCCTGTGGGGTGTGGTGTTGCTCGGCAACCTGGCCGGCACCCTGCTAGTGGCCTGGGTCATGCTGGAGCTGCCGATATTCGACAGCAAGACGGACGTGGCTTTTCTGGAGGTTGGCCGCAAGGTCATGAAGAACGACCTGAGCCAGATGTTCGCCAAAGGCATCGTGTCGGGCTGGATGATCGCCACCATGGTCTGGATGATCCCGTCCATGGAGCACGCCAAGGTCTGGATCATCCTGATGATCACCTACCTGATGGCCCTCGGCGACTTCACCCATATAGTGGTGGGTTCCGTCGAAGTGTCCTATCTGGTGTGGGCCGGCGAAGAAACCTGGCGCAGCTTCTGGCTGGAATTCGCCTTGCCGACCCTGACAGGCAACATTATTGGTGGCAGCTTCATCTTCGCCCTGATCAGCCATGCCCAGGTACGCAGCGACAGTGGCAAGCCACCCTCGCAACTGCTGAAAGAAGACCAAGCCCTGCGCCGGCGCAGCAAGGATGACCACAACTGAATCTCAGCGTGCCGCCATCGTGCGCTCTTTGGCATGGCCCCGCTGACGCACAGGCCGTGGCTGCCACCAGTTCTGCCCGGCATGCGGTGAGTCAAGGCTGACCCGTTCGCCCATCTGCGGCGTGCTCAAGCGCACCTGGGCCTGGTTGGCCAGCGTCAGTATGCGCTCGAAAGGCTCCTGCCAGCCGTGGGTAGACAGGTCGAACGTACCGTTGTGAATCGGCAGCATCCAGCGCCCGCGCAAATCCAGGTGGGCCTGCAGGCTCTGCTCCGGCTGCATGTGTACGTTGGGCCAGGCGACGTTGTAGGCGCCGGTTTCGATCAAGGTCAGGTCGAACGGCCCGAAACGCTCGCCTATCTGCTTGAAACCGTCGAAATACCCGGTATCGCCACTGAAGAACACCCGCACATCGTCATCGATGATCACCCAGGACGCCCACAGCGTCCGGTTGCTGTCCAGCAGCCCGCGCCCGGAAAAGTGCTGTGCCGGGGTGGCGACAAATCGCACGCCCTCCACCTCGCTTTCCTGCCACCAGTCCAGTTGGCGCACCTTCGCCGGCGCCACGCCCCAGTTCATAAGTAGGTCGCCCACGCCCAGTGGGGCCAGGAATACCCCGGTGCGTGGCGCCAGCTGGCGAATCGCCTGCTCGTCGAGGTGGTCGAAATGATCGTGCGACAGTACCACCGCAGCCAGTGGCGGCAACTGGTCCAGCGCCAGCGGTGGCGCATGGAAGCGCAGCGGCCCCGCCCACTGCACCGGCGAGGCGCGCTCGGCGAACACCGGGTCGGTAATAAAGAAGCGCCCGCGCAGCTTGAGCAATACTGTGGAATGGCCCAGGCGCCACACGCTGTGATCAGGGGCGTCGAGCACCTGCTCGCGGGTCATGGGCTGGAGGCTGATCGGGGTGGCCGGCCGGGTTTGCGGGGGCTTGCGCACGAACAGGTACTTGAGCCCGATGCGCAGCTTTTTCAGCACCCCATCCTGCGGCAACGATGCCTGGTTGTGAAAACGCCCATCCCGCTGTGGCGCCGGCTCGCCGGCTGCGTTGGCCAAAGGGATCATCAGCAACACTCCGAGCAACAGGAAAGCCTTCATGTTACCCCACAGTGATCAGATCAACCGTGAATTGGCTTGTAAGGTCATTTTTCGCCGATGAAACACTGTTCAACAATATTCATGCGCGTTATGCGATAAACGGTACCCCGGTAGAATAGCGATGAACACGATGGACAACCGCAGCGGCAAAGGCCTTTCATTCGTCAAGCGCATCTATCTGCCGCGTGTCATCGGCCTGGGCATCGGTCTGTTCAGTGTCATGGCGGCCATTGCGCCGCTGTCTCCCCCCACCTGGGCATGGCTGCTGGTGCTGTTCAACGGGTTGCTGTGGCCGCACATGGCCTACCTGTGGGCAAGCCGCTCGGCGATGCCCTACCAGGCAGAACAGCGCAACCTGCTGCTGGACTCGCTGATGGGCGGGTTCTGGACTGCCGCCATGCATTTCAATCCGCTCCCCAGCGTGACGGTCCTTTCCATGATGACCATGAACAACGTCGCAGCCGGCGGCAAGCGCATGGTCTTTCGTGGGCTGCTGGCCCAGTTGGCCGGCATGCTTGTCTCCATCCTGCTGCTTGGCCCCGGCCTGCAGCTGACCGCCACCCCCCTGCAGGTGTACGCCTGCCTGCCAATGCTGACGCTGTACCCGCTGGCCCTGGGCTGGGTGTGCTACCAGTTGGCGATCAAACTGGCTGACCACAAGCGCCGGCTGAGCGCCCTGAGCCTCACCGACAGCCTGACCGGGCTGCTCAACCATGGCGCGTGGAAAGACCTGCTACTGCTGAAGTTCCAGGGCTGTAAACAACAGCAGGGGCACGCGGTCATCGCCCTGATCGACATCGACCATTTCAAGACCATCAACGATACCTTCGGCCACGTGGTCGGCGACTGTGTGCTGCGCCAGCTGAGCGCAGAGCTGCGCCGTAATCTGCGCGAAGGCGACCAGGCCGGGCGTTATGGCGGCGACGAGTTTTGTGTGATGCTGCCAGACACCAGTGAGGCCCAGGCTTGCCAGGCCATGGAGCGCCTGCGCGAACGGGTCGCCAACTACCGCAACCCACAGTTGCCGCACCTGCGCATCAGCCTGAGCATCGGCCTGTCACCCTTCGAAGCCACCCTGGAGTCACCCGAGCACTGGCTCGACCAGGCAGACAAGGCGCTTTACACCGCCAAGCACGCAGGCCGCGACCAGGTCAATTTTGCCCGTGGCGAGGCTTCTACGCTCAAGCTGGCCTATCCTGATTGAACCTCCTTCCTGACTGCCTGGCGGGAGGCTGCTTGAAGGAGCCGCTAACGCATGGCCAGGACTGCCAAACTCCAACCCGCCAGCCCCACACCGCGCTTTCAGGTGCGCCGCCTGATTGCCGGTTTCAGTGCAGTTTTCGGCCTGGCCTGCCTGGTTACGCTGGGCGCACTGTTCAACATCGCCGCCACCCTTGATCACCAGGAGCGTCAGCGTAGCGCCTTCCATGCGAACCAGGCCCTGGAGCAGCGACTGATCGCCTCGCGCCAGTTCTTGTCCAGCTATGCCGTGTGGGATGCTGCCTTCGAACACCTGGCGGGCCAGGTAGACTGGAAATGGGCCTATGAAGAAAAGAACGTAGGCGAGTCGCTGTACAGCGCCAGCGGCTACGAAGGGGTGTTCGTTGTAGAGGACAGCCGCACCACCTACGCGCTATTCAAGGGACAGCCCAGCCAGGCAGGCGCCAACACCTATATAGACGCGCCCCTGCAGCCGATCATCGACCAGGCCCGCGCCGCGGCCGTACCACGGGAACAGACCACCCGTTACGTGCTGTTCAACGGCTGGCCGGCCGTGCTGACTGCCGCCGCTGTGCGACCGGATCGCGATGTCACCGACAGTGAGGTACGCAAGGCCCCGGTGATGCTGTTCATCGACCAGCTCACCGAAGACAAGCTGACGCGGCTGGGCACCGGTGCCGGCCTTACCGGCATGCATGTGGACAAGGACAACAGGGGTGAGCATGGCCACTTGCGCATCGAACTGGGCGATACCGGCTACCACCTGGCCTGGAACAGCCCGCTACCGGGGCGCCAGCTGCTGTGGGCCGTCTTGCCGCCACTGGTAGGCGCGCTGCTGATGCTTGGCTTGATCATGCTGTACCTGTTTCGTCTCACCCTGCGCAGCTCGCGGGCAATCGGCCTTACACTCACTCACCTGCAACAGAGCAACCAGGCGCTGGAAGCCAGCGAGCAGCGTTTTCGCGCAGTGGCCGAATCGGCATCCGACTGGATCTGGGAAACCGACCGGCAACAACGCCTGACCTACCTGTCGCAACGCTTTGCCAACGTCACCGGCTACCCCGTGGACGACTGGCTGGGCCAACCGCTCAACCAGTTGCTGGCCTGCGATACCACCCCGCTCTCGCCTTGGCTGGACGCCCTGACCAGCGCCGACCCACAACAGTTGGCCAATTTGCGCTGTACCTACCGCGACCAGAATGGCCAAAACCGCTACTGCAGGATTTCGGCCCGCGCCATCTGGTATGACGACAAGCCCAGCGGTTTTCGCGGCACCGCCAGCGACATCACCGACGAAGTCGACGCCCACGCGCGCATTCAGCACCTGTCATTGCACGACCCACTGACCGGCCTGGCCAACCGCAACAAGCTCGCCAGGCACCTGGAGCAAGCCCTGCTGCGTGGCACCGACTCGCCACCCTTGAGCCTGCTGCTGCTGGACCTCGACAACTTCAAACCGATCAACGACTCGCTCGGCCATGCTGCCGGGGATGCCGTGCTGCAAGAGGTGGCGACGCGGCTGCGCGATACCACCCGCGACGGTGACCTGGTAGCGCGTCTGGGCGGCGACGAGTTCATCCTGGTGCTAAGCGGCATGGACAACCGCAACGAAATCGACCGCTTCTGCGCGCGCCTGATCAGCCTGCTGCAACAACCCATCACCTTCGACAGCCAACCCCTGCATGTCGGTGCCAGTGTTGGCGTCGCCCAAACCCGCACCCAGGGTTTCGATGCGGGCGAATTGATCCGCTGCGCCGACATTGCCCTGTACCAGGCCAAAGCCGATGGCAAGAATACCTGGCGTTACTTCGCTGCCGAGATGAACCAGCAGATCCAGTACCGCCGCCAGTTGGAAAACGACCTGCGCCGGGCCCTGCGCAACCAAGAGTTCGAACTGCATTATCAGCCGCGCTACCGCCTCAGCGACCGACGCATCGTAGCGGTCGAAGCCTTGCTGCGCTGGCAGCACCCGCAGGAAGGGTTGCTGGGGCCGGACACGTTCATCCCGCTGGCCGAGCAAAGCGACATCATCGTCGCACTGGGCCGCTGGGTGCTACGCGAGGCTTGCCGCACAGCCCATGACTGGCCAGCCGACATTCTGGTTTCGGTGAATCTGTCGCCCGCGCAGTTCCTGCGCAGCGACGTGGTAGCCGACGTGCGTGAAATCCTGCTGGAAACCGCCTTCCCGGCCCAGCGCCTGGAGCTGGAAATTACCGAGAACGTGATGCTCAACGACATCGAAGGCGCGCTGGGCACCATGCTGTCGCTCAAGGAGCTGGGCGTGCGCCTGAACATGGATGATTTCGGCACGGGTTACTCATCGCTGGGCTACCTGCGTACCTACCCGTTCGACAGCATCAAGATAGACAAGCGCTTCATCAGTGGCCTGAACAACAACGGCGGCAGCGACCGCGCGGTGGTTCAGGCCATCATCAACCTGGGCGAAGCGATGGGGTTGACGGTGACTGCCGAAGGCGTCGAAAGCGAACAGCAGCTCAAAGCATTGGAGAAGGACCGCTGCCACGAAGTACAGGGCTATTTCATGAGCCGACCGCTAGACAGTGCCGGGCTGGAGGCGTTGTTGCACCAAACATCCCAAAGCAGCACACAGCCTCTGTAGGCGCGGGTTTACCCGCGAACACCGGCAACGCCGGTGCCATGCACCGCATCGGATTCTTCGCCGGCAAGTCAGCTCCTGCTGGAGGCATCAGGGCTGTTGCAGGCTGCGCTCGGCCACGATCTCTGGCAGGTCCTGGCGGCGCAGGTAAGCACGCAGCGGCTCACCAATATTCAAGCGGTCATCCACATGCTGCTCCAGCAACAGCGCCAGCCGTTCACGACACAACGCCATGCGCAGCCCTTGCTCAGGTCGCCAGACAAACTCGTTGCACGGGGTAATGCTGTCGTCGGCCACGTCCATGCCGAACGAATCCTCGGAAAAACGCACAATATGGACACCGCGCTTGCCATGAAAACCGACAAAGCCCTTGAGCTGGTCGGCAGCGTTGCAGATGTCCTGGGAAGTGATGGCCATGACGTAACCTCGCAATGATATCGGAAGATACGCACGCCTGGCGGGGGAACGGTCGCCTCTACCGGGCAACTCGCAAGCCGCAGCCTAACGCAGGTGCGCATGAACGCGCCATGGTTTTCAGCGCTCACCGTTTACCGCATCGACCTGAGAGCGCAACAGCTCCGCCAGCCACTGCATGAAGGCCTGGACCCGGCGGGGCACATGCCGCTGCCGTGCATACAACAAAGAGACAGGCATAGCCGGGGCCTGCCAGTTTTCGAGCACCGAAACCAGTTCACCTCGCCGCAGGTACTCGTCAACACCTACCGCCGGCACCTGGATCAGCCCCAGCCCGGCTAGGCAAGCCGCCGAATAGGCCTCGGCATTGTTGACCGTGACCCCACCGGCCATGGCCTGGTACTGCAGTTCACCGCCTTGCACGTATTCGAAACCGGCACTGCGTGCGCCCAAGGTGCGTACGTAATGCACCAACTGGTGCCCGGCCAGGTCTTGCAAGGTACGCGGCATGCCATAACGGGCCAGGTAGGCAGGGCTGGCACAGTTACGCATGCTCAATTGCCCGACCGGCCGTGCCACCACGTCCAGGTCATGCAAGGCGCCAATACGCATCACGCAATCGAACCCTTCGCGCAGCAGGTCAACCTGGCGGTCGGTGCAACTAAGCTCCACTTCCAGCTGCGGAAAACGCTGCATGAAAATCGGCAGCGCCGGGATGATGACCCGACGGGCCATCATGGTCGGCAGGTCGATGCGCAGTCGCCCGGCCAGCTCGGCATCATCGGCACGGAACAGGCTCTCGATCTCGTCCATGCCCGATAGCAGGTCCTTGCTACGCTCGTACAACAAGGCGCCATCCTGGGTTGCCTGCACACGCCGGGTGGTGCGGTTGAACAACTGTGTGCCCAGCAAGCGTTCCAGCGCCCTCACCTGCTCCGACACGGTCGACCGTGGCAACCCCAGGCGCTCGGCGGCCAAGGTGAAACTGTTGACCTCACACACCCGCACAAAGGTGCGCAATAACTCAAGCTTGTTCACTGCGGGCCTCGACTATCCGGTTTTTGCGAACAGTATTTCCGTTTTTGCAGGATTTAACAGCCAGACAGCGACCAATAACCTGTCCTCATCCACCCACCATGAGGTTTTCACCATGACCCGCAAAATTGCCCTGATCACTGGCGCCAGCCGCGGCCTCGGTCGCAATGCTGCCGAACACCTGGCTGCACGCGGTATCGATGTCATCGGCACTTACCACAGCAAGGCGGACGAAGCCCACGCGGTGGTCGCACGGCTGGAACAGGCCGGGGTCAAGGCCGCCATGCTTCAACTGGACGTCAGCGACAGCAGCAGTTTTGCCAGTTTCGCCGAGCGTTTGGGCGTGACCCTGCAGCAGCACTTTGGCCGCGAGCGTTTCGACTTCCTGGTAAACAATGCCGGGATCGGGCTGAATGTGCCGTACGTGGATACCACCGAGGCGCAGTTCGACCAGTTGCTGAACATTCAACTGAAAGGGCCGTTCTTCCTCACCCAGCGTCTGCTGCCACTGCTGGTCGACAATGGCCGCATCATCAACATTTCCACCGGTCTGGCGCGCTTTGCGCTGCCAGGGTATGCCGCCTATGCCGCGATGAAGGGTGCAATGGAAGTGCTGACCCGCTACCAGGCCAAGGAACTGGGTGCGCGTGGCATCCGCGTGAACATTCTGGCACCGGGGGCAATCGAGACGGATTTTGGCGGCGGGGTGGTGCGGGATAACCAGCAGGTGAATGCCTTCATTGCCGGCAACACGGCGTTGGGGCGCGTGGGCTTGCCAGATGACATCGGGGCGGCCATTGCGCTGTTGCTGGAAGACGGTAATGGCTGGATTACCGGGCAGCGGCTGGAGGTGTCGGGCGGGATGTTCCTCTGAGCCCGCCAGTTTGGGGCCACACAGTGGCCCCGCTTTCACTGCTCATGCACCTGCACACTGGCCGTCATCCCCGCACTCAGGGTTACCCCTTCCGGCACCTGGTCCAGGCGAATCCTTACCGGTATGCGCTGGGCCAGGCGCACCCAGTTGAAGGTAGGCTCCACTTCCGGCAGCAGTTGGCTGTCCGGGTTGCTGTTGCGGTCGGTAATACCGCGGCTGATGCTCTCCACATTCCCTTGCATCGGCTCACCCGCCCCCATCAGCCAGACTTTCACGGTATCCCCCACACGAATACGTGGCAGCTTGGTTTCCTCGAAGTACGCCTGGATATAGAAGGTTGAATCATCCACCAGGGCCATGACCGCTTCCCCGGTGTTCACATAGTTGCCTTCGGCCAGACGCAGGTTGGTGATATGCCCGCTGCGCGGCGCCCGCACTTCACTGCGCGCAAGGTTGATCCTGGCCACCTGCAACTGCGCCTCGGCTTCGTGCAACTCGCCACGGGCGATGGCCGCATTGATCTGGGCGTTTTCACGCAACTCGGCACTGATCGCCTCGGGCCCCAAGGCCGTGCGCCGGGCGGCTTCGCGCTCGCGCAGGCGCAACTGCTGGGCGCGGGTCTCGGTCACGGCGCTGGCCTGGTCGAACGCGGCCTGGAAGCGCTCGCGGTCGATACTCATCAACAGGTCGCCCGCCTTGACCTGCTGGTTGTCATGGACCTTGAGCCCGCGTACCCAGCCGGACACGTCAGGCGCAATCACCACCACATCGGCGCGCACACGGGCGTCGCGGGTCCAGGGGGTAAGCATGTAGTACTGCCACAGCTGGTAGCCGGCCAACACGGCCAAGGCCACCACACACAGCGTCACCAAGGTACGTATGGCCGCACGCATCGAAACACTCCTTCATAAAGGCCCCAGCAGGCGTACCACCAGGAACAACACACAAACGAACAGCGCCGCATCAAACAGCGCCTCATGCCAGATCCAGCGCCCCAGCGGCGTGGCCTGCACCACCAGGCGCAACAGGCCGGTGAGCAGCAACGCCAGCAACACATAAAGCAGAAACGGGCTGAGCAGCACGCCGCCCACTTCCCATTCACGCAACCCCATGGGCTTCCTCCTGCCAGCGGCACCACTTGCCCCAGCTTTTTTGCAGTTGCAGCACCGCACCTTCAGCCAGCCGCAGCGGGTCGCTGGCAGGCAGCCGGCGCAGGGCCGCGATGAATTGCTCACTGGCGGTGTCCAGACGCTGCCCGCGCCCGGCGGCAGGCCCTTTGGCCAGTACCGCCTCCACCTGTTGCAGGTACTCGCGCTCGGCACGCCCCAAGGGGGCCTGGGCGACCGCCAGGCACATGCGCAGGTGTACCAGCTCATCACCAATGTCCAGCCCATGCAGGCCGTCGTCCCAACGCTTGCGCTCGTCTTCCGGTAGTTCACTGGCATGCCGCGCCAGTTGCATCAGGCGGTCAGCCATCCGCCCGCCAAACCAGCTGTCGGCCCCACGCAGGTCGCGCCGGGTCAGGCGCACCAGGTCGCTCTGGGTGGCTGCGCGCAGTCGCCGGCCCAGCCAGGCCGGGTGGCGGAACACCAGCAAACGGAAGGCCATGACCGCTGCAGACACCCCCACCAACATGGCCAACGCACTGTTCAGCATGGACGCCACACCGAACTGCATGGCGTTGAGCGGCGACACCAACACGATGAAGTGCAGGCAATAGGAGGTGGCCGTGGCCCCGGTACGGGGGTGGGCCATGCCCAGCGCACCCAGAAACAGCGGCACACCCATGGCAAGGCACAGCATGGCGAAGCTGCTCCATTGCGGCAGCACAATTTGCCCGACCAGAAACGCAGCAGGTATGGCCAGGAAAATCCCGCGCAAAAAACTCAAGCCAATCTGCGCGCCGTTCTCACGGCTGGCGAACAGGCTACAGACTACGCAGGTCAGCACCAGGCCACCCGGCGCCGAAGGCCAGGCCGTGGCCAGCCAGAACCCGCTCATAACCAGAAAGGCCAGCGCACTGCGCGAACCAAACAGCAAGGCCAGCGACCAGTCGCGGTGCGCAGCCAGGCCTTGGGACACATCCTTGGGCGCCCTGCCCGCTTCCACATCCTCCAGCGCCTGGCCGGCAGCCATGGCGTAATCCAGCAGCAGGGCCATGCGCGCCAGGCAGAAGTGCTCCGCCGAACTGATCTGCTCATCGTGGGCGGCATCCCAGATACGTTGGCGCAGCAGTAACAAGCCAGGCTTGTCGGGTTTGCCCAACAGTGTGCGCACGTCGTGCAACCAGGGCGCCAGGTGCTCAGCCTCCCGCTCATCCAGTTGCCGCCACTGACGGCGCACCGAACGGGAGATGCGCAACAGCACCATCAGCTTCTGGCTGAGCCCACGAATGGCACGGGCACGCTGCCGGCCACGGTTGCCTTCGAACCAGGCATGTTCGCGCTGGCTGTCGATGGCCACGATACGCCCCAGGCTCTCCAGCAAGCCTTTGCGCGCCTCGTCCTCGCCACCCAGCATGGCACTGGCGGCTTGCAGACCGTTCTGCCAGGCCTGTCGGGCCTGCCCGCCCAGTTGCTGTTCCACACGCATGGGCCAGAGCAAGGCACTGCTGGCGGTGGCGCAGAAAATGCCCAGGCAGATCTCGGTGCAGCGCGCCACCGCCTGGTCGAACACCTGCAGCGGGTGGTCGATGGCCGGCAAGGCGATGATGGCGGCGGTGTAGCCGGCCAGCACGAAGGCATAGGCCCAGGCGCTACGCAGCTGGGTAGAGGCGGCGGTGCACAGGGCCAGCCAAAGGGCCAGGGTGAGCAGAAACAAACCTGGGGTCTGCGAAAACAGGCCAATGAACAGCACCGACATGACGGTGCCAACCAAGGTACCCGCCAGCCGCGCCAGGCCCTTCTGCACCACCATGCCCGACAGCGGCTGGGCGACGATGAAAGCGGTCATCAGTGCCCATGCCGGTTGCTCCAGGCCCCAACGCATCGCCAGCCACAACGCCAGGCCACCCCCGAGCAGGGTCTTGATGGCGAACTTGAGGGCGAGGCTGCTGGGGGCGAACAGGGCCTGGAGGGTAATGGGCACGAAGCGGACCTTGCGGGGATGGTCTTGTAGAAAAGATAGACAATGGGGAGAAGGATAAAGTGGAAATGAATAATTAGCTAGCTAATCATCTTTGTCGCCATGCAACCAAAGCACAAATCCCAGGCAAAAAAAATGGGCGACCGAAGTCGCCCTAAATGCCTTGCGTGCTCGTGTACCCGGAAGGTCAGCGCGGCTTGCGCTTGTTCGAGTCCTTCCAGATGAAAATGCCCAGACCGGCAAAGAAGGCAAACATCAACCCGACCGTTACCACACCGGCGATAACCACGTTGTCGAAAAACATGCTGGCCTCCCCATTCGTTTGCCGTTGTCCGATGGGTGCAAGGTAACCAATGTGGCGGGGGGGAAAATTGATCGGGATCAATGGTGCCCGAGGCCGGGCACGCGAGGCGGGTGCAGGGTTGACCTGCGTCAAATTTCAGCGCTTCTTCGGCTTGCTCTTGGGTTTCTTTTTCTTGGTGCTGTTCAGCGGCAGGGCCTGCTCGAACGCGTTGCGCATGTCGTTCAGGCGCTTTTCCTTGAGGTCGTGGACGCGCTTGGCGCGTTCGGCATCGAAATCGATGAGGTTGTCTTGGCTCATGGGTGGGCTCGACGATCAACTGAGACTTGCATGATGAGGCCAGCCGCAGGTGCTGACCAGCCCCCTGTCAGACTTCGATGTCCACCAGCAGCCCCTGGCGTACGTGTTCGCCCATCAACGGGGCCACCGGCACGGTGTTGTCGGCGTTGACCTCATCACCGGGCATGGCACTGTAGCGTTCCTGATCGCCCTTCTGCCTGCGTTGCTGCTGGCGACGCTGCTCATCGCGCAGCAACAGTGCCTGCTCTTGCGGGTCACGCTGGTGCTTGAGGTCGATGGCACTTTCGCCGGACGCAGGCTGCGTCGGCACCACCGGTTTGATGTCGGGGGTGGGTTTGACCGGGTCCTGTTGCGAGGTCACCGGGGCGGCACTGAGCGGAATGATCGGCGGCAGCATGGACGTTCTCCTGTGCCCCTGTATCGGCAGGTGCGGGTTTACCTTGAAGTCATGGACAACATTTACTCGGTTTCGTCGTCAGGCTCGTCGTCATCTGGCGGGCTGGCTTCGCTCCAGGGCCGCTTGTAAACCTGCTGCCAGACTGCGTCCATATGGTCGCGCAATACCTGCGGCGCGGTTTTCAGCGAGGCACTGTCCTCGCGCTCGCCACCGACCGGTTCCTCGCCCGCCGGGGTGATCAGCGACTGGCCGGTAATGGTGTAGCTGGCCTGCCCTTCGCGCATCTCGATGGCGATGTCGTGCGGGTCGATACCGCCGCCACAGAAGGCATGACTGGCCACCGTCACCTCGGCGACACCGTCCTTGTTCAAGTCGCTGACATCACTGACGTCGGTGTAGAAGTCCACGTCCAGGTCCAGCCCCGGGCAGGTGGTTTCCTGTTCGATCTGCCAACGCGCCTTGAATGCATCGCTTTCGGCAGTGCGCCCGTACAAGGTGGCCTTGAGTACCACCTTGTCCACTTCCTGTTCGCTTTCCGGGTCACTGGCCTGGCCATCGCTGCGGCTCAGTACCAGCAGGCCTTCACCGTCGCGGTCACGGTAGTGCACGCTCTTGATCGGTGTCTGGACGCCCAGCACTTCAAGCTGTTCCATCGGAATGGGTGGCAAGGTCTCGAAATTCTTCTGCTCGCAGGCACTCAGCAGCAGCAGGCTGCCCACGGCCATGGAAGCGCTCATCCAGCGGTGCTTGGCAGACATATAGAAGCGGTGCCCTCGTCGGCTGCACAGTGCGAGGCGATGAAACAGCTAGACTGACTTACTTCCTGTTGTCGTTCGGCACCTTTCGGTGCGTTCGCACTTTGGTCTGACCGGCCGATCCGTTAACATAATCGGCTTTTTCATCGCGGGAGTTCAGGCAGTATGGCGCAGCAGTATCAACCGGGGCAACGCTGGATCAGCGACAGCGAAGCCGAGCTCGGCCTGGGTACCATCCTGGCGCAGGATGGCCGCCTGTTGACCGTGCTTTACCCGGCCACTGGCGACACCCGCCAGTATTCCCTGCGCAATGCGCCGCTGACCCGCGTGCGTTTCTCGCCCGGTGACCAGATCACCCACTTCGAGGGCTGGAAGCTGACCGTGCGCGAGGTCGAGGACATCGACGGGCTCATGGTGTACCACGGCCTGGACGGGCAGAACCAGCCGCGTACCCTGCCAGAAACCCAGCTGTCGAACTTCATCCAGTTCCGCTTGGCCAGCGACCGCCTGTTCGCCGGGCAGATCGACCCACTGTCGTGGTTCAGCCTGCGTTACAACACCCTGCAGCACACCAGCAAGCAGATGCAGTCGGCACTGTGGGGCCTGGGCGGCTGCCGCGCGCAACCGATCGCCCACCAATTGCACATCGCCCGCGAAGTCGCCGACCGCAGCGCCCCGCGCGTATTGCTGGCCGACGAAGTGGGCCTGGGCAAAACCATCGAGGCTGGTCTGGTGATTCACCGCCAGTTGCTGTCGGGCCGTGCCAGCCGCGTACTGATCCTGGTACCGGAAAACCTCCAGCACCAGTGGTTGGTGGAAATGCGCCGCCGCTTCAACCTGCAGGTAGCCCTGTTCGACGCTGAACGCTTCATCGAGAGCGACGCCAGCAACCCGTTCGAGGACGCCCAGCTCGCGCTGGTTGCCCTGGAGTGGCTGGTCGACGACGAAAAAGCCCAGGATGCGCTGTTTGCTGCCGGCTGGGACCTGATGGTGGTCGACGAAGCGCACCACCTGGTCTGGCACGAAGATCAGGTCAGCGCCGAATATGGCCTGGTCGAGCAACTGGCCCAGGTGATCCCGGGCGTGCTGCTGCTCACCGCCACCCCAGAGCAGCTTGGCCAGGACAGCCACTTTGCCCGCTTGCGCCTGCTCGACCCCAACCGTTTCCACGACCTGGCCGCCTTCCGTGCCGAGAGCGAGCACTATCGCCCGGTCGCCGAGGCCGTACAGGAACTGCTCGACGAGGGCCGCCTGTCGCCCAAGGCGCACGCCACCATCCAGGGCTTCCTGGGTGCCGAAGGCGAAGCCCTGCTGGCCGCGGTCAACGATGGCGATACCCAGGCCAGTGCGCGCCTGATTCGCGAACTGCTTGACCGCCACGGCACTGGCCGCGTGCTGTTCCGCAACACGCGTGCCGCAATTCAGGGCTTCCCTGAGCGCCAGTTGCACCCCTACCCGCTCGCCACGCCCGAGCAATACCGCGACCTGCCGGCTGGCGAACACGCTGAGCTGTACCCGGAAGTGGCCTTCCAGGCCCAGGGTGAGGTAGCCGACGACGAACGCTGGTGGCGTTTCGATCCGCGCGTCGACTGGCTGATCGATACCCTGAAGATGCTCAAGCGCACCAAAGTGCTGGTGATCTGCGCCCACGCCGAAACCGCCATGGACCTGGAAGACGCCCTGCGCGTGCGCTCCGGCATCCCGGCGTCGGTGTTCCATGAAGGCATGAGCATTCTCGAACGCGACCGTGCCGCCGCCTACTTTGCCGACGAAGAATTCGGTGCGCAGGTGCTGATCTGCTCCGAGATCGGCAGCGAAGGCCGTAACTTCCAGTTCGCCCACCATCTGGTGATGTTCGACCTGCCAGCGCACCCCGACCTGCTCGAACAGCGCATCGGCCGCCTGGACCGGATCGGCCAGAAGCACACTATCCAGCTGCACATCCCGTACCTGCAGGACAGCCCGCAAGAGCGCCTGTTCCAGTGGTACCACGAAGGCCTCAACGCCTTCCTCAACACCTGCCCGACCGGCAACGCCCTGCAACACCAGTTTGGCCCGCGCCTGTTGCCGCTGCTCGAAGGTGGCGAGAGCAAGGCCTGGGATACGCTGGTGGCCGACGCCCGCAGCGAGCGCGAACGCCTGGAAGCCGAACTGCATACTGGCCGCGACCGCCTGCTGGAGCTCAACTCTGGCGGCGCTGGCGAGGGCCAGGCGCTGGTCGAGGCCATTCTTGAACAGGACGACCAGTTCGCCCTGCCGATCTACATGGAAACCCTGTTCGACGCCTTTGGCATCGACAGCGAAGACCATTCCGAGAATGCCCTGATCCTCAAGCCAAGCGAGAAGATGCTCGACGCCAGCTTCCCGCTGGGCGACGACGAAGGTGTGACCATCACCTACGACCGTGGCCAGGCGCTTTCGCGCGAGGACATGCAGTTCCTCACCTGGGAACACCCAATGGTGCAGGGCGGCATGGACCTGGTACTGTCCGGCTCGATGGGCAACACCGCCGTGGCGCTGATCAAGAACAAGGCGCTCAAACCGGGCACCGTGCTACTCGAACTGCTGTTCGTCAGCGAAGTGGTGGCTCCGCGCAGCCTGCAACTGGGCCGCTACCTGCCGCCGGCGGCACTGCGCTGCCTGCTCGACGCCAACGGCAACGACCTGGCATCGCGCGTGGCCTTCGAAACCCTCAACGACCAGCTCGAAAGCGTGCCACGCGCCAGCGCCAACAAGTTCGTCCAGGCCCAGCGCGATGTGCTGGCCAAGCGTATCAGTGGTGGTGAAGAGAAAATCTTGCCGACCCACATCGAGCGCGTCGCCGAAGCCCAACGCCGCCTGGCGGCAGAGGCCGACGAAGAGCTGGCCCGCCTGGTGGCACTGCAAGCGGTCAACCCGAGTGTGCGTGACAGCGAAATCAACGCCCTGCGCAAGCAGCGTGAAGATGGCCTGGCAATGCTGGAAAAGGCCGCCCTGCGCCTGGAAGCCATTCGCGTGCTGGTAGCGGGCTAAAACCCGGAGCTATTGGGGCCGCTTTGCGGCCCATCGCCGGCAAGCCAGCTCCCACAGGTACAGAGCAGATCTCAAGTTTTGCCTTGTACCTGTGGGAGCTGGCTTGCCGGCGATGGGCTGCGCAGCAGCCCTGATCTCACGAGCCCCCCGTATCACAGTCCAAACTCTATTATTCCTGGCTGCAATCACACTGATAACCAAATCATTGGAATCAATGTGCCATTAGTCAGGAAGGCTTAAATACTCCTTCCTATACTGCCTCTGGACAGTCTGCACAGGGTTGTAGCGCAGACGAGTGAAAACTCGATCAAGAGGCATTCCATGGAATGGCTAGGGCTGCAACTGTTCGCCGACTTGCCGGCAACCGGGCGTATCGTCATTGATTGCCGCCATGAACCGTTCCTGGTTCTGCTCGCCTACTTCGTTGCCTGCGCGGCCTGCTTCGCCACGCTCGACATGGCCGAGCGACAATCCCACAGCCCCGAACCCACTGCCCACCGCCAATGGAACATGCTCGGCGCGTGCTGCCTGGCCGGTGGCATCTGGGCCATGCACTTCATCAGCATGCTGGCGTTCCAGGCGCCGGTGGAAGTGCACTACGACGTTTCCCTGACCATTCTTTCGCTGCTCATCGCCCTGGGCGTAGCCTGGCTGGCCATGCACAGCCTGGAACGCACACAAATGCGCACGCATCACTTTGTGCAAAGCGCAGTGTTGATTGGCCTGGGCATCATTCTCATGCACTTTGTCGGCATGGCTGCCATGGAAACCGGCGCCGTGCAGTATTACCAGACCGGCCTGCTGCTGGCCTCTGGCGCCATTGCCCTGCTCACCAGTCTGGCCGCGTTGTGCCTGGCCCGTTACTTCCGTAATGGCAGCGGCACCCTGTACCAGGCCATGAAGTACGGCGCCAGCCTGCTGATGGCGGCCGGTATCGTCGCTACCCATTTCACCGCGATGTCGGCCATGACGCTGGTCATCCCGGCCGATACCGCCCTGCGCCTGCCTTCTGGCGACAACAGCCTGCAACTTGGGCTTGGCATCGGCTTCATCACCCTGCTCATCAGTGGTGCCAGTATCAGTGCCGCATTGGCCGACAAGAAGTTGCAGAGTAAAGAGCACGACCTGCGCCGGGTCAGCGTGCTACTCAGCCAGCTGGACCAGGCCCGCGCCTCGCTGCAACAAGCGGCGCATTACGATGCGCTCACCAATCTGGTCAACCGCCGTGGCTTCAACCAGGTGTTTGCCGAGCGGCTGGCCGAACACCAGGCCAGTGAAAGCCGCCTGGCAGTGATGTTCCTCGACATCGACCATTTCAAGCGCATCAACGACAGCCTCGGCCATGACGCCGGTGACGAGCTGCTCAAGGTGATCGCCAACCACATCAAGGCCGCCACCCGCAGCCAGGACCTGGTCGCGCGCTTCGGGGGCGACGAGTTCTGCATCGTCACCAGCCTCAATAACCGCGACGAAGCCCGCCATCTGGCCCAGCGCATCATGCAACGAATGAAAGAGCCCATCGACCTGGGTGGCCGGCGCATGGTCATGACCACCAGCATCGGTATCAGCATCTTCCCTGACGACGGCACCAGCGTCGAAGAGCTGCTCAAACATGCCGACCTGGCCCTGTATCAGTCAAAGGACAACGGGCGCAACAGCCTGAACTTCTTCAACGACAACTTGAAGACCCAGGCCACCATGGCATTGCAACTGGAAGAAGAACTGCGCATGGCCCTGCTCGAAGAACGCGGGCTTTGCGTCCATTACCAGCCCATCTTCGACATGCGCAGCGGGCTACTGGCCAAGCTGGAAGCCCTGGTGCGCTGGCAGCACCCGCAACATGGCCTGCTCGGCCCCGAACGCTTTATCGGCATTGCCGAAGCCAACGGCCTGATCATCGACCTCGACCTGTGGGTACTGCGCCACGCCTGCAGCGATCTGGCCCACCTGCAGCGCTATGGCTACGGCGACTTCAAGGTCACGGTCAACTGCTCGGCCGTGACCCTCAGCCATGACGAGCTACCCAACGAAGTGGAGAAAGCACTGTTTCACGCCGGGCTCTGCGCCCGGCAACTCGAGCTGGAAGTGACCGAGAACGCCCTCATGGGTGATCTCCAGCGCACGGTGAACCTGCTCAAGCGCGTTCGCGCCCTGGGTGTGGCGCTGTCGATCGACGACTTCGGCACCGGTTACTCGTCTCTGGCCTACCTCAAACGCCTGCCGCTGGATGTACTGAAGATCGACCGCACGTTCCTGCAGGATGTGCCGGGTAGCCAAAAAGATCGGGAAATCGTCCAGGCGATCATCGTCATGGCACACACGCTGCACTTGCAGGTGGTCAGTGAGGGCGTAGAGACCGCGGAGCAACAGGCGTTCCTCAAAGCCCACGGCTGCGACTATCTGCAGGGTTACCTGCTGGGTCGCCCGGTACCACTGGCCGAGCTGCGACCACTGCTGGAGCGGTTGCAGCGTCAGGAAGGCGTGCTCAACCCTTGTTACGGTAAAGTTCTACCAGGGTCGCCGGATCTTTTTGCAGGTAACCCTGGCTACCGTGCAGGCGCATCAATTGCGCGGCGAGGCCACTGAGCGGCGTCGCCGAACCCTGCTCGCGGGAGAATTTGACTGCGCCATCAAGGTCCTTGAGCAGCGTGCGCACATGCCACTTGATCGGCTCGAAGCGGCTTTCGGCCATTTGCGGCGCCAGGATCTGCAGGGGCTTGGAGTCAGCAAAGCCACCGGCCAACGCTTCGGCGATCAACGTCGCATTCACCCCGGACTGCTCGGCCAACGCCACGACTTCGGCAATGACCAAGGCGTTGCACGCCACGATCATCTGGTTACAAGCCTTGGTCACCTGGCCTGCGCCCACCGCCCCCATATGCGTCACCCGCTGGCCAAGTACCTGCAACACCGGCCGGGCACGCTCAAGGTCAACCGCCTCGCCACCGACCATGATCGCCAGGGTACCGGCTTCGGCACCGGGCGTGCCGCCGGACACCGGGGCATCCAGCCAGGCCATGCCACACAGTGCGGCCAGCTCGGCAGCCATTTCACGGGTGGCGGTGGGCTCCAGGCTGGAGAAATCGATCAGCAACTGGCCACTGCGTCCACCCTGGGCAATGCCGTGTTCGCCGAACACTACCTCGCGCACCACAGCCGTATCGGCCAGGCACAGCAGTACCATGTCGCTGCCCTGGCACAGTTCGGCAGGGCTGTTGGCCAGGCGCGCACCGGCCTCGACCAGCGCCGCACACTTGTCCGGGCTGCGGTTCCACACGGTCAGCGGGTATCCCGCTGCCAACAGGCGTCGGCACATGGGCAGGCCCATCAGGCCGATGCCGGCGAATCCAAGCGAAGGTAGTGCAGTGCTCATCAATGACTCCCGACTATTCGAATTGTTTTACAGGTTGGCAGAGGGGTAGACACATTACGCATCCCGTAAACTGTTACCGCCACGCCGAATTGTTACTTCCCTCTACTCGCCTTGAATGCTTTCAAGCACCAATAAGGGGCTGCTGCGCATTTTTGCGCACCAAAAACGATCACGCCACTTCCGGGCCCTTCACCTGAATCACGATGAACGGCGAAACCACTACCGCCCAGATCTCTGGATCGCGGCTTTGCAGGTCCAGCGCTTGTTCGGCCGACACCGGCCCAACAGTGCCATCACTACGCCACTTGGCGAAGATCTCGCTGCGATTCTCGGCCATCGCCTCGGCAACGGTGATCAGGTCCAGGCTGGGGTCGACCCAAATCAGGTCACCCTTGGCCCAGAAACGCTCCAGCGCTTTCCACTCGATGATTGCCGTCTCGCCAAGCAATTTGGCATAGAGGGTGCTTGTTTGATCAGTCATGGGTGGTATCCGCAAAAATCGGCCAATAAAAAAGGCCGGCATTTTTGCAGAAAAACCCGGTTTCAAATATGTAATTTGGTCGATTGACCCCGAAGTTGTGGGGTGGGGTCACAGATACAGGCAGTTTGATGGCGCCTTTCTGTATCTTTCTGTCGATCAAGCGACAACCCAGGAAACAGGCACTTTTCGACCGCTTTTCAAGCGCTCGAACAGCGCTCTACACTGTACCGGTACAGTTCCGGGACATGTTCCGGGGGAAGGTGGGCTTGCGCGTTGGCATGGCCACGCCGCAAATCCCGCCCGGTCTGTAGCCCTGGCCGCCAGGACTATAAGAATTACAACAGAATGAGTGGAGCACTATGATCAAGATTTCCAAGCTGTTCGCCGCAATGGTACTGGCCGGGGTAGCCAGCCATTCGTTTGCCGCCGATACCATCAAGATCGGGATTGCTGGCCCTAAAACCGGCCCTGTGACCCAGTACGGCGACATGCAGTTCATCGGCGCCAAGCAAGCCATCAAGGATATCAACGCCGCGGGCGGCGTCGATGGCAAGATGCTCGAAGCCAAGGAATACGACGACGCCTGCGACCCTAAACAGGCCGTGGCAGTCGCCAACAAAGTGGTCAACGACGGCGTCAAGTTCGTCATCGGCCACCTGTGCTCCAGCTCCACCCAGCCAGCGTCCGACATCTACGAAGACGAAGGCGTGATCATGATCACCCCGGCCGCCACCTCGCCGGAAATCACCGCCCGTGGCTACAAGCTGATCTTCCGCACCATCGGCCTGGACAGCGCCCAGGGCCCGGCTGCCGGCAACTACATCGCCGACCACGTCAAGCCGAAAGTGGTTGCAGTACTGCACGACAAGCAGCAGTACGGTGAAGGCATCGCCACCGCGGTCAAGCAAACCCTCGAGAAGAAAGGCACCAAGGTTGCCGTGTTCGAAGGCCTGAACGCCGGCGACAAGGACTTCTCCTCGATCATCCAGAAGCTCAAGCAGAACAACGTCGACTTCGTCTACTACGGCGGCTACCACCCAGAGCTGGGCCTGATCCTGCGCCAGGCGCAGGAAAAGGGCCTGAAAGCCAAGTTCATGGGCCCGGAAGGCGTGGGTAACGACTCCATCTCGCAGATCGCTCAAGGCGCCTCCGAAGGCCTGCTGGTCACCCTGCCGAAGTCGTTCGATGCCGACCCGGAGAACAAGAAGATCGTCGACGCCATCAAGGCTGACGGCAAGGACCCAAGCGGCCCGTTCGTGTTCCCTGCCTACTCGGCTGTCGAGCTGATCGCCCAGGGCATCAAGGCCGCCAAGTCCGAAGACACCGACAAGGTGGCCGCCGCCATCCACGCCGGCTCCTTCAAGACCCCGACCGGCACCCTGTCGTACGACGAGAAGGGCGACCTGAAAGACTTCAAATTCGTGGTCTACGAATGGCACTTCGGCAAGCCGAAGACCGAAGTCTCCCCTCAGTAACTGCGTGACTAATAGCTGACCGAAGAAGCCCACTGTGCGAGCAGTGGGCTTTGTTTTACGAGGTTCATGGGCCCGATCCCCGCGATCCGGGGGCAGGCTCACCTGAAAATCTTAAAACCGTCACCCGCGGTTTCCTGGCCTACCCCCGCCAGCGAAATGCAAATCAGGTTTTTAGGAGCGCTGTAATGCCTGAGATCTACCATTTCTTCCAACAACTGGTTAATGGATTGACCATCGGCAGCACCTATGCCTTGATCGCCATCGGCTACACGATGGTGTACGGCATCATTGGCATGATCAACTTCGCCCACGGCGAGGTGTACATGATCGGTTCCTATGTGGCCTTCATCGCCCTGGCGGGCCTGGCCATGATGGGTATCCATTCGCTGCCTATCCTGATGACCGTCGCCTTCGTCGCGACGATCTTCGTCACCAGTGCCTATGGCTACAGTATCGAGCGCGTTGCCTACCGCCCCCTGCGCAACAGCAACCGTTTGATCCCGCTGATTTCCGCCATCGGCATGTCGATTTTCCTGCAGAACACCGTCTTGCTGTCGCAAGACTCCAAGGACAAGTCCATCCCCAACCTGATCCCCGGCAGTTTCTCCTTCGGGCCAGGTGGTGCTGAAGAAGTACTGATCAGCTACATGCAGGTCCTGGTGTTCGTGGTCACCCTGGTGGCCATGACCCTGCTTACCCTGTTCATCTCCCGTTCCCGCCTGGGCCGCGCCTGCCGCGCCTGCGCCGAGGACATCAAGATGGCCAACCTGCTGGGCATCAACACCAACAACATCATCGCCCTCACCTTCGTCATCGGTGCCGCCCTGGCCGCCGTGGCGGCCGTGCTGCTGAGCATGCAGTACGGGGTGATCAACCCCAACGCCGGTTTCCTGGTGGGCCTGAAAGCCTTCACCGCGGCGGTACTGGGTGGCATCGGCAGCATCCCGGGCGCCATGCTCGGCGGGCTGGTGCTGGGTGTGGCCGAAGCGTTCGGTGCCGACATCTTCGGCGACCAGTACAAGGACGTGGTGGCATTCGGCTTGTTGGTTCTTGTCCTGCTATTCCGGCCGACCGGCATCCTGGGCCGCCCGGAGGTTGAAAAAGTATGAACAGAAATCTCAAACAGGCGTTCTTCAGCGCCTTGCTGGTATGGGCCGTGGCCTTCCCGGTACTGGGCCTGAAACTGAGCATCGACGGCATCAGCCTGGCCGTGCACAGCCAAGGGTCGTTCACCATCAGCATCATCGCCGTGTGTTCGGTGCTGATGTTCCTGCGCGTGCTGTTCGACAAGCAGTGGAGTGCGGTGATGGGCAGCCGTTCGGATCGCAAGCTGATCCCGCCGGCCGTCAGCAACTACCTCACCCTGCCCAAGACCCAACGCTACGTGATCATTGGCCTGATCGTCGCGGCACTGGTATGGCCGTTCTTCGGCTCGCGCGGTGCAGTCGACATCGCCACGCTGATCCTGATCTACGTGTTGCTGGGCCTGGGCCTGAACATCGTGGTCGGCCTGGCGGGCCTGCTCGACCTGGGTTACGTGGGCTTCTACGCCGTCGGCGCCTACAGCTACGCCATGCTCTCGCACTACCTGGGCTGGAGCTTCTGGGTGTGCCTGCCGATCGCCGGCCTGATGGCCGCCACCTTCGGCTTCCTGCTTGGCTTCCCGGTGCTGCGCCTGCGTGGTGACTACCTGGCGATCGTGACCCTCGGCTTTGGCGAGATCATCCGCCTGTTCCTGCGTAACCTCACCGACTGGACTGGCGGCCCCAACGGCATCAGCAACATCCCCAAGCCGGAGTTCTTCGGCCTCACCTTCGAACGCCGCGCCGCCGAGGGCATGCAGACCTTCCACGAGTTCTTCGGGCTGGAATACAACTCGATCAACAAGGTGATCTTCCTGTACCTGGTGGCGCTGTTGCTGGCCCTGCTGGCGCTGTTCGTCATCAACCGCCTGCTGCGCATGCCGATCGGCCGCGCCTGGGAAGCCCTGCGTGAAGACGAGATTGCCTGCCGTGCGCTGGGTCTGAACCCGACCGTGATCAAGCTCTCCGCATTCACCCTGGGTGCCTGCTTCGCCGGTTTCGCCGGCAGCTTCTTCGCTGCACGCCAAGGCCTGGTGACGCCGGAGTCGTTCACCTTCATCGAGTCGGCGATCATCCTCGCCATCGTCGTGCTCGGCGGCATGGGCTCACAACTGGGCGTGATCCTCGCGGCCATCGTGATGATCCTGCTGCCCGAGCTGATGCGTGAGTTCAGCGAATACCGGATGCTGATGTTCGGTGCGCTGATGGTGTTGATGATGATCTGGCGTCCGCAAGGCCTGCTGCCTATGCAACGTCCACACATGGAGCTGCGTCGATGAGCCGCGAAATTCTGCAAGTCAGCGGCCTGAGCATGCGCTTCGGCGGCTTGTTGGCGGTGAACGGCGTAGGCCTGACCGTCAAGGAAAAACAGGTGGTGGCGTTGATCGGCCCGAACGGCGCCGGCAAAACCACCGTGTTCAACTGCCTGACCGGCTTCTACAAGCCCAGCGGTGGCACCATCCTGCTCGATGGCCAGCCGATCCAGGGCCTGGCCGGCCACCAGATCGCCCGCAAGGGCGTGGTGCGGACCTTCCAGAACGTGCGCCTGTTCAAGGAAATGACCGCGCTGGAAAACCTGCTGATCGCCCAGCACCGTCACCTCAATACCAACTTCTTCGCCGGCCTGTTCAAGACCCCGAGCTTCCGTCGCAGCGAGAAAGAGGCCATGGAGCGCGCGCAGTACTGGCTGGAGAAGGTCAACCTGACCGAGTTCGCCAACCGTACCGCCGGCACCCTCGCCTACGGCCAGCAGCGCCGCCTGGAAATCGCCCGCTGCATGATGACCCAGCCGCGCATCATCATGCTCGACGAACCGGCTGCGGGCCTGAACCCGAAAGAAACCGAAGACCTCAAGGCACTGATCGCCTACCTGCGTGAGTCGCACAACGTCACCGTGCTGCTGATCGAGCACGACATGAAGCTGGTGATGAGCATCTCCGACCATATCGTGGTGATCAACCAGGGCACCCCCCTGGCCCACGGCACGCCGGAAGAGATCCGCGACAACCCTGATGTGATCAAAGCCTACCTGGGGGAAGCGTAAATGCTGAAGTTCGAAAACGTTTCCACCTTCTACGGCAAGATCCAGGCGCTGCACAGCGTCAACGTGGAGATCAACCAGGGCGAGATCGTTACCCTGATCGGCGCCAACGGCGCTGGCAAGTCGACCTTGCTGATGACTCTGTGCGGCTCGCCGCAGGCGCACAGTGGCAGCATCAAGTACCTGGGTGAAGAACTGGTCGGCCAGCCGTCCTCGCACATCATGCGCAAGAGTATTGCCGTCGTGCCGGAAGGCCGCCGCGTGTTCGCCCGCCTGACCGTCGAGGAAAACCTGGCGATGGGTGGTTTCTTCACCGACAAGGGCGACTACCAGGAGCAGCTGGACAAGGTGCTGCAGCTGTTCCCGCGCCTGAAGGAACGCTACATCCAGCGTGGCGGCACCATGTCCGGTGGTGAACAGCAGATGCTCGCCATTGGCCGGGCACTGATGAGCAAGCCCAAGCTGCTGCTGCTCGACGAGCCGTCGCTGGGCCTGGCACCGATCATCATCCAGCAGATCTTCGACATCATCGAACAGCTGCGCCGTGATGGCGTGACGGTGTTCCTGGTGGAGCAGAACGCCAACCAGGCGCTGAAGATTGCTGACCGGGCGTATGTGCTGGAAAACGGCCGGGTGGTGATGCAGGGCACGGGTGAAGCATTGTTGACTGACCCGAAGGTGCGCGACGCGTACCTCGGCGGTTGATAAATAAAGGGCCAACTACTGGCCCTTTATTTTGCCTGTCAGAAATGTAATGCCTGTACCGGCCCTATCGCCGGCAAGCCAGCTCCCACAGGACTCCACAGCTCGTGAAGATTGTGGTGACCTGTGGGAGCTGGCTTGCCGGCGATAGGGCCGGTACAGGCAACCATTAACTTGTGATCCCGCGCCAGCCTGAGTAACGTGGCCAGCTCTTTGGCAAAGATTCCCCGGAGCCCGCCCCATGCGCCTCACCCCCACCCTGCTGCTCACCGCCCTGCTGCCCCTGTTCGCCGGCTGCCAACTGATGGCTAGCCCGCCAAGCGACCCGAACATCGGCACCACGCGCATGCAGGGCGAACTGCGTGCCGCCGGTGGCCAGTTGCTGTTCAAGCCATGCAGCGAAAACCGCACCTTCGTGATCAACGATGTCGGTGCGACGGGCATCCTGCAAGAGGCCGCCAACCTCGCCAAGGACGCCAACGACAAGCTGTTCGCCGACGTGCGCGGGCGCCTTACCGGGAGCAAGCAGGCCAACAATGATGGCCAGCTGGAAGTGCGCCGCCTGTACCGCCTGGAACCTTCAACCCGAGCTTGTGACGACCCCAACTTCAAGCAGCTGACCCTGCGCGCCAATGGCCACGAACCGGAGTGGGACATCAAGGCCAGTGGCAAGGGCATGGTGCTCAACCGCGTCGGCCAGGAGCCCCTGCCCCTGCCCTTCCTGGAAGAAGAAGTACCCGGCGGCGGCCTGACCCTGACCAGCGAAGCCAACAACCAGCATGTGGAACTGTGGGTCGCACCGCAGCGCTGTGTAGACAACGCCACCGGTGCCATCCACCACCTGCGTGCCGAGCTGCGCATCGACGGCAAGACCCTGCAGGGCTGCGGTTACTACGGCGGCGCACGCGACAACTGATCGCCGGGCGCTTTTATCCTGCCAGTCGGGGCGGCTAACAGCTTATACTTGGCGGTTTGTGTAAAGCCGCCGGCCGCCCATGGCCGGGATACTGGACCCTGCCATGCTACGAATCACCGAACTGAAGCTGCCCCTGGACCATCCCGACGAAGCTCTGCGTGAAGCCATCGTCCAGCGCCTGGGCATCCGCGACGAGCAACTGCTCAGCTTCAACCTGTTCAAGCGCAGCTACGATGCGCGCAAGAAGAACAGCGAACTGCTGTTCATCTACACCATCGACCTGGAAGCCAGCAACGAAGCCGAACTGCTCAGCAAGTTCGCCGACGATCGCAACATCGGCCCAGCGCCGGACGTCACCTACAAGTTCGTCGGCCAGGCCCCGGCAGGCCTGCAGGAACGCCCGATCGTGGTCGGTTTCGGCCCCTGCGGCATCTTCGCCGGCCTGCTGCTGGCACAGATGGGCTTCAAGCCGATCATCCTTGAACGTGGCAAGGAAGTACGCCAGCGCACCAAGGATACCTGGGGCCTGTGGCGCAAAAGCGTACTCAACCCCGAGTCCAATGTGCAGTTCGGCGAAGGCGGCGCCGGCACCTTCTCTGACGGCAAGCTGTACAGCCAGATCAAGGACCCGCAGCACCACGGCCGCAAAGTGCTGGAAGAGTTCGTCAAGGCCGGTGCGCCCGACGAGATCCTGTACATCAACAAACCGCACATCGGTACCTTCCGCCTCACCGGCATGGTCGAGCAGATGCGTCAGGACATGATCGCCCTGGGTGCCGAAGTACGCTTCCAGCAGAAGGTGACCGACCTGTTGGTCGAAGACGGCCAGCTGACCGGCGTGGTGCTGGAGAGCGGCGAGCAGCTGCATTCGCGCCATGTGGTCCTGGCGCTGGGCCACAGTGCCCGCGACACCTTCCGCATGCTGCACGCCAAAGGCGTGTACATGGAAGCCAAGCCGTTCTCGGTCGGTTTCCGTATCGAGCACCCGCAAACGCTGATCGACAAGGCGCGCCTGGGCAAGTACGCCGGCCACCCGAAACTGGGCGCTGCCGACTACAAGCTGGTGTACCACGCCAAGAACGGCCGTTCGGTGTATAGCTTCTGCATGTGCCCGGGCGGCACCGTGGTCGCGGCTACCAGCGAGCCGGGCCGGGTGGTGACCAACGGCATGAGCCAGTACTCGCGTAACGAGCGCAACGCCAACTCCGGCATCGTCGTCGGCATCGACCCGGAGCGAGACTACCCGGGTGGCCCGCTGGCCGGTATCGAGCTGCAAGAGCGCCTGGAAGCCCATGCTTATGTGATGGGGGGCAGCAACTACCAGGCGCCTGCGCAATTGGTAGGCGACTTTGTAGCGGGTCGGCCCTCGACCGCGCTGGGCAGTGTCGAGCCGTCCTACAAGCCGGGCGTGACCCTGGGCGACCTGGCGCCGAGCCTGCCGGACTTCGCCATCGAGGCAATCCGTGAGGCATTGCCGGCATTCGACCGGCAGATCAAGGGTTACAACCTGCATGACGCGGTGTTGACCGGGATCGAGACACGTACCTCGTCGCCATTGCGGATTACCCGGGGTGAGGATTACCAGAGCCTGAACCTGAAAGGCCTGTTCCCGGCAGGTGAAGGGGCCGGCTACGCGGGCGGGATCCTGTCGGCGGGTGTCGATGGCATTCGCATCGCCGAGGCAGTGGCGCGGGATATGCTCGGCCTCTGATGCTTGATTGCCTGCCAGCACCCTTTCGCGGGCTTACTCGCGAAAGGGTGCTGGCAGGCATCAGAATAATCCACCCCCAACATCAGGCTTCCCCTCCCCCTTCCTTCCTCAGTTCCATCTAGGCTTCTCCCAGGCCTGTCAGCAACAACATATAACAAAAACGAATATGGTTTTTGTTTTAAAGCATATAGTCACAGGCTAGGGTGTACGCCCGTTCCATTCGTAAACTGCTCATGGAGAGCCTATAGCCCGTGCGTAGCCTGTTCACCCGCTTCTTCCAGCTTGAAGCCGCCAGCGGCCTGCTGCTGATCGCCGCCGCCGTACTGGCACTGATCATCAACAACTCACCGCTATCCTACCTGTACAGCGGCCTGCTCGACGTTCCCGTCGCTGTCCAGGTCGGCGCGTTGAACATCGCCAAGCCGTTGCTGCTGTGGATCAACGATGGCCTGATGGCGCTGTTCTTCCTGCTGATCGGCCTAGAGGTCAAACGCGAGGTGATCAATGGCCACCTGTCCAAACCTTCGCAGATCGTGCTTCCTGCCACGGCCGCTATCGGCGGCATGGTGGTACCCGCGCTAATCTACTGGTTCATCAACCGCGAAGACCCTGCCGCCGTTGCCGGGTGGGCGATCCCCACCGCCACCGACATCGCCTTCGCCCTCGGCGTACTGGCCTTGCTGGGCAAGCGCGTGCCGGTGTCGCTGAAGCTGTTCCTGATGACCCTGGCGATCATCGACGACCTGGGTGCAATCATCATCATCGCCCTGTTCTATTCCGGCACCCTGTCGAGCGTGTCGCTGCTGCTGGCTGCGGCCTGCCTGGTGGTGCTGGTGGCGATGAACCGGCTTGGCGTGGTCAAGCTTGGGCCGTACATGGTCGTTGGCCTGATCCTGTGGGTCTGTGTGCTCAAAAGTGGCGTGCATGCCACGCTGGCGGGTGTCGCCCTGGCCTTGTGCATTCCACTGCGCACACGCAACGCCGAAACTTCGCCGCTGCTGGCGCTTGAACATGCCCTGCACCCGTGGGTGGCCTACGCCATCCTGCCGCTGTTCGCCTTCGCCAACGCCGGTGTCTCGCTGGCAGGCATGACCGTAGAAAGCTTCACTCACCCCGTGCCGATGGGCATCGCGGTCGGCCTGCTGCTGGGCAAGACCGTGGGGGTTTTCGGCCTGACATGGGTGGCCGTCAAGCTACGACTGGCCGCGCTGCCTGCTGGGGCCGGCTGGGGGCAATTGCTGGGGGTCGCGATACTCTGCGGCATTGGCTTTACCATGAGCCTGTTCGTTGGCTCGCTCGCCTTTGTGCCGGGTAGCAGCGAATACGCCGGCATGGACCGCATGGGCATTCTTACCGGCTCGTTCTTCGCCGCAGTGATCGGCTATGCCGTCACCGCCATGGCCAGCCGCAAAACCCACGCAGGCTGAGTTGGCTGACGCATGAAAAAACCCCGACTGGCAGGCGCCATGTCGGGGTTTTGTTTTACCGTGCGGCGGTCAGTGCGAAACGCGGCTGGTACCGTCAACGGTCATGATGCGTACACGGTCGCCCACGCGGAAGATTTCGTTCTCCTGCACGGCCTGAACGTAGGCGCGCATGCTGCCATCGTCCTCACGTACGGTGATCTCGACGCCTTGGGTGCGCGTCAGGCCTTCCTCGGCAGCAGACCCGGCCAGGCCGCCGGCGACAGCACCGATAACAGCTGCCACGATGCTGCCACGGCCACCGCCTACGGCACTACCGGCAACGCCACCCACGATGGCGCCAGCGCCGCCACCGATCGGGGTTTTGGTACCCTCGATCTTGACCGGGCGCAGGGATTCGATGGTGCCCATGCGCACGGTTTGCACGCGGCGGGCTTCGTCACGGGAGTAGCTATCACCGGTCAGGCTTGAGGCACAGCCCCCCAGCAGCAGCGACATGGTGGTAAAAGTCGCCACCAGCAAAGCGGATTTACGCATGGGTAAAGTCTCCATAAGTCAGGTGCTCATTAGACGCTGCACATTGACGGCTGTCACGGTACAAACGTAATAAAATTGTTTTCATTCAGCCGGGGTACAGCCTGCGGGGCTGTGTCGAAGGCCTTTCAAGTGAGACCAAGGATAGCCATGGATTACTTCATCGTCGTGGTCACCACCGTTGCAGGGCTGTATTTTCACGGGTGGTTGTATGTGCGCATGCGCCGCTGGGTGGACCGTGACCTGGCGTTGTCATTGGCGGGGGCGGATGTGGGGAAACGCGCGTACATGCTGCAGCGGCTGGAGCAAGCGCGGGTGGAAAAGGTGGGGCGCAAGCAATTGGCAGGGTGGTTGGAGCGGGAGGCTGCGGGGTATGTGGGGTAGCCTCTGGTCGAGTATTGGGGCCGCTTTGCGGCCCCAACATTTTCAGGGTGCCAGGCGCTCGCGCTGCCATTGCCCATCGACCAGCCGATAGTTCAGCCGGTCATGCAGGCGGCTAGCCCGACCCTGCCAGAACTCGATGCGCTCAGGCAGCAAACGGTACCCACCCCAATGCTCAGGGCAATGGGGCAGGGTGTCCGAGAAGCGCGCCTCAGTTGCCTTGACCAGCCCCTCCAGTTCTTCACGCCCGGCAATCACCCGGCTCTGCGGCGAAGCCCAGGCCCCCAGGCGGCTGCCCAGCGGGCGCACCTGGTAGTAGTCGTCCGACTCCTTGGCCGTGACCTTTTCCACCCGCCCCTCAATGCGCACCTGGCGCTCCAGCGCCGGCCAGAAGAAGGTCATGGCTGCAAAGGGGTTGGCTTGCAGCTGCTGGCCCTTGGCGCTGTCGTAGTTGGTGAAGAAGGTAAAACCACGCGTGTCGAGCCCCTTCAGCAGCAGCACACGGCAATGCGGGCGGCCTTCGCCGTCGACAGTGGCCAGGGTCATGGCGTTGGCTTCCACCGGTACCTGCTCGGTTTTCACCGCATCGGCAAACCACTGGTGAAACAGGGCGAACGGCTCCCCCGGAGCCTGGGCTTCGGCCAGGCCATCACGGGTGTAGTCGCGGCGCATATCGGCCAGGGATTGGGTCATTGCTGCGTTCCTTGACGATCAGTTGGTCTTCGCAGGGCTGTTGGCAGCTACTTTCTTGTCAGTGGTAGCTTTCTTGGCGGCTGGCTTGGCCGGCGCGGCTTTTTTCTTGGCGGTGGTCTTGGCTGGAGCCTTGGCCTTGGCTGCTGGCTTTTTCGCCACTGGCTTCTTCGCGGCTGGCTTGCTGTCGGCGGCCTTGGCAGCCGGTGCCTTGGCATCCTGTACCGCAACCATCGAAGCCGGCGCAGGTGCCGGGCCGGCCTGCTGATATTTGGCCAGCAGTGCGACCATGGTGTTCTGCGGGGTCAGCAACATTTCAACGCGGCGGTTCAGAGAACGGCCTTCGGCGCTGTCGTTGGCGGCACGTGGCATCACCGAGCCCATGCCCTTGAGGGTCAGGCGGTCACGCTGCAGGCCGCTGAGGCGGAAAATGGCCGATACCGACGCGGCGCGCTCCAGGCTGAGCTTCTGGTTGGCAGCTGCAACACCGCTGCTGTCGGCATGGCCGAGCACCAGCACGGCAGTTTTCGGGTCACCTTCGACGGCCTTGGCCACTCGGGTGATCGGGCCGAGCGTCATGGGCAGCAGCATGTTCGGGCGGTCAGGGTTGTACGAGCTGTCTACCGGCAGGGTTACCGCCAGCACATTGTCGCGACGCTCCAGCTCCAGCTTGCTGTCCTTGATGGCTTCGCGCAGCTTGGGCTCGTACTCGTCCAGCCAGGCCTGGGTGGCCTTCTGGTCGATCTTCGGCACCACAGGCCCTTTGGCTTGCTTGTCATCACCACCGAACGGCCACCACCAGCGGCTGGCGCTTTCAGACTTGGCATCGGCTTTGGCCACGTTTTCAGTGACGGCTGCCTTCACTTCCTGCTCGGCGACCTTGTCCGAACCGAAAGGCCACCAGCTGGAGCCACCTGCCTTGGAGCCTTCCGGAGAGTGGCTGGCACAGCCGGTAACGGCGGTCAGGCACAGGGCGAGTGCTAAGGTTTTATGTGAAGACATCAGCGATACACCATGAAATTAAAAGAAATTTTGCCCACACACATAAGGCGTTGGCATTGAGGATAGTCAAAGGGCTGGGGCAATACCCGCATTACCCGATCAAAGGCAACTGGCAAGGACACGCACCAGCTTCTGGGCTCGTGGGTCCATCAGCACATAAGGGCCGAGGGTATTGACCACGAAGCCGAACGCCACATCGTGCTCCGGGTCGGCAAAACCGACCGAGCCACCGGCACCGGGGTGGCCAAAGGCACGTGCGCCGAGGCCGAAGGTGGCATTGGCCACATCGGGCTGGTCGAGCATACAGCCGAGGCCGAAACGGGTCTGGGTGAGCAAGGTACGATCCTGGCCCAGGCTGTGTTCACGGGTCAGTTCATCGAGCAGTTCGGACTCGAGCAGGCTGCCGTCCAGCAGCCCGGCATAGAAACCCGCCAGGCTGCGGGCATTGCCATGGCCATTGGCCGCTGGCTGCTGCATGCGCCGCCATTCCGGCTTGTTGGTGCTGGTCAGGATTGCTGGCGGGTTGGTGAAGGCACGGGTCGACAACGCCTCGGGCTCACGCATGGTCACCTGCAACAGGCGCTGCGCGGCGGCATCCCCGGGGTTGCCCTTGCCACGGGCGATATGCGCCACGCGGTGGAACTCTTCATCTGCCAGGCCAACATGGAAGTCCAGCCCAAGCGGGCGGGCGGTACGGGCCACGATCGAGTCGCCAGGGCCACGGCCATCGGCACGACGGATCAGTTCACCGATCAGCCAGCCGTAGGTGATGGCGGCATAGCCGTGTTCCGTACCTGGAGCCCACCAAGGTGTCTCGGCGGCCAGGGCATCCACCATGGCCTGCCAGTCATACAGGGCTTCGGCTGGCAGCAGTTCACGGATGGCAGGCAGGCCGGCACGGTGGCTAAGCAGTTGGCGCAGGGTGATCGACTGTTTACCCGCTTGGGCAAACTCGGGCCAGTATTTGGCCACTGGCGCATCGAGGGCCAACTTGCCCTCACCCACCAGTTGCAGGGCAGTGACGGCGGTGAAGGTCTTGGTACAGGAGAACAGGTTGGCGATGGTGTCGCTGTGCCAGGCCTGCTGCCCATCCTTGTCGGCGCTGCCGGCCCACAGGTCGATGACGGTTTCGCCACCCACCTGGATGCACAGCGCGGCGCCACGCTCCTGGGGATCATCGAACAGCGCGGCAAAGGCTTCGCGCACGGCTTCGAACTTCAGCTCATAGTGACCCTGGATCTGCACCCGCTGTACCCCGTACGACCATGTCCAAAAAAGGTGTGCATTGTTTCAGTAGTTGGGTGTTTTGCAAACTGGCTTGGGCCAAATGGTCGCGACGAACGGTAGCCTGCACTCAAGGCGCCGGCTTTTCCAGCTGGGTACGCAGTTGGCTCACGGCCTGCAGGTTGCTCTTGCGCACAGCGTCGACAAACCCTGGGTAAGGCATATCCGTAATCGCGACCAGCCCCAGGTGCCCGTTCTCGCCGTCGAGCAGGCGGCCGCTAGCTGGCTGATCGAGGTACTGGAACCAGTGGGCACCCACGATCATCGGCTGCGCCAGGGCCGCCTTGAGGAAGTTGCCATAGGCCGGGCCACGGTCCTCTTCCCGCGCCACCTCCAGCGGCCCTGGCCAGAACGGCCCGCGATCGCGCGAACCGAACTGGAACTCGGACACCAGCACCGGCTTGTCCAGCTCGGCCAGGCGGGCGAAGTCGTAGCCGTCCTGCGGCTTGAGGGTATAGAAGTTGAAGCTGAGCACATCGCAGAATTCGGCACAGGCCTTGACCGCCTCCGGCGTGCTGACCGCATAGCGGCCACCCAGCAGCAGGTGATTGGGGGCATGCCATTTCAATGAGTCGGCAATGGTCTTGAAGTAAGTCTCGGCAAACACCTGCTGGAAGTGCTGGTAGTCGCGCTCGATTTCCGGGTGTTCCGGGTTGGGCAACGGTGCCTCGAAGCCCGGGTCTTCCATCAGCTCCCAGGCGGTCAGTTCGATGCCCCAGGCCTTGGACAGCCCCTCCTGGTTACGGTACTTGTCGCGCAACTGCTTGAGAAAGGCGCGCTTGGCCGGTACGTCGGTGGTCAGGCGCAAGGTGCCATAGGCCAGGCCATAGCGGGCTTTGGGGTCGTTACCGGGGGCAGCCCACGCCAACTCGTTGTCGGCAAAGTAGCCGATCAGCCAAGGGTCGTCGCGGTGATCGCGGGCGGCAATGGCCACGGCGCGCTCTGTAGCCATGGCAAAACGTGGGTCGAACGGGTCGGGCATACTGCCCCACCAGTCCATGCCGGTGCTGATGCTGGCGTAGTCTCCCACGATCGACAGCGGCAAGGTGTAGGGCATCCGCTTGGCCTGGCCCAGGGCAGGCTCACTCCAGTTGCCGATCGTGTTGAACCCCCAGGCCTGCAACCGGTCGAGCGCATGCGCCTGCCAGCGGGCAGCATCCAGTACCAGCGGCGGGCAGTTGGCTGGCTGCCCTTCCAAGGCCGGCGGGCAGGGTTTACCGTAGATACGCTGCAGGTTGGCAGCATAGAAGTCGAACCAGCGCCCTTGCTTGAAATTGCGCCCTTGCGACGAGGCATTGCCATCGTCGTTGTTGCCTTCGCCATAGAATGCCGCCAATGCCTCGCCCTCACCCGGCAATGCCTTGAACATGCCTTCACGGCCGGCGACGTAAGTACGCCCGCCGTCTGCAGCTATCGCATTTACCCCCAGGGAATAGAACGGGTGCCCCTCGGGCGTTACCAGGTACCAGCGGCCATCACGCTTTTCGGTACGGAAGAACCCTTTGGCCTCGAACGCCGGCCCGGCAACAAGCCCGCCGTAGCTGTCCAGTTGCTGCTTGTCACGCTCAGCCAGCCAACCCTTGAGCTGTTGCTGCTCGCGCTTATCGGCCGCCTTGAGTTGATCGTCATTGGCGACCTTCTCTGGCCAGTTGGCGCGGGTGGACTGGCCGTAGGCATCGATCAGCTCGTGGTAAGCCGCCTGGTAGGCCTGGTCGTCATCCTGGATGCCCACCCGTTCGATCAGCAGGTTCTGCGCCACCTTGGGGTTGGGGATGCTCAGGCTGACCGAGGTCACCTGCTTGAGGTCAACCGCGCCAGCGCTGCTGGTCAGTAGCAGGCGCTGGCCGCCATGGTTCCAGGGCATGGGAGGGCCGGCGCGCATGCCCTGGCTCAACGGCGAGCTGGCCGTCAGTGGCACCATCACCGTTTGCGCAGGGCCGGCCGGCAGGTCGATGCGGCTGGTCAAGGTGCGGCCATCGCTGCCTTGCACCGTAACATCAACAGTCAGTGCCCAGTCCATGGCACTTTGCAGGCGCAAGGTGAGGAACTGCCCGGCCGACCAGTCCCACACCCCGCCTTGCGGGCTCAGGCGCAAGGTCGGTCGCAGGGCCGGGTTGAACACCACACGGCGCAGCACCTCGCCCTCGGCCGTTTGCTCCGCGTTGTACTGCGGCATGCCTGCATCTTCGGTCGCCACATTGACCACCGAGGCCGGGCGCACGAAGCTGAACAGCGTCTGCTGCCCGGCCAGCAAGGGCGAGCTGAACAACAGGGCGAAAACGGCGGGCAGGGTACGGCGGACCATAAGGCTGGGGCTCTCCTTCAGGGCCGTCATGGCCCAAGACTGAGTAATGGACAACGCGCCGGAGCAAGTGCTCCGGCGGTCAGGAAATCTCCCGCCGGAACGGCGGCAGCGCATTGAGAATAGCCTTGCCGTAGCGCTGGGTGACCAGGCGCCGGTCGAGCAAGGTGATGACGCCGCGATCCTGCTCGGTACGCAGCAGGCGGCCACAGGCCTGGATCAACTTCAACGAGGCGTCGGGCACGGCAATTTCCATGAACGGGTTGCCACCGCGAGCCTCGATCCACTCCGACAAAGCGGCTTCCACCGGGTCGTCGGGCACGGAGAAAGGTATTTTGGCGATGACCACATGCTCGCAGTACGCACCTGGCAGGTCGACACCTTCGGCAAAGCTGGCCAGGCCGAACAACACGCTGTGCTGGCCATCATCGACCCGCGCCTTGTGCTTGTTCAGGGTTTCCTGCTTGGACAGGTTGCCCTGGATCAGCACCAGCTTGCGCCAGTCACGGTCCAGGCCGTCGAACACATCCTGCATTTGCTTGCGTGACGAGAACAGCACCAGCGCGCCACGGGCATCCTCGACGATGTTTGGCAGCTCACGGATGATCGCCGCCGTATGCGCCGCCGCATCGCGGGGGTCGGCCTGCAGGTCGGGGACCCGCAGCAGGCCGGCATCGCCATGCACGAACGGGCTGGGCACCACGCAGGTGACGGCATCGCGCGGCAACCCCGAGCGCATGCGGAAGCGGTCGAACTTGCCCAGCGCGGTCAACGTCGCCGACGTGACCAGTGCGCCGTGGGCAACGCTCCACAGACTGCGGCGGAGCATTTCGGCGGCGAGGATAGGGCTGGCGTTAACTTCGATGTCGAACAGTGCGCCACTCTCGGCCAGCGTCAGCCAGCGAGCCATGGGCGGGCTGTCTTCCGGGTCCTCGGCGGTAAAGGCCGTCCACAGTTCCCAGTTGCCTTGGGCACGGGTGACCAGGCTGCCAAACAGCGGGTACCACTCTTCGGCCTGATGGCTGGCGATACCGATATTGACCTCGCCGTCCATGCCCTCCTTGAGCAAGTCGGCCAGGCGGGTGAACAGGTCGTTGAGGCGGGCAAAGCCCTTTTTCAGTTCGATGCCCACTTCGCGGATTTGCTCTGGCACCACACCGCCCTCGAAGCGGTAACGCGGGCGTTCACGGCCTTCGGTGTCCTCGCTGGGGCGGAAGTCCGCCACCTGCTCGCACAGGGTGAACATGAACTGCTGTTGGGTGCGCACTTCCCGCGCCAGCTCCGGCACCTGCTCGATGTACTTGCCAAGGTCACCGGGCAGCGGGTGCTGAGCCAACAGCTTGGTCAGGTTCTTGGCGGTCTGTTCCAGCCAGTCGGCGGTGGAGCGCAGGCGCGAATAATGGGCGAAATGACCAATGGCCTTGTCTGGCAGGTGATGGCCTTCGTCGAACACGTACAGGGTATCGCGCGGGTCGGGCAACACCGCGCCACCGCCCAGGGCCAGGTCGGCCAGCACCATGTCGTGGTTGGTGACGATCACGTCGACCTTGCCCATGCCTTCGCGGGCCTTGTAGAACACGCACTGCTGGAAGTTCGGACAGTGGCGGCCTGTGCACTGGCTGTGGTCGGTGGTCAGCCGTGCCCAGTCCTGGTCTTCCAGGGCCTCGGGCCAGCTGTCACGGTCACCGTCCCAGCGGTTGCCAGCGAGCTTCTCGATCATGCTGTTGAACAGCTTCTGGCTGCGCTCGTCGACTTCGATACGGAAGCCTTCTTCCTCGAACAGCTGGGCGGTGGCCGACTGGGCATGGCCTTCCTGCAGCAGGATGTCGAGCTTGGACAGGCACAGGTAGCGCCCACGGCCCTTGGCCAGGGCGAAGCTGAAGTTGAGCCCGCTGTTGCGCATCAGGTCGGGCAGGTCCTTGAAAACGATCTGCTCCTGCAGGGCCACGGTCGCGGTGGCGATCACCAAGCGCTTGCCGGCGGCCTTGGCGGCCGGGATGGCTGCCAGGCTGTAGGCCACGGTCTTGCCGGTACCGGTGCCCGCCTCGACCGCCACCACGGCAGGCTCGCCGGCACGGCGGCCTTCATCGTCGCAGGCGATGTCGCCAAGCACCTTGGCCACTTCGGCGATCATCAGGCGCTGGCCATAGCGCGGCTTGAGGCTCTTGGCTTCGAGAAAACGCGAATAGGCGCCCTGGATGGTGGCTTTGAGTTCGTTGCTGATCATGGTCTGCAGGCGCCCGAAGGGCTGGATATATTTTCAGTGTTTCACACGGGGCGGCTATCATACCCCGCTATTGCCCATTATGCCGCATGGAGATCCGGATGCTTGCCTTTGCCCTGCCCTACACACTGCATGTTCTGGCTGCCCTGGTATGGGTCGGCGGCATGTTCTTCGCCTGGCTGGTGCTGCGCCCGGCAACGGTTGTAGCCCTTGAAGGGCCTGCGCGGCTGCGCCTGTGGGTGGAAGTTTTCCGACGCTTCTTCGGCTGGGTCTGGGTGGCCGTGGCGATCTTGGCGATAAGTGGTATCGGCATGTTGCACATGCGCTTCAGCGGCTTCGAGACTGCGCCAAAGTACGTGCAGGTGATGATCGGCGGCGGGATCGCCATGTTTGCCTTGTTCATGCGCATTCAGGCGTTGCTGTTGCCCGAGCTGAAGGCAGCGGTGCAGGCGGAGGACTGGCCGACGGGTGCGGCAGTGCTGGGGCGGATTCGACGGATGGTGGGGATCAACCTGCTGCTGGGCATGGCGGTGGTCGCCGTGGCCAGTTCGCGCCTGATGATCTGATGTTGCCTGAACTAGCCCTATCGCCGGCAAGCCGGCTCCCACAGGTACTCTGCATGGCTTGCAGCTGATGCGGTCGGGGTGGGAGCTGGCTTGCCGGCGATAGGGCCAGTTCAGGTTTTCAAAGGCGCTGCAGGATCAACTCACCCGCTGCCCCCGCCAATCCTGGCTGGCCCGGCTGCCCCGGCCGGCCATTGGCCCCGGCGTCGGTGCTGTACACAAGGCAACCTTTACTCGCCCCGCCTTTACCCGCCTTGCCTGCCGCCCCGGCCTTGCCCGGTGCGCCGCCATCCAGGCGCACCACAATGTGCTCCTGCGGGAAGCCCTGCGGCAGGCTCAGACGAATGCGCCCACCCGGGGCACCGTCGTGCCCGTTGCCGCCATTATCGCCATTGGCACCGCGACTGGCCTGGCCCCATGTGCAACCACCTGCCTGGCCATTGGCACCATCAAGCCCCACGTACCCCGGCGCACCGGCGCCGCCACGGGCATCGATCGCCACCCGCTCGGCATCCAGCTCAGCCAGTTTCAGGTCCAGGCTGCGGCCCGAGCGGGCTGCCCGCTGGTAGCTACCGGCAGCCCCTGGAGCACTGAACTCACTGCCTTCGCCCAACCTGGCGCTGCGCGCCTCGATCAGCAACGGGCTATCGGAAGGTGCAATGGCGATACGCGCATCACGCCCCAGCTCAAGCTGGTCGACCTTCAATTGCGCAAGCGAGGCAGGCAGCAGCAGGGTTGCCGAATCAGCGACACGCAAGTGCGTGAAGTGCACGCTGGCCGATTTGTCGGGCAGGCGCAGCATGGAGTTGGCGGCGACTTCCAGGCTTTCGGCCTGAGCCAGGGGAGTGGCCAACATGGCCAGCAACATCAGATTACGCATTTCGCGGCGCCTCCTGCGCACGGGGAATGGACATGACATGGAAGATACCCGTCAACAGGATCTGCAATCGGTCGAACCAGCGGTGGCTGCGCCCACGCAGGCTGCCATTGAAGAACAGCACTTCGAGCAGGTGCAGGCCGAACAGGAAGATACCAGCGGCATTGATCAGCAGATTGAAGGGCAAAGGTTGTGGCAACAGCTGATTGAACAACACCACACCCCAGAAAGCGACCGTCAGGACCTTGCCCAGGCCCAGGATGAACTTCATACCCCGCCCCTATCGATTGTTGTTATGTCGAGACGGCCCGATCGAGCGGGCCGTGCGCCCCACATTAACTGCAATGCCAAGGCAGGCGCCAGCACCGCTCAGTTGAGGTGCAGCTCCACCCGTCGGTTGCGCGCGCGGCCTTCCTCGGTTTCGTTGTCGGTGACCGGCTCGCTTTCCCCACGCCCCTGACTGGTGACCTTGCCGGGCTCCAGGCCCTGGCTGATAAGGTACTCGGCAACACTGCTGGCACGGCGCTCGGAAAGCGCCTGATTGTAGGTGTCGGAGCCCACGCTGTCGGTGTGCCCGATCACCGCGACCTTGGCTACCGTCGGTGAGTTGAGCTTCGCCACCAGGCCTTGCAGCCGTTGCTGGGCCGCCGGGGTCAGGTCGGCGGAATCGAAGGCGAACATCACCGCGCCGTTGTCATCCAGGATGATGACTTCAGGTGCAGGTTCGGGTGCGGTAACAGGGGGGGCTGCCGGATACACCTTCAACGGGCAACCCATGTGGTCGACCGCCGTGTTGGCTGGGGTGTCGGGGCAACGATCGCGGCGGTCGAAAATACCATCGCCATCTTCGTCACCGTCCTGGGCATAGCAGATCAGCCCCCCGGTAATGGCGCCCAGGACGCCGCCACCTGCGGCCCAGGCAGAACTTTCGATAGCGCCCAGGCCGCCACCGACCAGGCCGCCCAACAGGCTGCAGATGGGCCAGGTCCTTTGGTTGAGGGGCGCGCTGCCATCGCTATGGGTAGCGCAGCCCGCGAGCAGGCTGGCAGCCACCAACAGCGGCAATGCCGCCTTCGACGTCACACTCATGCTGAATGCTCCTGTGTCATTGGCCACAAACGGCTGACCGGCATCAAGACGCGCCCGTGCCACTGCTCAAGGCACGGGCGCATGCCGTGTTACCGCTGGATCTTGATCTCGGTACGACGGTTCATGGCGCGCCCTTCGGCCGTGGCATTGTCAGCCACCGGTTGGGTTTCACCGGCACCGACCACCGAAACGAAGCTGCTGCGCGGTACGCCGCTCTCGACCAGGTAATCGGTCACCGAGTGGGCACGACGTTCGGACAGTTTCTGGTTGTAGCTGTCGGAACCGACGCTGTCGGTGTGGCCGCTGACACTCAGGCGGGCGGACGGCGCTTCCTGTTTGAGGCGCGTGGCAATGGTGTTGAGGCGTTCTTTGTCGCGGGCGGTCAGCTTCGCAGAGTCGAATTCGAAGTGCACATCGCGGATGACGATGACCTCTTCTTTCTGCACCACCACTTCCTCGACCACGGCTGCCGGCTCAGGCGGGCACCCGTTGGCATCGACCTGCACCCCACGCGGGGTGCCAGGGCACTTGTCACGGCTGTCCGGCACGCCGTCGCCATCCTCGTCGCCATCTCCATGGGCCCAGCAGTAACCCGCCGCCAGGCCACCGCCCAGCAACGCGCCCCAGCCAGCCCAGCTGGAACTTTCGATAGCGCCCAAGGCGGCGCCGCCTACACCCCCGACGGCGGCACATTTCGGCCAGTCGGTTTTTTGCAAACCTGCACAACCAGTCAACACACTGGTGAGCAGTACCAGGGGTATCGCTGTGCGTACTATGCTCATTTCATTGCTTCTCCTAGGGGGAATCGGCATAAGGCCGATCTCTGGGAGTAAAGACCGCGCATTCCAACCCTGCCAGCAATAAGCCACGACGCGGTCACATGCCTCTTTGCCCGCAGGCTGCGGCCCGCTAGTCTTGGACGACTTGAACGAGGATTGGCAATGACCGAAGGTTTCTCCCAACGTACGCCGCAGCAGGCTTTGGCAGCCCTGCTGGAGCGCTTCACCCCGCAACGCCTGCTGCTGGTGGGCACACGCTTCCCGGCGCTCGACGCCTTCGCCGCGGCACACCCGCAGGTGAGCATCGCCACAGCGGCCCCTGGCCCGCTTCCGGCCGAGCTTGCGGCCCAGCGTTTTGACCTGGCGGTGCTGGTGGACTGCCTGGAGCACCTGCCCAAACGCACGGGCCTGGAACTGCTCGGCGGCATCCGCAACCTCAATGCCAGCCGGGTTGCCGTGCTGGCCGACCTGGCCGCCTGCGGCTGGCAAGACACCGACTTTTTCGCCCTGGCCCTGTCGGCCAGCGAGAAATTCTGCCGTGACCAGCAGGTATTGAGCCTGTTCACCTATGATCTACATGACTACAAGCAGGTCCCGGACTGGCTCAACGCCAGGTTCTGGGCCAACCCTGAAAACTTCGGCAAGTACTGGTGGTGATGATGAGTGTCTCGGTCTGCCCTTGTGGCAGTGGCAACCTGCTGGATGCCTGCTGTGGGCATTACCATGCCGGCACCCCGGCACCCGATGCCCAGGCGCTGATGCGCTCACGTTACAGTGCCTACGTGCTGGGCCTGGTCGACTACCTGGTGGCCACCACTTTGCCTGCCCAACAAGCCGACCTGGACCGTGCCGCCATGGCCGCCTGGAGCGCCCAGAGCACCTGGCTGGGCCTGGAGGTAGAAAGCGCTGAAGTACTCGGCGGCCAACCGGAACACGGCTTTGTCACCTTCACCGCACGCTGGCACGACCAGGAGGGCGACCACCAGCACCGCGAACGCTCGGCGTTCGTCCAGCATGCCGGGCGCTGGTACTTCATCGACCCTACGGTCGGGTTGAAGGCCGGGCGCAACGACCCCTGCCCCTGCGCCAGCGGGCAGAAGTTCAAGAAATGCTGCGCCAGTTACGTCGGGAGCTGAGCATGAACGCCCGCGCCCGTCTGCTGCTGCTCGGTACACTGATGACATGGCTGGCGGGCTGCAGCAGTTGGGGCGGTGAAGACTGGCGCGAACCCGAGGTGCGCCTGGTCGAAGTCGAAACGGTCAAGGCCAGGTTGCTGGAGCAGGAGTTCGTGCTGCACCTGCAAGTCGACAACCCCAATGACAGCCGTCTGTTCATCCGCAACCTGTCGTATGCCGTGCGCCTGAACGACCTGCTGCTGGTGCAGGATGAAACCAGCGTATGGCGCAGCGTGGGCGGGCATGCCCGGCGTACCTTCAAGATCACCGCGCGTACCAACCTGTGGCAGCACCTCAAGCCGCTGGCCAAGCTGCTCAGAAGCAAGCAACCGCTGCACTACACCCTGCAGGGCGAACTGGCGACCGGGCTGCTTATCCATCGGGACCTGCACTTATCGCGCAGTGGTGAGATAATCCCCGGCGATCACATCCCGGAGTAACCCTGCAATGTCCCAGCAACCCCACGTTCATGGCCCTGACTGCAACCACGACCATGATCACCACCATGACCATGGCCATGTTCACGGCCCGCACTGCAACCACGGCCACCAGGAGCCGGTACGTAACGCCCTGAAGGACGTTGGCCGTAACGACCCGTGCCCATGCGGTAGCGAGAAGAAGTTCAAAAAGTGCCACGGCGCCTGATCTGACGTCGCCCCCTGCTGAGGGCCTTGGCCTATGCGGCCTTGCGCCGGGTCGCCCCCAGCAGGTCCTGGTACCACAGGCCGGCGTCATAGGCGATGGTCACCACAGTGGTTCCGGCATACCGCGGGTGCTGGGCCATGCGCTGAGCAACGGCCAGGCAGGCGGCAGCGGTATTGCCCACGAAAATGCCACTTTGCATGTAGAACCAGCGCTGCGCAGCCAGCATCTCTGCGTGTTGCACCTGGGCCCGCTCGTCCACCAGCGACCAGTCCATGAAGGGCGGGCAAACCCCCACCGCCATGCCTTCGAAGCGGTGGTCGGCAAACACACCTGCCCTTGAGTCACACCCGCAGGGGTCGACCAACACCGTCGACACCTCGAAACCGTGATCTTTCAGCCCCAGCGTAATGCCCGTGAAGCTTGCACCCGTACCCGCACAGCCAACAAACAGGACTTCCCGCCCTGCCCCGGCGTTGGTCAGCTGCACGGCCAGCTCGCTGGCCGTCTGGTAACGGTGGGCCTCGATACCCACCGGGTTGTTGAACTGATCGGTATAGAAGTATGACTTGCCCAACGCAGCCTGGTTGTCCAGGTGGTGCATGACCACATCCTTGGGGGTGGCACCGGCCATCAGCATTTCCTTGCCGATCAGCCGGGCACCGAAACACTCGAGCAGATCCCTCTTTGTCTGGCTGAAGCTCAGCCCGACCGCCAGCTCCACCGCGACCTGGTACTTGTGACAGGCCGCCAGCAAGCCGAAGCCGAAACTGCCACCGGTTTTCTCGATGACGGTTGTCACACCGGGAATGATGTCGCCATTGCGTACGGCATGCTCGACGATGCGCCGGGCCGCCCGGTATTTGTGGCTTCCCCCCGGGTTGTTCATTTCCAGCTTGGTATAGATGCGATCGCTGACACTGATGAGCTCGCTCATTTGCGGCTACCTTCCATTGAAGTATGCAGGCAGGCCTTGTTCTGCAGCAGGCCGGCAGTGGCAACCAGCAGCCCGATGCACAGGACCATGCAGATGGCGTTGGTGCCATCCCAGCCGACCGTGCTCAGCAACAGCGAAGGGCTGAACGCGCCGAGGGTGGCGAAGATGGCGATTGCCAGGTCGTTCTTGCCCTGCATCTGCATCGCTGCCGGGCTGTTCTGCAGCGACTGGGCCAGCAAGGCGCCGCCGCCTACATACGTCAGGTTCCAACCCAGCCCGAGGGCAATCAGTGCCAGGGTCATCATGGCGTAGCTGTGCGACCAGATATTCAGGGCCGAGCAGCCGAGCAGCAGGGCCAGGCCCGTGCAAATGGTGGTCCTGATACCCAACCGCTGGATGATCGCGCCGGTGAAGAACGACGGGGCAAACATGGCAATCACATGCCACTGGATCGCCAGGCGTACGTCCGAGAAGTCCTCGTGCATGTGCTTCATGTGCATCGAGGCCTGGATCATCAGCAGGTTCATGATCCCGTAGCTCAGTGCAGCAACGCCCATTGCTACCACCACACTCGGGCTTAACGGCTCGGTGCGTGGGCGGGCCGACTGGGCGGCGCTGTTGACCGTGCTGGTCACACCGCCATCGTCTGGCAGGCAAAGGGCAATCAGCAGTGACAGCAGCGCCAGGCCGACAAACGCGGCATAACACAGCGAAAACAGTGGATAGCCGCCCACATCTCGCAGCCACTCGGTAAGCGTCGGCCCGACCACCGCGGCGATGACGCCCCCAGCCACAACCAGCGAAAGGGCTTTGGGCTTCAGGGCCTGAGACAGATTGTCGGTGGCCGCGAAGCGGTTGAAGTTGGCGAAGGCGATGTACACGCCCAGCGCAGAATGGCTAAGGACCAGCGTTGCAAAATGCTGGTGCTCCACCGCCAGAAAGCCGCTGATACCCGACAATGCCAAAGGAATCGCGCCCAGCATGAAAGCCTTCTTGCGGCCGATGCGGCTCATCAGCCTGGAGACCGGGTAGGTTGCCAGCATCAGGCTCAGAAACTGAAACCCGTATGGCACGGTGGACCACGCGGCATCAGGGGCCAGCGCCGCGCCGACAATGGCGGCCATGGTCACGGACATGACCGCTGTGGTCAGGTTGATCGACTGTGCGGTGAAATACAGGTACGTGCGCCGCGGTAACGTGCTGTTCATAGTGCGTGCCCGTGGTAGGTGGACAGGTCGATTTCGGCATCGGGGAACGCGCAGATCAGCCGTTCCTTACCTTTACCCAGGCGTTTGCGCCTGACGCTCAGGCGCCCGATACGCCCTGGTGAATCGAGGTGTGTGCCACCGCACGGAATTTCGATGCCGTTGTAGGTCCACAAACGTGCGTCTTCCAGGCCCTCGACCGCGTAGTGCTCGATGGGTGCATCGCAGCCGATCAGTTCGTTGGCCCGCCGCTCTATTTCAACCACCTCTTCGGCCGTGAAAGCGTCCTCGACCAGGAAGTCGAAACGTGCCGAATCCTCTTTGATGTGGCAGCCGATGGTCCATTGCTGCAGCTCTTCACGCAGCCCGATAGCAGCGGCATACAGAAAGTGACTGGCACTGTGAGACAGCGTCAGCCGTTCGCGCCGTTCAACATCGATGGTGATGCGGGCCGGCATGCCTGGCGTGACGTCATCCAGCAAGTGCAGGTCATCAGGGTGCAGGCTGTGAATAATGATGCCGCCCAGTTTTCCGCCCTTGAAACCTTCGAGGCGAATCGGGCTGCCATACAGTTTTTTCACCCAGACAAACCGCACAGTTCCCACCGGTAATTCAATGGTGCCGAAGTCCGCTTCCTGGCCGCCACCTTCCGGGTAAGCCACGGTACTTTGTAATTCAATGCCATCACTGTGCACGCGTGTTACTTGCGTATCAACGCCGGCCAGGTACTGGTCTTTGTAATACAGCTTTTCGGTATTGCGTAAAACTTCATAGTTCAGAGCGTTCATGATTCCAGCACCACCTGCAATGATGTTTTAACCTGTACCCGGGCAGCAGCGGGAACATCTTTGGTAATAATGCAGCCCGGCCCGATAAATGCGCCGTCACCCACGTGGATAGCGCCCAGCACACTGGCGAATGCGCCGATTTGTACCCGGTTACCCAAGGTCGGGTGCCTGGGGCTTGAAGGGTTGCCGCTGATACCGCGGGCGCCCAGGGTGACGCCGCCCAGCACGTAGCAATCGTCACCAATGGTCGAGGTTTCGCCTATGACGGTGCCCATGCCGTGATCGATGATGAAGCGTGCGCCAATACGGCTGCGGAAGTGGATCTCCGCCCCGGAGAGCATTTTGCCGCGCCTGGAGATCATGGCCGCCAGGCATTGACCTCCGGCACCATAGGCAGCAGCGGTATTGTTGTAGATCCAATGGGCGAGCCGATAATGCAGAACGGCAGAATAAGAGGTGTACGTTCTTGCAATGAAGACCAGGTCGCAGCCCGCGGCCGGATCTTTCAGGGCAAAGGCCTGCAAATCGGCATGGGCTTGTTCGGTGACACACTGAATAACTGCAGTTTCTTTAAACGCTTCGAATTCTTCAACTGAACAACACTCCAATAGCGCCGATGTAACAAGGTTCCTTACAACCTTGAATGTTTCCGGTTCATCAGGCACAGGTAGCCTGGCAATGACGGCTGATTGCATATCCATAGAGTGCATGGGCTCGATATCCAGTTGTCTGGTTGAACAGACGCTTAAGGTGCTGCCTTTGCGGGCAACCAACACTTCCGACAAGGGAATAGTGGCATGTACTGGCCATTTGAAAACGAACAGTCGACAAGCATTTCCGTTAACTGTTAGGCTTTTTTTTCTAACGGTTTGAGACCTGCCATGAACACCAGCAGCCTTCATCACCAGTTAAGACAACGCCTGGATGCAGGGGAGTGGCTGCCCGGGCAGCGCATGCCCTCCATCCGGAAACTGACGGCTGCGGTCGACTTCAGTTACCACGACGTTGTTTCGGCCTACGCCCAGCTGGTCAGCGAAGGTGTGTTGACGGCTTCACCGGGCAGGGGCTACTTCGTCGCGACCCGGTCACGGCAAACCGGTGTGATACACGAGCCCGAATGCATGGCGGGCGACCCGCTCTTCAAGCTGCTGCAAGGTGGCCAGCACTACACCAAGCTGGGCAGCGGCTGGCTCCCCCCCGCCTGGCGTGACACCGAGCTGCTGGCCAAGGCCATTCGCCGCACGGCGCGGCTGGAGCAAAGCTCGCTGGCCGAGTACGGCGACATCCAGGGCTACCTGCCCATGCGCAAACAGCTGTGCGTACACATGAAACGGCTGACCCGTGTCGATGTCCGCCCCAACCAGTTGCTGACCACACTGGGCGCTACACAAGGCCTGGACCTGGTTGCGCGGCTACTGATCAAGCCAGGCGACCACGTTTTCGTCGACGAGCCGGGTAACGGCAACCTGATCAAGCTGATCCAGCTGGCGGGCGGGCACGTTGTCGGCATACGGCGAACCCAGGACGGGCCGGACGTGGAAGAGATGAAAACCTACCTGGCCAGGCACAAGGTCAAGGCATTTTTCTGCAACAGCACCTTCCACAACCCGACCGGCAGCAACATCAGCCCGCACAACGCCTTCAGCGTCCTGCGCCTGGCGGTAGAGCACGAGTTCTTCGTGGTCGAGGACGATGTGTATGGCGACTTCAGCCCGGCCGTACGCCAGACCTTTGCCGAGCTGGACAACCTTGACCGGGTTATCTACATCGGCAGTTTCTCCAAATGCCTGTCAGCATCGCTGCGCGTGGGCTTCATCGCCTGCTCACAAGACCTGATCGAACCGCTGACACGCCTGAAACTGCTGACCTGTGTTGCCGTCCCGGCGTTTTGCGAACGCTTCGTCAACACCATATTGTCGGATGGCACCTATGCCCGGCACATGAATGATGTGCAGCAGCGCCTGATCAGGCAGCAGGTCCAGACCCAGCGGCTTCTGATCGAGCGAGGCTGGCAGTTTGAAATCGCACCGCAAGGGGGGATGTTCCTCTGGGTCTACCACCCGGACCTGCCAGACCTGCAACCCCTGGTGCGCAAACTGGAACAAAACAAGATCCTGCTGATGCCCGGCTCGGCGTTCGCCGTTACCCGTGACTACCGGCGCTATGCGCGCATCAATTGCACGCACTTTTCCGAGACGTTGGCAGACCACTTCAACGTTTGAGGCAGCGCTGGCAAATAAACCGACCTGGGACCTTGCATGGCGCCTGCGCGCTTACTACCTTAGCGCCTTTCGAAACCCGCCACGCCTTGCAGGAGCCCTTGTCATGGCCGCCCCCGCCTTTCCTCCCTTCCGCCCGCGGTTCGCAACCGCTGCCACGCTGCTCGGCATGCTCGGGCTGGCCGGCTGCCAGACGGGCGGCTACCAGGACAGCGTGCCACCGACCAGTGGCGTGCAGCCGCTCAAGGGCCTGGCGCAGAATGTTTCAGTACGCCGCAATGCCATGGGTGCGCCACTGATCGAAAGCAGCAGCTTCCATGATGCGCTGTTCAGCCTGGGCTATGTGCATGCCGGTGACCGCATCGAGCAGATGGTCGCCATGCGCCTGCTGGCCCAAGGCCGCCTGGCCGAACTGGCCGGCAGCGAAGCGCTGGACATCGACCGCCTGATGCGCGCGGCCAACCTCAAGCAAAGCGCCGCCCAGCAGTACGCCGACGCCTCGCCACGGCTCAAGCGCTTTTTCGAAGTGTACGCACGCGGGGTCAACGCCTACCTGTTCCGCTACCGCGACAAGCTGCCGGCCGGCCTGGCCAGCAGTGGCTATCGCCCGGAATACTGGAAGCCCGAAGACTCGGCGCTGATCTTCAACTTGTACGCGTTCAGCCAATCGGTGAACCTGCAGGAAGAATTGAGTGCCCTGACCCTCGCGCAGAAAGCCGGCAGCGACAAGCTGGCCTGGCTGCTGCCAGGCGCCCCGGACGAGCCATTGGCCGAAGGCGAGGTGGACAAGCTCAAGGGCCTGAACCTGGCCAGCCAGCTGCCTGGCCTGCCAGCGCTGGCGGCCGCCAGCCAGAAACTGGCCGACCTCGACCTGCTCGGCAGCCCGGGCTCGGCCAACCTGGCCCTGGCCCCGCAGCGCAGCCGCAGTGGCAAGAGCCTGCTGGCCAGCGACAGCCGCGCTGCCTGGGCCCTGAGCCCGGTACAGATCCACACCGGCAAGTACCAGGTTGCCGGCCTGTCGTTGCCGGGCTTGCCGATCGTGCTGGCCGGTTACAACGGCAAACTGGCCTGGAGCAGCAGCGCCGTGATGGCCGACAACCAGGACCTGTTCCTGGAGCAACTGCGTCGTCAAGGCAGCCAGCTGAGCTACCTGGCCGACGGCAAATGGCTGCCGGCCCGCGCCCGTAGCGAAACGTTCTTCGTCCGAGGCCAGCGCCCGCTGCGCGAGGTGATGTATGACACCCGCCACGGCACCCTGCTGGCCCAGCCAGACAACGCCAGCCTGGGCCTGGCGCTGAACCTGCCGCAGTTCAAAGGCGACCGCAGCCTGGATGCGCTGTTCGACCTGACCCGGGCCAGGAACGTGGAACGCGCCTTCGACAGTACCCGCGAAGTGACCGCCGCGGCCCTCAATTTTGTCTTCGCCGAGCCGGAGCACATCGGCTGGCAAGTCAGTGGCCGCTACCCCAACCGCCGCGAAGGCCAGGGCCTGCTGCCCTCGCCGGGCTGGGACGGGCGCTACGACTGGGATGGCTATGCCGACCCGATGCTGCACCCGTACGACCAGGACCCGCCTGCTGGCTGGATCGGCCACGCCAACCAGCGCAGCCTGCCGCGCGGCTACGGCATGCAGCTGTCCAGCACCTGGTACTACCCTGAGCGCGCCGAGCGCCTGGCCCAACTGGCCGGCAATGGCCGCCACGACAGCCGCAGCCTGATGGCCCTGCAGAACGACCAGGTGACCCTGCTGGCCGACAAGCTCAAGCAGATGTTCGACGCCCCCGGCATGGCCCAGCCCTTGAAGCAGGCGATCGACGCCCTGCCTGCCGCACAACGCGACAAGGCCCGCGACACGCTGGCCCGGCTCAAGGCCTTCGATGGCCGACTGAGCCCAGTGTCGGCGGATGCCGCGCTGTACGAGCTGTTCTTGCAAGAGGTAACGCGGCAAACCTTCCTCGACGACCTGGGCCCGGAATCCGGCCCGGCCTGGCAGGCGTTCGTCAGCAATGCCCGCTTGTCGTTTTCGGCCCAGGCCGATCACCTGCTGGGCCGCGACGACAGCCCGTTCTGGGATGACCGCAACACCCCACAAAAAGAAGACAAGCCTGCCATTCTCGCCCGCAGCCTGGCGGGAGCAATGGACGCCGGGATCGCGCAACTGGGCGCCGACCGCCGCGCCTGGCAGTGGGGCAAGCTGCACCAGTACCGCTGGCCAGCACCGGCCTACCATGGCCTGGGCGAAGCCATCAGCCGCTCACCACTGGCTGCAGGTGGCGACTTCACCACCCTGGCCCTGACGCCATACGCCTGGGGCAGCGACTTCGACACCCGCCTGCCGGCCTCGACGCGGATGATCGTCGACTTCGGCCAGCCCGAACCGTTGCAGGTGCTGACCAGCAGCGGCCAGTCCGGTAACCCGGCAAGCGCGCACTACAACGACGGACTGGATGCCTGGTTCAAAGGCCGGTTCATGAGCCTGCCGCTGCAGCAGCAGAACTTCGGGCGGGCGTATGGCAGCCAGCGCTTGACCTTGGCGCCTGGCAAGTAAGCCTTCAGTCCGAGCCGCCAGCTGTGGCGGCTCGGGCTTTAAACAGCGACGACTGAAAGCTCGATCCGCTGTCCCAACACATGCAAGGCATGCTCAACCTGCTCGATTTTCGAGCGATGCAACAGATCGACCAGACGATCGACCTGGGGACGATTTACCCCTAGCCGGCGTGCCATCTCGGTCTTGCTGATTTTTTGTCCCACCATCGTATTCCACAGCGCCGCCTTCGCTGCCGTCAGGGCTGGCAGGCGTACCACGGGCTGGCCAGCCGCAGGCGCTGAAGGTAGAGGGATAGCCTGTTTCTGATCCACATAGAACGAAAGCGCAGACTCCAAGGCATCCACCGCATCGAACAATGCTTCCTCCGAAGTATCACCCGCGCAGGCCATCTCTGGCACATCGGGACAACTCACCCAGACACTACCGCCTTCTTGATGAACAACCACCGGATACTCGAATATCATCACATGCCTCTCTGAACCCTTCATGCTTTCAATCCCAAGTCTTTCAGGATTTTCTTTCTCAGGCCTTCGCTTATTTCCTTCGCACCATGGTCCGGGAAAATCGTCTGGCGATTACCCAGGTAAACCTTGAAATGACTGCCCTTGGCAGCCACGAACGTAGCGCCCTGGCTACGCAGCCATCGGCGGAATTCACTGTATTTCATGCAGGCCTTCGTAGAGTCAATGTGCATGACGCGCCAGCAGATCGCAACATTTTTGTTGCACCCGTTCAACCACACACAGTTAACCGCAAAAGGCCTTTCGGCATTTCTGAATGGCGTGTAGTCCATTTCGCTAAGTAAAACCGTTCGAACTCCCGAGACCGTTCCGAGCTCTTAACAGGTATTCTCGGCAACCCGCGCTCGCCCTATGGACCTTGTCATCGCCCGCCCCGAAGGCCTCTACTGCCCGCCCGGTGATTTCTACATCGACCCTTGGCGGCCCGTGGACCGCGCCGTGATCACCCATGGCCACGGTGACCATGCACGTACCGGCAATGGCCATTATCTGACCGCCAGCCCAGGTGCCGGCATTCTGCGTAGCCGGTTGGGCCAGGGCATCGATTTGCAGACCCTGCCCTACGGTGAGCGCCTGCTTCACCGTGGGGTGACCCTGAGCCTGCACCCGGCCGGACACGTCCTGGGTTCGGCACAGGTGCGCCTGGAGTACCAAGGTGAAGTCTGGGTCGCGTCCGGTGACTACAAGGTAGAGCCCGATGGCACCTGTACGCCCTTCGAACCCGTGCCGTGCCACACCTTCATCACCGAGTCGACGTTCGGCCTGCCCATTTATCGCTGGCCCATCCAGGCTGAGGTCTTCGCCGACATCAATACCTGGTGGCGGACCAACAGCAAACAGGGCAAGGCCAGCGTGCTGTTCTGCTATGCCTTCGGCAAGGCCCAGCGGATTTTGCATGGGCTGGACGCCAGCATCGGCCCGATACTCGTGCACGGCGCCGTCGAGCCGCTCAACCGGGTGTACCGGGACGCCGGTATCCACCTGCCGAAAACCCTCTACGCCGGCGATATACCGCGCAACGACCCACTGCTGCGCCAAGCGCTGGTCCTGGCGCCCCCGTCGGCCAGCGGCAGTAGCTGGATGCGCCGCTTCGGCGAGTACAGCGATGCCTTCGCCAGTGGCTGGATGCTGCTGCGCGGCACCCGCCGGCGGCGCGGTGTGGACCGGGGCTTCGTCCTCTCGGACCATGCCGACTGGCCCGGTCTGCTGTGGGCAATCGGCCAGACCGGCGCCGAACGGGTGATGGTCACCCATGGCTCGGTCAACGTGCTGGTGCGCTACCTCAACGAACAAGGCCTCGATGCCCGCGCCTTCGCCACCGAATACGGCGACGAAGACGAAGACGACGTCGTCACGGCCGAACCCACACCATGAAAGCCTTTGCCACGTTGTACCTGCGCCTGGATGCGACCACGTCCAGCAACGCCAAGCTTGAGGCACTGCGCGACTATTTCGCCAATGCCCCCGCCGAGGATGCCGCCTGGGCCGTGTACTTTCTGGCCGGCGGGCGCCCGCGCCAGCTGGTGCCCACTCGCGTGTTGCGCGCACAGGCAACGGCTCAGGCCGGGTTGCCGGACTGGCTCTTCGAAGAAAGCTATCAGGCAGTGGGTGACCTGGCCGAAACCATTTCGCTGTTGCTACCCATACACGCCGATGGCAGCGATGAAGGCCTTGCCACCTGGGTGGAGCAGCATTTGCTGCCCCTGCGCGGGCTACCGCCTGAGCAGGTTCAGCAGCGCCTGCAGCCGCTCTGGGCGCAGCTGGATCGCCCCAGCCTGATGCTGTGCCTGAAGCTGATCACCGGCAGTTTTCGCGTGGGCGTATCGAAGTTGCTGGTCACCCGCGCCCTGGCGCAACTGGCCGGGCTGGACGCCAAGCGCGTGGCCCAGCGCCTGGTCGGTTACACCGATATTGGCCATCGCCCTACCGCAGCCAGCTACCAGAAGCTGATCGCCCCGGAGTCCGCCGATGAGCATCGCCAGCGCAGCGGCCAGCCCTACCCATTCTTCCTGGCCCACCCGCTACAAGCCTCTATCGACCAGTTCGATACTTTGCTCGGGCCGCCAGGCAGCTGGCAAATCGAGTGGAAGTGGGACGGCATTCGCGCCCAGGTGGTCAAGCGCGAGGGCCAGCTGTGGGTGTGGTCGCGCGGCGAAGAGCTGGTGACCGAGCGCTTCCCGGAACTGCACAGCCTGGCGCAGACGCTACCCGATGGCGTGGTGCTCGACGGCGAGATTCTGGTCTGGAAGCCAGGTGATACGGGGGCTGAACTGGCCGTGCAGCCTTTTTCCTTGCTACAGCAGCGCCTGGGGCGCAAAACGCTGGGCAAGAAATTGCTGACCGACGCACCGGTGGTGTTGCAGGCCTACGACCTGCTGGAGTGGCAAGGCGAAGACTGGCGCAACCGGCCGCAGCACGAGCGCCGCAGCCAACTGGAACGCTTGGTCGATGCGCACCCGCTTGCCCCCGTGCTGCTGTCGCCGCTGCTGACAGGCCCGGACTGGGCCGACCTTGCCCACCAGCGCGAACAGTCGCGCAGCCTGGGTGTCGAGGGCCTGATGCTTAAGCAACGCGAGGCCCTTTACGGTGTGGGGCGCACCAAGGATATGGGTACCTGGTGGAAGTGGAAGATCGACCCGTTCAGCGTCGATGCCGTGCTGATCTATGCCCAACGCGGCCACGGCCGGCGTGCAAGCCTGTACAGCGACTACACCTTCGCCGTGTGGGACGCACCGGCCGGCACCCAGGGGCGAACATTGGTACCCTTTGCCAAGGCCTATTCGGGGCTCAGTGACGAAGAAATGCGCAAGGTCGATGCCATTATCCGCAAGACCACGGTGGAAACCTTCGGCCCGGTGCGCAGCGTAACGCCTACGCTGGTGTTCGAACTGGGCTTCGAAGGCATTGCCTTGTCCAGGCGCCACAAGAGCGGTATTGCCGTGCGCTTTCCGCGCATGCTGCGCTGGCGGCTGGACAAGCCGGTGGAAGAGGCGGATGACCTGGCCACCTTGCAGGCACTGCTGGCCTGAAAAGGTGGCGACTCCATTGAGGCGCAACCCTAAAAACTATGCTTCTATCAGTGTGCCGACCTGTGTCGCAGACCGTATTCGCCACGCATCCAGGACCACCATGCACCATTCAACCCACGACCTGCTCTCACCCGTTCCGGGCATCACCCGCCAGTTGCACAGTTTCCACTTCGGCCCTCGCAGTGGCGGCAAAGTCTATATCCAGGCTTCCCTGCATGCCGACGAACTGCCCGGCATGCTGGTGGCATGGCACCTCAAGCGCCGCCTGATTGCGCTGGAAGAACAAGGCCGCCTGCAGCGCGAGATCATCCTGGTGCCGGTGGCCAACCCGGTCGGCCTGGAGCAAGTGCTGCTGGATGCACCGCTGGGGCGCTTCGAGCTGCAAAGCGGCGAGAACTTCAACCGCAACTTCGTCGACCTGTCGGACAGCATCGGCGACCAGATCGAAGAGCACCTGACCCAGAACCCGGCGCACAACGTCGAGCTGATCCGCGAATACCTGCGTCGTGGGCTGGACGCGCACCCGGCCCGCACACCGCTGCAAGCCCAGCGCCTGATCCTGCAGCGCCTGGCCTGCGATGCCGACATGGTGCTGGACCTGCACTGCGACTTCGAGGCGGTCGAACACCTGTACACCACACCCGATGCCTGGCCACACATCGAGCCGCTGGCCCGCTACCTGGGCGCCCAGGCCAGCCTGCTGGCCACCGACTCGGGCGGGCAGTCGTTCGACGAATGTTTCAGCCTGGTCTGGTGGCAGTTGCAGCAACGCTTCGGCAAGCGCTTCCCGATCCCGCTGGGCTGCTGCTCGGTAACGGTCGAACTGCGCGGCCAGGCCGATGTCAGCCATGACCTGGCCAGCAAAGACTGCCAGGCGATACTCGACTTCCTTACCCACGCGGGCGTTATCGAAGGCGCCAGCCCTGCCCTGCCACCCTTGCCCAGCCCGGCCACGCCGCTGGCTGCTGTCGAACCGGTAGTGACGCCACTGGGCGGGTTGCTGGTGTATCACGCCAAACCCGGACAACACCTGGAAGCCGGGCAGTTGATTGCCGAAGTCATCGACCCGCTCAGTGACCGGGTAACGGCAGTGCGCAACAGCCAACCGGGCCTGCTGTATGCCCGCAGCGTAAGGCGCATGGCCACTTCTGGCATGGTCATCGCCCATGTTGCTGGCGAGCAGGTATGTCGCAGTGGCTACCTGCTGGGCAACTGATTCGGTAAAACCATTGCACCTGGCGGGCGGTCTGTAGAAGCACAGCCTTCGAAGGACCACTTGCCTCATGCCCGCCGCCACCGACCTTGCCAATGCCTGGTTTGCCAGGCGTGGCTGGAAGCCTTTCGCTTTCCAGCGCCGCGTTTGGGCGGCTGTGGCGCGCGGCGAGTCCGGCCTGCTGCACGCCAGTACCGGTGCCGGCAAAACCTACGCCGTGTGGCTCGCCGCGCTTCGTGCGTTCAAGCCCCAGCCCCACGGCAGCCAACCGGCGCCATTGCAGGTGGTGTGGGTGACGCCCATGCGCGCCCTGGCTGTCGACACCGCACGCGCCCTGCAGGTGCCCGTGGATGAACTGGCGCTGCCGTGGAGCGTTGGGGTACGCAGCGGTGACACAGGCAGTGCCGAACGAGCCCGACAGGCTCGGCGCCTGCCAAGTGTGCTGGTCACCACGCCCGAGAGCCTGACGCTGCTGCTGACGCGCGCACAGGCCCGCGAAGATTTCGCCACCCTGCGGCTGGTGGTCGTGGATGAATGGCACGAACTGCTGGGTAACAAGCGCGGGGTACAACTGCAGCTGGCCCTGGCCCACCTGCGCCACTGGCATCCAGGCCTGCCGACCTGGGGCCTCTCCGCCACCCTGGGCAACCTGCAACATGCACGGGACGTTCTGCTGCCGCAAGGCGGCCTGCTGGTACAGGGCCGACAGGACAAGGCGCTGCAAGTCGATACCTTGCTGCCAACAGCGATCGAGCGCTTTCCTTGGGCCGGGCACATGGGCCTGAAGATGCTCGACCAGGTCAGCCGGGAAATCGAGGCCAGTGCCAGTTGCCTGGTGTTCACCAACACGCGCGCCCAGGCCGAGCTCTGGTACCAGGCCCTGCTTGAAGCCCGCCCTGACTGGGCCGGACTGATTGCCCTGCACCATGCCTCGCTGGCCCGCGATACCCGCGACTGGGTGGAACGTAGCCTCAAGCAGGGCAGCCTGAAAGCGGTGATCTGCACGTCCAGCCTTGACCTTGGCGTGGACTTTCTACCCGTGGAACGGGTGCTGCAAATCGGCTCGGCCAAAGGCATCGCCCGCCTGATGCAACGGGCCGGGCGCTCCGGGCACGCACCGGGGCGGCGCTCGCGAATTACCCTGGTGCCTACCCATAGCCTGGAACTGGTGGAGGCAGCTGCAGCCCGACAGGCACTGATGGCCGGGCACATCGAGGCTCGCTGCTCGCCGCAACTGTGCATGGACGTTTTGGTGCAGCACCTGGTCAGCATGGCCTTGGGCAGTGGCTTTCGACCCAAGCAGCTACTGGCCGAAGTGCGCAGCACCTGGGCCTTCCGCACGTTGCGCGACAGCCAGTGGCAGTGGGCGCTGGACTTCGTCTGCCACGGTGGCAGTTCACTTTCCGCCTACCCGGATTACCAGCGCGTCGAGCCCCGGCCCGACGGCGTTTACCGGGTTGCCAGCGAACGCCTGGCACGGCGCCACCGCATGAGCATCGGCACCATCGTCAGCGACGCCAACCTGCAACTGAAATACTGGAGCAAGGGCGGCGGAGGCAAGACGCTGGGCAGTGTCGAAGAAGCGTTCATCGCCCGCCTGCGTCCCGGCGACACGCTCGTGTTTGCCGGGCGGGTGCTGGAACTGGTACGCGTGGAAAACATGACCGCCTATGTGCGCCGCAGCACCGCACGCAAGGCTGCGGTAGCACGCTGGAACGGTGGGCGCATGCCGCTATCGAGCGAACTGGCCGACGCCCTGGTCGAGCAGCTCGATTCTGCGGCCCATGGCCGCTTTGACGGCCCGGAGATGCGAACCGTGCGCCCGCTGCTGGCGTTGCAGGCACAGTGGTCGGCGTTGCCAACCACCGGCACGCTGCTGGCCGAGACGTTCAAGTCCCGCCTGGGCTGGCACGTGTTCTTGTACCCCTTTGCCGGGCGCCTGGCCAACCTGGGCCTGGCCAACCTGATTGCCTGGCGGGTCAGCCGCGTACAACCGCTGTCGGTATCGATTGCCGTCAACGACTACGGGTTCGAACTGCTCAGCCCTGCACCGGTGGACTGGACAACGCACCTGCCAAAAGCGCTGGGTACCGAGCACTTGCTGGAAGATGTGCTGGCCAGCCTGAACGCAGGGGAAATGGCACTGCGGCGTTTTCGCGAAATTGCCCAGATTGCCGGGCTGGTGTTTGGCGGGTACCCGGCGGCACAGAAGAGCACTCGACAGATCCAGGCATCCAGCGGGCTGTTCTATGAAGTGTTTCGCAAGCATGACGCCGGTAACCTGCTACTCGGCCAGGCACGGGACGAAGTGCTGGGCGAGGAGCTGGAGATCGAGCGGCTGCGTCGGCAATTGCTGAAAATGGCCAGCCTGAAGCTGGACCTGCAGGTATTGAAGCGACCGGGGCCACTGGCCTTCGCTTTGCTGGTAGAGGGCATGCGCGAGACGCTGAGTACCGAGAAGCTGGCAGACCGGATTGCGCGAATGGTTGCAGAACTGGAACAAGCGGCGGGCAAGGCATGAGTCACCAGCCCATCGAACACGCAGGCCAGGTGCTCTGGCTGCTTGCCGACAAGGCCATCTATTGGCCCAGCCGCCGAGCATTGCTGGTGGCCGACGTACACATCGGCAAGGCTGCCAGCTATCGTGCCCTGCACCAGCCTGTGCCGCGAGGCACCACAGACGCGACGCTCACCCGGCTGGATGCCTTGCTGGCAGCCCATGACTGCGACCAGCTGATCGTCCTCGGGGACTTCCTCCATGCACGCACTGCCCGGGCGCCAGCAACGCTGGCCAGGCTGCATGCGTGGCGGCAGCGCCACGCGCACCTGAACATTGTGCTGATACGCGGCAATCATGATCGTAACGCCGGCGATCCACCTGCATCACTTCGCATTGAGGTCAAGGATGAGCCTTGGATACTGGAACCTTTCGCGCTACAACACGAACCAGCGCCTCACCCGGCTTACCCAGTGCTGGCCGGCCATGTGCACCCGGTCTTTGTGCTACGCGGCACGGCCCGCCAGCGCCTGCGACTGCCGTGCTTCCTGATCGACGCTCACGTCAGCCTGCTACCGGCTTTCGGTGAGTTCACCGGCGGCTGGAAGATCGCGCCCTCCGGCACCAGCCGGGTATACCTGGCTGGCGCAGGGCGCGTCTGGCCGCTGTAACGGCGTTCAGGCGACAGGTGCTGGCGGCGGCTCATCCGGCAAGGTCGGCTCGCCCGGCTCCATGGGTGGCCTCTCGCCAGGCTCTGGGGGCTGCGGGGTATCGGGGTCAGGCTGATGGGGCACGCCCCCCGCCTGCATGGGCAGCGGGTGCGCCAGCAATGACCAGGGCAACAACCCCACGTGGTTGGGCTGCAGGCCTGCCAGCTTGGCACTGATTGCGGGATGGAGTTTCATTGGCTGCTCCTGACGAAAGCCGATGCACATCATGCGCACCGGCGTTACTTCGTTGGAGTGCCAAAGGCGCGGGTAATTCCCCGCGCTTGTCGGCTCAGGTACGCGGCAGGGTGACGCCGCGCTGGCCCTGGTATTTGCCCCCACGGTCCTTGTAGGACACTTCGCATTCTTCGTCAGACTGCAGGAACAGCATCTGTGCCACGCCTTCGTTGGCGTAGATCTTCGCCGGCAGCGTGGTGGTGTTGGAGAACTCCAGCGTCACGTGGCCTTCCCACTCGGGCTCCAGCGGGGTGACGTTGACGATGATGCCGCAACGGGCGTAGGTGCTCTTGCCCAGGCAAATGGTCAGCACGTCACGCGGAATGCGGAAGTATTCGACGGTGCGCGCCAGGGCAAAAGAGTTTGGCGGGATGATGCACACGTCGCTCTTGATGTCGACGAAGCTGCCGGCATCGAAGTTTTTCGGGTCGACGGTAGCCGAGTTGATGTTGGTGAACACCTTGAATTCGTCAGCGCAGCGTACGTCGTAGCCATAGCTGGAGACGCCAAAGGAGATCACCCGGCTGTCTTGTTCGCCGCGCACCTGGCGCTCGACGAACGGTTCGATCATGCCGTGTTCCTGCGCCATGCGGCGAATCCACTTGTCCGATTTGATGCTCATGGCGGGGGTGTCCTGAAGAGTTGCGTGGTGAAAATCGTGACGCGCATCTTACCGGTCCCGGCGCCCAGGTTAAAGTTCTATGCCTCATCCCGCGCCGGGCGGGGGCTGCAGCCGCCGTCGATCCGAATTTGCGTAAAGCGCCTTCTGACCATTGGCAGGTTGCGGAAAGTGGGGTAAGGTGGCGCCACTGTGCTGCACGTGACACCGAGAATCTCTAGTTTGATGCACGATCCTGATCGGCCCATCGCTGAATTTTCTGCTCTCTTTGCGCTCAGTCCCGGGCAGGGTTTTTCCTGACCGTTATCAAATTGTCCAAGGAGACAGAAAAATGTCCAACCGTCAATCCGGTGTTGTTAAGTGGTTCAACGATGAGAAAGGCTACGGCTTCATCACCCCTCAGTCGGGCGACGACCTGTTCGTGCACTTCAAAGCCATCCAAGCTGACGGCTTCAAAACCCTGAAAGAAGGCCAGGCTGTTACTTTCGTCGCTACCCGCGGCCAGAAAGGCATGCAGGCTGAAGAAGTTCAGATCGCCTAAGTCGATCTAGCTTCCTAGCTTTCAAAAAAACCCGCCTCTGGCGGGTTTTTTTATGCCTGGTTGAAAGACCGAGTCACCTGTTTCGCGGGCAAGCCCGCGAAACAGGTGACTCGGTCTCCGATCAGTCTTCGCTGATGGTAATGCTCGGCATCGCCGGCGCCGCCGCCTCTTGCAGCACAATCCGCGCGCCTACCTGGCGGGCCAGTTCCTGATAGACCATGGCAATCTGGCTTTCCGGCTCGGCAATCGCCGTCGGCTTGCCGCTGTCGGCCTGTTCGCGGATCAACATCGACAATGGCAACGACGCCAGCAGGTCAACGCCATACTGGCTGGCCAGTTTCTCACCACCGCCTTCGCCGAACAGATGCTCGGCATGGCCGCAATTCGAACAGATGTGCACGGCCATGTTCTCGACCACACCCAGCACCGGGATGTTGACCTTGCGGAACATCTCCACACCCTTCTTGGCATCCAGCAACGCCAGGTCCTGCGGCGTGGTGACGATCACCGAGCCCGCCACCGGCACTTTCTGCGCCAAGGTCAGCTGAATGTCGCCGGTACCCGGCGGCATGTCGATGACCAGGTAGTCCAGGTCATCCCAGGCGGTCTGGGTGACCAGTTGCAGCAGCGCACCGGAAACCATAGGGCCGCGCCAGACCATCGGTGTGTTGTCGTCGGTGAGGAAGGCCATGGACATGACCTCCACGCCATGGGCCTTGATCGGCACAAACCACTTCTGCTCGCGAATCTGCGGGCGGGTGCCTTCGGCAATGCCGAACATCACGCCTTGGCTAGGGCCGTAGATATCGGCATCGAGAATACCCACCCGTGCGCCTTCGCGGGCCAGCGCCAGCGCCAGGTTGGCCGCAGTGGTCGACTTGCCCACACCGCCCTTGCCCGAGGCCACGGCGATGATGTTCTTGACGTTGGCCATGGCCGGCACCTGGGCCTGGGCCTTGTGAGCGGCGACCACGCAGTCGATCGATACCTGGGCGCTGCTGACGCCCTCAAGGTTGCCGATGGCCGTCTGCAACACCTGGGCCCAACCGTTCTTGAACAAACCTGCGGCATAGCCCAGCTGCAATTGCACGCTGACCTGCCCGCCCTGGATGTCGATGGCGCGCACGCAACCGGCGCTGACCGGATCCTGGTTCAGGTAGGGGTCGGTGTACTGGCGAAGCACGCCTTCGACGGCGGCACGGGTGACGGCACTCATGGAGACTCCCATTGGCAAACTGAATGTAAAACAGGCGCCTATCCTAACCCGTCAATCGTCAGTAGATGCGCATGCGGGGTGAAATATCTTCGCCAGCCCTTTATAGTGGCCGATCACCCTTAATTTTTACCCCGTAGCCAGATAAGTAGCCGAGCCACCATGTCCGAGCCACGTCAGATTCTCGTCACCAGCGCCCTGCCCTATGCCAATGGATCCATCCATCTAGGCCATATGCTCGAGTACATCCAGACAGACATGTGGGTCCGCTTCCAGAAAATGCGTGGCAACCAGTGCATCTATGTCTGCGCCGACGACGCCCACGGCTCGGCCATCATGCTGCGCGCCGAAAAGGAAGGCATCACCCCGGAGCAGCTGATCGCCAACGTCCAGGCCGAGCACAGCAGCGACTTCGCCGATTTCCTGGTGGATTTCGACAACTTCCACTCTACCCACAGCGAAGAGAACCGCGAGCTGTCGGGCCTGATCTACACCCGCCTGCGTGAAGCCGGGCACATCGCCACCCGTTCGGTAACCCAGTACTTCGACCCGGAAAAGGGCATGTTCCTGGCCGACCGTTTCATCAAGGGCACCTGCCCCAAGTGCGCGGCGGAAGACCAGTACGGCGACAACTGCGAAAAATGCGGTGCCACCTATGCACCTACCGAGCTGAAGAACCCCAAGTCGGCGATCTCCGGCGCCACCCCGGTGCTGCGTGACTCCCAGCACTTCTTCTTCAAGCTGCCAGACTTCCAGGCCATGCTGCAGCAGTGGACCCGCAGCGGCACCCTGCAGGACGCGGTAGCCAACAAACTGGCCGAATGGCTGGATTCCGGCTTGCAGGAGTGGGATATCTCCCGCGATGCGCCGTACTTCGGCTTCGAAATCCCGGGTGAACCGGGTAAATACTTCTACGTGTGGCTGGACGCGCCAATCGGCTACATGGCCAGCTTCAAGAACCTTTGCGCACGCCGCCCGGAACTGGACTTCGATGCGTTCTGGAACGAAGGCTCCAAGGCCGAGCTGTACCACTTCATCGGCAAGGACATCGTCAACTTCCACGCCCTGTTCTGGCCAGCCATGCTCGAAGGTGCCGGTTTCCGCAAGCCGACTGCCGTCAACGTGCATGGCTACCTGACCGTCAACGGCGCGAAGATGTCGAAATCGCGCGGCACCTTCATCAAGGCCCGTACCTACCTCGATCACCTGCAGCCGGAATACCTGCGTTACTACTACGCAGCCAAGCTGGGGCGTGGCGTCGACGACCTGGACCTGAACCTGGAAGACTTCGTGCAGAAGGTCAACTCCGACCTGGTGGGCAAGGTCGTGAACATTGCCAGCCGCTGCGCCGGCTTCATCCACAAAGGCAACGAAGGCGTGATGGTAAGCGGTGATGCCGCGCCTGAGCTGACCGAAGCCTTCCTGGCTGCCGCTCCGTCCATCGCCGAAGCCTATGAAGGCCGTGACTTTGGCCGCGCCATGCGTGAAATCATGGCGCTGGCCGACCGCGCCAACGCCTGGATCGCCGACAAGGCACCGTGGTCGCTGGCCAAGCAGGAAGGCAAACAGGATGAAGTGCAGGCCATTTGTGCCCAGGGCATCAACCTGTTCCGCCAGCTGGTGATCTTCCTCAAGCCGGTACTGCCGGTGCTGGCAGCAGACGCCGAGGCGTTCCTCAACGTTGCCCCGCTGGCCTGGAACGACCACCTGTCGCGCCTGGAAAACCATAAACTGAACCCGTTCAAGGTCCTGATGAGCCGCATCGAACCGGCCAAGGTCGAAGCCATGGTCGCCGCCAGCAAGGAAGACCTGCTGGCCGCCGAAGCCAAGGCCCCGGCCGGCAACGGCGAGCTGACCAAGGACCCGCTGTCGGCAGAAATCGAGTTCGACACCTTCGCTGCCGTCGACCTGCGCGTGGCGCTGATCGTCAAAGCCGAAGCCGTGCCGGGCGCCGACAAACTGCTGCAACTCACCCTGGACATCGGTGACGAGCGCCGCAACGTGTTCTCCGGCATCAAGTCGGCTTACCCAGACCCGTCCAAACTGGAAGGCCGCCTGACCATGATGGTCGCCAACCTCAAGCCCCGGAAAATGCGTTTTGGCGTATCCGAGGGCATGGTCATGGCTGCCGGCCCTGGCGGTGAAGAAATCTACCTGCTGAGCCCGGACAGCGGCGCCAAGCCAGGCCAGCGCATCAAGTGACACCCCCTGCCCCGGCCCTCGTGCCGGGGCAGTTTCTTCTGCGCCTTGATTACCGGACAATCACCCGCATTCCCGGCTATCGTCATCTCATGAGCGATTACCTTCTGGTCCTGATCGGCGCCGCGCTGGTCAATCACCTGTGCCTGTTGCAGCAGCCACCCCCCCGGCTGAACCTGCATGTGCATGGCCTGGCCTGCGCCCTTTGCATTGCCTTGGGCACGATCGGCGCACAATTGCTGATGCGGGGGGTACTTGCCCCACTGCACATCCCCGACCTTGCCCTGTTCCTGTTATTGCCCTGGCTGGCACTGCTCGCCTGGGGCTTGCCCTGGCTGCTGGCCAAGTGGCGCCCGGCCTGGCCCGTAGTCGGGTTGCCAGCGCTGCTGTCGAGCAATGCCACAGTGCTGGGGCTTGCCCTGCAGCAGGCAGGCGATGGCAGCACTTGGGCCTCGACGCTGCTGCAAGGTTTACTGGCGGGCGGCGGCTTCTGGCTGGCACTGGTGTTGTTCGCCGATTTGCGCCAGCGCAGTGACCATGCCGATATCCCCGGCGCACTGCGCGGCCTGCCGCTCGAATTGATCGGCGCCGGGGTGATGGCCATGGCATTTTCTGGCTTTAACGGTATGTTCGGACAATGATCAGCCAGCCCGATCCGCGACTGCGCACCAGTATGGGCCTGGTCCTGCTGGCCTGTTTGCCTGGCCTGCTGGCGTTGTTGTGGTTGCATGGCTGGGGCATGCTGCTGAACCTGTTGCTAAGTGCCACCGCCGCATTGCTGTGCGAAGCTGTGCTGCTGGCGTTGCGCGGCCAACCGCTGAGCACAGCGCTAGGCGACGGCAGCGCACTGGTAACCGCCGTGCTGCTGGCGGCCGCCCTGCCCACCCTGGCCCCGTGGTGGTTGCCGGTGGTCGCGGCAAGCGTTGCCATCGGTTTCGGCAAACAGGCCTTTGGCGGCGTCGGACGCAACCCGTTCAACCCGGCCATGGTCGGTTATGCCTTCGTGCTGCTGAGCTTCCCGTTGCAGATGAACCATTGGCCAGGGCAACCCCCAGGCCTGTTCGACAGTTTGCAGCAGGTATTCACCGGGGGCGAACAGATCGACGCCTGGGCCCGGCCGACGTTGCTCGACGGCCTGCGCCACAACCGCAGCCTGACCATCGAGGAGCTGTTTGCCAGCCATCCTGGCTTCGGCAACATCGGCGGGCGCGGCAGCGAATGGGTCAACCTGGCATTCCTGCTCGGCGGCCTGTTCCTGTTGCAGCGCAAGGTGATCAGCTGGCATGCACCACTGGGCCTGCTGACAGGGCTGTTCGTGTTCAGCCTGCTGGGCTGGAACGGCTCTGGGTCGGACTCCAACGGCTCGCCCTTGCTGCACCTGTTCTCCGGCTCGACCATGCTGGCAGCCTTTTTCATTGCCACCGAGCCGGTGTCGGGGCCCAGGAACGAACGGGCCAGGCTGTACTTCGGCCTGGGTGCCGGGCTACTCATCTACCTGATTCGCACCTGGGGCAGCTACCCTGATGGCACCGCGTTCGCCGTCCTGCTGATGAACCTCATGGCACCAACGCTTGAACGCCTTGCGGCACAGCCCCAACAGGCCGCCCGATGAAACGCCTGACGCATGATGTGAGCCTGCTGGTGCTGATTGGGGTATTGGCAGTGTCTGCCACGCTGGCATGGCGGCACTTGACCGGCCCAGCCATCACCGGTGCCGAGAAGCAATTGCAAAGCCGTCAACGGCTGGCCGTGCTGCCAGAGGGCAGCTACGACAACCAACCGTTGGACAGCCCGCTCGCGAAGCCCGAGGCGCAGCGGCCCAACAGCCGCATCCTGGCGGCTTACCGTGCCACGATGGAGGGCAAACCAAGCGCGATCGTCCTGGTCACTCAAACCCAAGGTTATGCCGGACCCATCGTACTGAGCGTGGCCATCGCCACAGATGGCCGCCTGATCGGCAGCCAGGTCATAGAGCAACAGGAAAGCCCCGGTCTGGGCGCACGCCTGGGCGACCCGCAGTTGCACTGGCTGGGGCAGTTCGACAACCGCCATCAGGGCGACCATTGGGCGCTGAAGCGGGACCAGGGTGACTTTGACCAACTGGCCGGCGCAACCGTGACTTCACGGGCGGTGATCACCGCGCTGCAAGAGGCGCTGAGCTATTTCGATGAGCAGCGCAGCGTACTGCTGGAGGGTGCAGCACATGAATAGGTTCTGCCTGCTGGCCGTAAGCCTGACGCCCCTGCTGGGTGCGACCCGAACGCTGCATGAGGGCGTCGCCATTGGCCTGTGCGCAGTAGTGATGGGCAGCCTGCATCAGCTTTTGCTGACACCGCTGCGCCAGCGCCTGGCCAGCTGGGCCTATGTGCCAGCCAGCCTGCTGATGCTGGCAGCCTTGGCCAGTTGCCTGCAAATGGCCCTGCGCGCAGGGTCGCTGCCTTTGGCACTTGCCTTGGGCCATTATCCCGCCCTGCTGTGCCTGCAGTGCCTGGCCTGCGATCATCTGCTGCCCGATCAAGGCCGCTGGCGCATGCTCGCCGGGTATTTCTGTGCGGTATTTGCCCTCTGCCTGGTGCTCGGCGCCAGCCGCCAATGGCTGGCCAACGTTGCCGACCTGCACGTGGCCAGCCTGGCCCCGGGCGCCCTGCTACTGCTCGGACTGCTGCTGGCCTTGTACAATCGCTTGCGTCCGGGCCCTGCCCACCCACGTCGTCAAGGAAAGCTCTGATTTCATGAATGCCGCCAAACGCCTGGAGATTTTTCGCAGGCTGCACGAAGACAACCCAGACCCGAAGACAGAACTGGCCTACACCACCCCGTTCGAACTGCTGGTCGCCGTGACACTGTCCGCGCAATCCACCGACGTCGGCGTCAACAAGGCCACTGCCCGCCTGTTCCCCGTCGCCAATACGCCCGAGGCCATCTATGCCTTGGGCGTTGAAGGCCTTAGCGAATACATCAAGACCATCGGGCTATACAACAGCAAGGCCAAGAATGTCATAGAGGCCTGCCGGCTGCTGATCGAACGGCACGGCAGCGAGGTGCCACAAACCCGCGAAGCCTTGGAGGCACTGCCCGGTGTGGGCCGCAAGACCGCCAACGTGGTGCTCAACACAGCGTTCCGCCAACCGACCATGGCGGTGGACACCCACATCTTCCGGGTGAGCAACCGCACGGGTATTGCGCCTGGCAAAACGGTGCTGGAAGTGGAAAAGAAACTGGTCAAGTTCGTGCCAAAAGATTACCTGCTCGATGCCCACCACTGGCTGATCCTGCACGGGCGCTACGTGTGCCAGGCGCGCAAGCCAAGGTGCGGCAGTTGCAGGATCGAAGATTTGTGCGAGTACAAGCACAAAACCTCCGACGATTGAGGCGATAGCTGGAAACCCCTCACCACGATTGAAAAAATCTTTTTTACCGGCGCCTGCTTTCTGGTTATAAGGACGGCCAATGGCCCCTTGGCTTGGAGCGACTCATGAGTACCGATAAAGACGACCTGTCGATCGAAGATGATTTTGTTGCCGCAGACGATGACGCGGAGCCCCAGGTGGAAACCGCAAAGACCAACCTGAGCAAACGCCGCACCATCGATAACATGCTGGAAGAACGGCGCCTGCAAAAGCAGTTGGCTGATTTCGACTACGACCTGTAAAGCCAGACCTGTAGCCTTGGCAAAGCCTCCTGACTGGAGGCTTCAAGGCTTGGCAGTCAGTTCAGTCCTTGACGTTGTGCCAGCTCGATCAGGTCGACCAGCGACCGTGCATTGAGCTTGAGCAGCAGCCGCGACTTGTAGGTACTGACCGTCTTGTTGCTGAGGTACATGCTGTCGGCAATCTCCTTGTTCGAACGCCCTCGCGCCAGTTGTTGCAGCACCGTCATTTCACGCGCGGAGAGGCGATTGACCATGTCCACCTCGCTTCCCGCCCCCCTGCCACGTGACGCGTGCAAGGCCTGGTTAGGGAAGTAGCTGTAACCCGACAACACCGCCTTGATGGCGCTTAACAACTCGGTAAGTTCCTGCTGCTTGCACACGTATCCTGCAGCGCCCGCCTGCATGCAACGCATCGAGAAGTTGCCGGGGGCCTGCGATGTCAGCACCAGGACCTTGCTAGCCGGGCTGAACGTCGTCATGCGGGCGATCACCTCCAGGCCATCCAGCTTCGGTATCCCGATATCCAGCACCACGATATCCGGCAGGTGCTGCCGAGTAAGCTGCAGCGCCGCCACCCCATTGTCGGTCTCCGCCACGACGTCATACCCATGCCGCTCCATCAGCATGCGTACGGCCAGGCGTATGACCGGATGATCATCCACGATAAGCACTTTATTCATGCGATATCCATTCATTCATTGTTTTGCTTTGGCACGCCACGATAACCGACAGGACGCTTGCTGGCGCGGCGATTTACTGACGAAACTCATGGACAGACAAAACTTACAACACTTACAGAAATTTCCTACACTTCATGACCAAGGTTGTAACAAACGCGTTCCTTAGCACCAAAACAACGGTATCACCCGCCTGCAAAAACGCACCAGTTGAAAACTGAACATCTGCTGGCGAAACGTCCAACTCAAACGCGCTGAAAAAACAAAGCCGAGTGGATTTATGTCGATTATTCCTCACCTGGAAAACAATCCAGTCTTTAGTTGAGTACCGCAGTAAGGTAATGATGGGCAAAACCGCTGGAGATGGCCCACATGACCCAAGCACAACCTGTTGCCCCGCTGACGATCATTGCCATCTTCGCGGGGATTATCGAAGCCTCCGCCCTTGCCACACTGCCTTTTCTCAGCGAGTCCAGCCAAAAGCTCTACACCTGGTTCCTGGTGGGCTTTCCGTTCTTTCTGACGGCACTGTTTTTTCTCACGCTCAATTTCAATTACAAGTCGTTCTACAGCCCGCCACCAAACAAGATGGCACTCGACAAAACCCCAGCTGTGAACAGTGTCATCAGTGATGCTCCTGAGGCGGCGCAAGGCGAGCCTGTCACGTTCATGTTTTCCGGCCCCGACGCCTATCGCATGATGGAACAACAACTCCTGCATGCACTTGCCCAACCGCCCGTGCCGCCCCGAATATGGCGCTTTTGCAACCTGGAAAAACGTCAATGTGCGCAGCTGTCGATCAGTGCACTCGAGGGCGATGTTGTGAGCCAACACAGTTGAATGCCCTGACTTTTCTGCACGCAAAAAAAACCCCGGCTTAAGCCGGGGTTTTCATTGCACAAGCGCGCAATCAGAGCATCGAACGGCCCTTGTTGGCGGCAATGCGCATGCGCAGTGCGTTCAACTTGATGAAGCCTGCGGCATCGGCCTGGTTGTAGGCGCCGCCATCTTCCTCGAAGGTCGCGATGTTGGCATCGAACAGCGAATCGTCCGACTTGCGGCCAACCACGGTAACGTTGCCCTTGTACAGCTTCAGGCGCACGACACCGTTCACGTTGACCTGGGAAGCGTCGATCATCTGCTGCAGCATCAGACGCTCCGGGCTCCACCAGTAGCCGGTGTAGATCAGGCTGGCGTACTTCGGCATCAGCTCATCTTTCAGGTGAGCGACTTCGCGGTCCAGGGTGATCGACTCGATGGCACGGTGGGCCTTGAGCATGATGGTGCCGCCAGGGGTCTCGTAGCAGCCACGCGACTTCATGCCGACGTAACGGTTTTCCACGATGTCGAGGCGGCCGATGCCGTTGGCACCACCGATACGGTTCAGGTCGGCCAGGACGGTGGCCGGGGTTTTCTCGACGCCGTCAATGGCAACGATGTCGCCGTTGCGGTAGGTCAGCTCGATGTAGGTCGCCTGGTCCGGGGCGTTCTCAGGCGAGACGCTCCAGCGCCACATGTCTTCTTCGTGCTCGGTCCAGGTATCTTCCAGGACACCGCCTTCGTAGGAGATGTGCAGCAGGTTGGCGTCCATCGAGTACGGCGACTTCTTCTTGCCGTGGCGCTCGATCGGGATGCCGTGCTTTTCGGCGTAGTCCATCAGCTTCTCGCGGGACAGCAGGTCCCACTCACGCCACGGTGCGATGACCTTGACACCAGGCTTGAGGGCATAGGCACCCAGCTCGAAACGAACCTGGTCGTTGCCTTTACCGGTGGCGCCGTGGGAAATGGCGTCAGCACCGGTTTCGTTGGCGATTTCGATCAGGCGCTTGGCGATCAGCGGACGGGCGATGGAAGTACCCAGCAGGTACTCGCCTTCGTAGACGGTGTTGGCGCGGAACATCGGGAACACGAAATCACGCACGAACTCTTCGCGCAGGTCGTCGATGTAGATCTCTTTAACGCCCATTGCCTGAGCCTTGGCACGGGCCGGCTCGACCTCTTCGCCCTGACCCAGGTCAGCGGTGAAGGTCACCACTTCGCAGTTGTAGGTATCCTGCAGCCACTTGAGAATCACCGAAGTATCAAGGCCGCCGGAATACGCCAGTACGACCTTTTTTACGTCCGCCATGCCATCACTCCACGGGGTTGTACGGAAAGGGATCGATTCTAACGGCCTTGCAGATAAAATTACAGTGGGGCGACAGCTTCTGACGACAAAGCGACAGGAACTTTCGCAAGCGCGACGGCGCCGCCGAGTACGACGCCGAACCTGTGGGAGCGGGCATGCCCGCGAACACCGGCGCAGCCGGTGCCATCTACCGCGTCGCCTGCTTCGCGGGCTTGCCCGCTCCCACAGGGATTGCGCAGGCTCTCAACGTTTGAGGAGGCCGTACGAAAAGAATGCGGGTTACTTGACCGCTGGCGCAGGAGCCGTTGGCTCAGGGGCTTTTTCGGCAGGTTTCTCCACCGGTTTCTCAACCACCGTAACCCGATCCAGTTCGATATTCACTCGCCGGTTGCGCGCCCGGTTGGCAGGGCTGTTGTTTTTCGCCACCGGGTACTGCTCACCGTGGAAGCGCACGATGATCTGCTCTTCCTTCAAGCCATGGGCCTTGAAGTAATCAGCCACCGACAATGCCCGACGGCGCGACAGGTCGCGGTTGGTCAGGCGATTGCCGCTATTGTCCGAATGGCCGTCGAGCTCGATGTGGTTAACCGTCGGGTCGGCTTTCATGTAGTCAAGGATCAGGTCCAGACGCGCCTTGGCGGCTTCATCCAGCTCAATGCCGCCCCCCGGGAAGCCCACCTGGGTCTGACGCACCTGGTCGTAGTTCATCGCAAGCAGCTTGCCCGCGCAGGCCTGATAGTCGCTGTAAGCCTTGGCAAAGCTGACCGGCAACACCCGCACCTCCATCGGCCTGCCCGCCTCACCGGCATAGTTGCGCACCACCGTGCTGCGCCCGTCGAGCAGGCCATTGATCAGGCGGCTGGCCTGGCCCTGGGACGAGCTGAACAGCACACCGGTACGGGCCATGCGCACACTGCCCAGGTTGATGTCGCCGCGCCCGGGTTGCCATGGGGCCGCCGCCGCCAGCAGGCTGGCGGTGCCTGCACCCAGTACGTTGCTGTCCGAGCGCAACTGGAACACCGGCTGCTCACCTGCGCGGCGCACGAACTCACCACTGCCGAAACCTTCGATCGGCTGGATCAGGCGGCACTCGAACTGGTCACCCTCGACCTTCCAGGCAATGTTCTCCATGCGCGTCTGGAAAGTCAGTGCACCGGCCGGCAGGCTGGCGAACAGGGTCAACAGGGCTAGGTAACGCTGGCGCACGGGCGGCTCCACAAATTCTGACGGCTTACCTGCAGGCTATCGGACGCTGGCCGGAAAACTTGATAGCCGTGCTCGACCCAGGGTTTTCCGGTAGCATTGGGGCTTGAGTTCGACCCGCCTGGAATCCCCAATGTCCGATCGCCTGACCCTCCTGCGCCCCGACGACTGGCACATCCATCTGCGCGATGGTGCCGTCCTGCCCCACACCGTTGGCGACGTGGCGCGTACCTTCGCCCGTGCCATCATCATGCCAAACCTGGTTCCACCGGTGCGCAATGCCGCCGAGGCTGGCGCCTACCGTGAGCGCATCCTTGCCGCGCGCCCGGCCGGTAGCCGCTTCGAGCCGCTGATGGTGCTGTACCTCACCGACCGTACCAGCCCCGAGGACGTCCGCGCGGCCAAGGCCAGCGGCATCGTGTACGCTGCCAAACTGTACCCGGCCGGCGCCACCACCAACTCCGACTCGGGCGTGACCAGCATCGACAACATCTTCCCGGCCATCGAGGCACTGGCGGAAGTTGGCATGCCCCTGCTGGTGCATGGCGAAGTGACCCGTAGCGAAATCGACGTGTTCGACCGCGAGAAGCGCTTCATCGACGAGCACATGCGCCGTCTGGTCGAGCGCTTCCCTACGTTGAAAGTGGTGTTCGAACACATCACCACCGGCGATGCCGCGCAGTTCGTCACCGAGGCCCCGGCCAACGTTGGCGCGACCATCACCGCCCAGCACCTGCTGTACAACCGCAACCACATGCTGGTCGGCGGCATTCGCCCGCACTTCTACTGCCTGCCGATCCTCAAGCGCAACACCCACCAGGTGGCGCTGCTGGATGCGGCCACCAGCGGCAACCCGAAGTTCTTCCTCGGCACAGATTCGGCACCTCACGCCCGCCACGCCAAGGAAGCCGCCTGCGGTTGCGCCGGTTGCTACACCGCCTATGCGGCCATCGAAATGTACGCCGAAGCGTTCGAACAACGTAACGCACTGGACAAGCTGGAAGGCTTTGCCAGCCTGCACGGCCCGGCTTTCTATGGCCTGCCGGCAAACACCGACACCATTACCCTGGTCCGCGAAGAATGGACCGCCCCGGACAGCCTGCCGTTTGGCGAGCAGACGGTAATCCCGCTGCGCGCTGGTGAAAAACTGCGCTGGCGCCTGCTGGAGGACAACGCGTGAGCGAAGACCTCTACGAAGACGACCTGGACTCCCAGGGCAGCAGCGGTTCGCGCCACCCGATGGCCGAGCGCTTCCGTGGCTACCTGCCGGTCGTGGTGGATGTGGAAACCGGTGGTTTCAACAGCGCCACCGATGCCCTGCTGGAAATTGCCGCCGTCACCATCGGCATGGACGAGAAAGGCTTCCTGTTCCCCGAGCACACCTACTTCCACCGGGTGGAGCCGTTCGAGGGTGCCAATATCGAAGCCGCGGCGTTGGAGTTCACCGGTATCAAGCTGGACCACCCGCTGCGCATGGCCGTCAGCGAGGAAAGCGCGCTGACCGACATCTTCCGTGGCGTGCGCAAGGCGCTCAAGGCCAATGGCTGCAAGCGGGCGATCCTGGTCGGCCATAACAGCAGCTTCGACCTGGGCTTCCTGAATGCAGCGGTAGCGCGCAACGACCTGAAGCGTAACCCGTTCCACCCGTTCTCCAGCTTTGACACCGCTACGTTGGCGGGCCTGGCGTATGGCCAGACCGTACTGGCGCGCGCCTGCCAAAGTGCGGACATCGACTTCGACGGGCGTGAAGCGCACTCGGCGCGATACGACACCGAGAAGACGGCAGAGCTGTTCTGCGGCATCGTCAACCGCTGGAAAGAAATGGGCGGCTGGCGCGACTTCAACGATTGATCTGAAATCGTATTCGCGGGCATGCCCGCTCCCACAGGTGCACTTCTGCCCTCAAGGAATGCAGAGAACTTGTGGGAGCGGGCGCGCCCGCGAAGAGGCCGGCACATGTCGGCACAAAAAAACCGGCCACCAGGGCCGGTTTTTTCATGCACGCAGCAATTACAGCTTGCCGGCGTTCTCGCTCAGGTAGGCAGCAACGCCTTCTGGCGAAGCGTTCATGCCTTTGTCGCCTTTTTTCCAGTTGGCAGGGCAAACTTCGCCGTGCTCTTCGTGGAACTGCAGGGCGTCAACCAGGCGCAGCAGCTCGTCCATGTTACGGCCCAGTGGCAGGTCGTTGATGATCTGCGAACGGACAACACCGTTGGTGTCGATCAGGAAGGCGCCACGGAAAGCCACGCCGCCTTCGGACTCGACGTCGTAGGCTTTGCAGATTTCGTGGGTCATGTCGGCAGCCAGGGTGTACTTCACCTGGCCGATGCCGCCGTTGTTGACCGGGGTGTTACGCCAGGCGTTGTGGGTGAAGTGCGAGTCGATCGACACGCCGATCACTTCTACGTTACGGGCCTGGAAGTCCGGGATGCGGTTGTCCAGGGCGATCAGCTCGGACGGGCAGACGAAGGTGAAGTCCAGCGGGTAGAAGAACACCAGGCCGTACTTGCCCTTGATGGCCGAAGCCAGGTTGAAGCTGTCGACGATCTCGCCATTGCCCAGCACGGCCGGAACGGTGAAATCGGGGGCTTTCTTACCAACGAGTACGCTCATTGTAATCTCCTGATGAGGGTGAAAAACCGTTTGCCGGGCCAGACGGGCTTGCCCGACATCCAACAAAGGCCGACCATCATACACGGCTTCTGATGACAGGCCGAATCCATCAGGCAGGCAACCGCCGGTCGCTCAAGCACGGCCCTTCCAGAAAGTCCTTTGACAAGCATTCTCATTAACATTAAGCTCCAACCCATCGACTCAACCCGCGATGGTCAGCCCTTATGTATGTGTGTCTTTGTGTCGGCGTTACCGACGGACAGATCCGCGATGCGATCTATGAAGGATGCTGCAGTTACAAGGAAGTGCGAGCCGCGACCAATGTCGCAAGCCAGTGTGGCAAATGCGCCTGCCTGGCCAAGCAGGTGGTCCGTGAGACCCTGACCGAGCTTCAGGTCAGCCAGGCAGCCCTGCCCTACCCCGTAGAATTTACCGCAGCCTGAAACCCCAGAATTCAAAGAACCGGACCCTGTGTCCGGTTTTTTTATGCCTGTAATTCAATAAGTTAGCGCCGCAACGCGGTTCACAAACATTCTTATTCCTATTAATTTTCACTTATTATTCAATAACTTAGGTTTGACACTCCTAAGTATCGGGCTCAAACTTCACTGTATTGGCACACTTCTACAGGGCAGGAACCCGCAATGAAAGGCGACGTAAGCGTCATCCAGCATCTCAACAAGATCCTCGGAAACGAGCTGGTCGCGATCAACCAGTACTTCCTGCACGCACGCATGTACGAAGATTGGGGCCTGAACAAACTCGGCAAGCTCGAGTACAAGGAATCCATCCACGCGATGAAAGACGCTGACAAACTGATCAAGCGTATTCTCTTCCTTGAAGGCATCCCGAACGTTCAGGACCTGGGCAAGCTGATGATCGGCGAGCACACCAAGGAAATGCTCGAGTGTGATCTGAAGCTCGAGAAGAAAGCCCTGGTAAACCTGAAGGCGGCCATTGCGCATTGCGAAACGGCTGGCGACTTCGGCTCGCGTGACATGCTTGAAGATATTCTCGAGTCCGAGGAAGAGCACATCGACTGGCTGGAAACCCAACTGGGTCTGATCGACAAGATCACTATCGAGAATTACCTGCAGTCGCAGATGGGCGAAGAGTAATTCTTCACCGCATAAAAAAACCCGCGATCCGCGGGTTTTTTTATGCTTGCCGGAAAATCAGGCTTCGGAAGCCTTGGCCTTGGCAGCCGCTTCCTTGATCAGGGTTTGCAACTCACCCTTCTCGAACATTTCCAGCATGATGTCGCTGCCGCCAACCAGCTCACCGGCTACCCACAGCTGTGGGAAGGTCGGCCAGTTGGCGTACTTTGGCAGGTTGGCGCGGATTTCCGGGTTCTGCAGGATGTCGACGTAGGCGAACTTCTCGCCACAACCCATCACAGCCTGCGATGCCTTGGCCGAGAACCCGCACTGCGGGGCATTCGGCGAGCCTTTCATGTAAAGCAGAATGGTGTTGTTGGCAATCTGCTCTTTGATCGTATCGATGATATCCATCTAGCACCTCAGCTGAACTTTCCGACGCGGTCGTCGGCACGGTGACGCATTGTAACGGAAAGCCGAGCGGCGTGCTCGGCCTTACCATTGCTCATGCGGCCTCTACCTGCACGGGCACGCCATTGAGTGCAGCGTTGCCGGAAACCGCGTCCCGAAAGCGCTCGTCGGTCAGGTCATTGGCACTCACGCCGGGTTGTGTCTGGGCGATCTGCATGTGTACGCCCTGGCGGCCATGGCCGAAGCCGTGGGGCAGGCTGACCACCCCCGGCATCATGTCTTCACAGGCCTGCACCTCGATTTCCAGATCACCCGTACGCGAACGGATACGCACCCGCTGGCCGTCCTGCAGCTGCCGCTGCAGCAGGTCTTGCGGGTGCATCAACAACTGATGGCGTGGCTTGCCTTTCACCAGGCGATGGAAGTTGTGCATCCATGAATTGTTGCTGCGCACATGGCGGCGGCCGATCAGCAGCAGTTCACCCGGTGCAGGGGGCGCCAGTTGTGCGAGGCGACTCAGGTCGTCCAGCAATACCTGAGGTGCAGCGTCAACAGCCTTGCTGACCGTCGCCAGGCGTGCCGCGAGGTTCCTGCGTAAAGGCCCTAGATCAAGCCCGTGCGGGTGCTCATCCAGTGTTGCCAGGGATAACCGCCACGGTGTTGCGTCGCCATAGCGCCCTTTGCGCAAGGCCAGGTCGATCATCTGCGCGGGCGCCACGGTTGGTTTCAATTCAAGCTCGGCGCGCCTGGCGAATGCCCGCGCCAGGCCGACGAAGATTTCCCAGTCGTGCAGCGCCCCTTCCGGCTTGGCCAGGATCGCCCGATTGAAGCGGGTGACGTTGCGCACGGCCAGCAAATTGAAGGTGCTGTCGTAGTGGTCGTTTTCCAGCGCGCTGGTGGAAGGCAGGATCAGGTCGGCATGCCGGGTGGTTTCGTTGATGTAGAGGTCGATGCTGAGCATGAACTCAAGCCCCTCCAGCGCTGCATCCAGCTGGCGACCGTTAGGGGTGGATAGCACGGGGTTGCCGGCCACTGTCACCAGCGCGCGGACCTGCCCTTCGCCTGGTGTCAACATCTCTTCGGCAAGGGCCGCCACGGGCAACTCGCCACCGTACTCGGGCAAGCCCGATACCCGGCTTTGCCAGGCGTTGAAATGGCCACCCGAGGTGGTCGCCACCAGATCGACGGCAGGCTCCGTGCACAACGCGCCACCTTCACGATCGAGGTTGCCGGTCACCAGGTTGATCAGTTGCACCAGCCAATGGCAGAGGGTACCGAAGGCTTGGGTAGAGACACCCATGCGCCCATAACACACGGCCTTGCCTGCAGCGGCGAAATCCCGTGCCAGCTGGCGGATATCCGACGCGGCAATACCACAATGCACGCTCATGGCCTCGGCACTGAGCGGCGCGAGTGCTTCGCGCACTTGTTGCAGGCCGTTGACCGGCAAGTGCGAACCCTGCGCCAGGCCCTCTTCGAACAGGGTGTTGAGAAAGCCGCACAAAAAGGCCGCATCGCCACCCGGGCGAATGAACAGATGGGTATCGGCCATGGCCGCCGTCTCGCTGCGCCGCGGGTCTACCACTACCAGACGCCCTCCCCGCGCGCGCAAGGCCTTCAGGCGCTTCTCTACATCGGGCACGGTCATGATGCTGCCGTTGGAGGCCAGCGGATTGCCACCGAGAATCAGCATGAAGCCGGTCTGGTCGATATCCGGGATCGGCAGCAGCAGGCCATGGCCATACATGAGGTGGCTGACCAGATGTTGTGGCAACTGGTCCACCGAAGTGGCCGAGAAACGGTTGCGCGTCTTGAGCAGGCCAAGGAAGTAGTTGCTGTGGGTCATCAGGCCATAGTTGTGCACGCTCGGGTTACCCTGGTAAACCGCCACGGCATTGCGCCCGTGCGCCTGCTGGATCGCCCACAGCTTGTCGGCGGCCAGGGCAAAGGCCTCGTCCCAGCCAATGGCCTCCCAGCGCTCCCCCACCCGCTTGTGCGGCTGGCGCAGGCGGTCGGGGTCGTTCTGGATGTCTTGCAGGGCCACGGCCTTGGGGCAGACATGGCCGCGGCTGAACGGGTCCTCGGGGTCGCCTTTGATCGAGCTAATCAGCGCCCGCCCATCGTCTTCGTGGCTGACTTCGATGTTCAGCCCGCAGATCGCTTCGCACAGGTGACAGGCACGGTGGTGCAGGGTCTTGGTCATGGCCGCCTCTGCCTTGTTGTTGTCGAACAGTGACTATGCGCCCGGCCCCTCCCCCGGGCCAGCGCCCTTCGCCGTGTGAATCCACCGACATCAGGCGCACGATTCGCGACAGCCATTTGCCAAATTGCCAGCAAGCCGTGTACAACCCTGTGTAGTAAATAAAAAACAGCACCGGCCAGCGGGTAAAGACACCCTTTGCAACATCCTTTCGAATAGGCCGCTGTTTCCCCCCTTGGCTTGAGGCGACATTTACTTATAGTATTGCGCCTTTCCCTATTTCGTCCGCCCCGTGCGGCTTACGCCGCAGGTCACTCCCGTTGTCAAAAAAAACCATACGGTCGACCTGCATACCGTTGCAGATAAGGTAGTCAATCATGAGCGCTAGGCACTTTCTCTCCCTGCTGGACTTCACCACCGACGAATTGCTCGGGGTGATCCGCCGCGGCATCGAGCTGAAGGACCTGCGCAAGCGAGGCGTGCTGTTCGAGCCCCTGAAGAACCGCGTATTGGGCATGATCTTCGAGAAGTCCTCGACCCGCACCCGGGTGTCGTTCGAAGCCGGCATGATCCAGCTCGGTGGCCAGGCCATCTTCCTGTCGCCGCGCGATACCCAGCTGGGCCGTGGCGAGCCGATCGGCGACAGCGCCATCGTGCTGTCGAGCATGCTCGACGTGGTGATGATCCGTACCCACGCCCACAGCACCCTGACCGAATTCGCCGCCAAATCGCGCGTACCGGTCATCAACGGCCTGTCCGACGAGTCGCACCCGTGCCAGCTGCTGGCCGACATGCAGACCTTCCTGGAACACCGCGGCTCGATCCAGGGCAAGACCGTGACCTGGATCGGCGACGGTTTCAACATGTGCAACTCCTACATCGAAGCTGCCCGGCAGTTCGATTTCCAGCTGCGCATCGCCTGCCCCGAAGGCTACGAGCCGGATGAACGCTTCATGGCGCTGGGCGGTGACCGCGTGCAGATCATCCGTGACGCCAAGGAAGCCGTACGTGGCGCACACCTTGTGGTCACCGATGTCTGGACTTCCATGGGCCAGGAGGAGGAAACTGCACGGCGCCTGGCGCATTTCGCGCCTTACCAGGTCACCCGCGAACTGCTCGACCTGGCGGCACCCGATGTCCTCTTCATGCACTGCCTGCCCGCCCACCGTGGCGAGGAAATCAGCCAGGACCTGCTCGACGACCCTCGTTCGGTCGCCTGGGACGAGGCTGAAAACCGCCTGCATGCACAGAAGGCGCTTCTCGAATTCCTTGTAGAACCGGCTTACCACCACGCATGAGTCAACCCCTACTGCTCAACCTGCGCAACCTCGCCTGCGGCTATGGCGACCAGCGCATCGTCCAGAACCTCAACCTGCACCTGAACGCAGGCGACATCGGTTGCCTGCTGGGTTCATCCGGTTGTGGCAAAACCACCACCCTGCGCGCCATTGCCGGCTTCGAGCCGGTGCATGACGGTGAAATCCAGCTGGCCGGCGACGTCATTTCCCGCGCCGGCTTCACCCTGGCCCCGGAAAAACGCCGCATCGGCATGGTGTTCCAGGACTACGCGCTGTTCCCGCACCTGACCGTGGCGCAGAACATTGCGTTTGGCATCGCCAAGCACCCACGCCAGGCCGCCGTCATCGAAGAGATGCTCGAACTGGTCAAGCTGGGCGGCCTGGGCGGGCGTTATCCGCATGAGCTGTCTGGTGGCCAGCAGCAACGGGTTGCTTTGGCCCGTGCACTGGCGCCAGAGCCGCAGTTGCTGCTGCTCGACGAACCGTTCTCCAACCTTGACGTGGAGCTGCGTCGGCGCCTTAGCCACGAGGTTCGCGACATTCTCAAAAGCCGCGGCACCAGCGCCATCCTGGTGACCCATGACCAGGAAGAAGCGTTCGCCGTCAGCGATCAGGTGGGCGTGTTCAAGGAAGGCCGCCTGGAGCAGTGGGACACGCCCTACAACCTTTACCACGAGCCACAGACACCATTCGTGGCCAGCTTCATCGGCCAGGGGTACTTCATCCGGGGGCAGATGAGCAGCCACGAGGCGGTCAATACCGAACTGGGTGAACTGCGCGGTAACCGCGCCTACACCATGGCGCCAGGCAGCTCGGTGGATGTGCTGCTGCGACCGGACGATATCGTGTATGCGCCGGACAGCCCGCTGAGGGCGGCTATCGTGGGCAAGAGCTTCCTGGGGGCGTCGACCTTGTATCGCCTGCAACTGCCGACCGGCAGCCAGCTGGAAGCGATTTTCCCCAGCCATGTCGACCATCAGGTGGGTGGGGATGTGGGGATTGCGGTGAAGGCCGATCACCTGGTGCTGTTCCCGGTGCCGGGCAGTGTGGCGGCGCAATTGCCTCGGCAGGAGAATGGCGTACGTCGGTACAGTTCGGCGACCTGACTTCAGATCCTTGGGGCCGCTTTGCGGCCCATCGCCGGCAAGCCAGCTCCCACCTCGACCGCATCGACCTGAAACTCTGCGCAATTCCTGTGGGAGCTGGCTTGCCGGCGATGGGCTGCAAAGCAGCCCCAAAATCTCAACCCCGACCGATTCCGGCAAACTTGCCTTGGGTATGCTCGGCAAGTACAACTGCAGCCAATTCCACCTCCAGCCCACGCCGCCCGGCGCTAACATGGATCGTTGCAAAGTTTTGCGCTGAATCATCAATGAACGTCCGCAGACGTTTCTTCTGCCCCAAGGGGCTGATCCCACCCACCAGGTAACCCGTAGCCCGCTGCGCCGCCGCAGGGTCGGCCATTTCGCACTTCTTCACCCCCGCAGCATGGGCCAGGGCCTTCAGGTCCAAAGTACCCACCACAGGCACCACCGCCACCAACAATTCCCCCTTCTCGCTGCTCGCCAGCAAGGTCTTGAACACCTGTTGCGGGTCAAGCCCGAGCTTTTCCGCTGCCTCCAGGCCATACGACGCCGACTTCGGGTCATGCTCATAACTGTGCACGCGGTGCTCGGCACGGTGCTTCTTCAACAGGTCTAGGGCGGGGGTCATGCAGGGGCTCCGGTCTTGGACGGCTCGGCGGCTACTTTAGGACAATTCCCACATCCCAGCCAGCGCACCGCAATTGGGCGCCTCTAGCACGGGGATCCGCGGTTGATTTTAGCGGCCATATCGTGACTGGTCGTTCACTTTCGACCTTTGACATCAGCGTTTCTTGTCTATATTTTTTCGTTTCTGAATAAAATGGTGCACTTATAAGGTGCATTTCCTACATCTGCCCGGGGTCAATGGGGATAGACACCGGGCTTTGCTGTCGAGCGCCACGCGCCTCACAACAAAAAAAACGAGGTCATACATGACGACTGCTCTACGCCAACCCACGCTGTCCAGCCAATGCCTGGCCGAGTTCCTCGGCACCGCCCTGCTGATCTTTTTCGGTACCGGCTGCGTTGCCGCCCTCAAGGTCGCCGGCGCCAGCTTCGGCCTATGGGAAATCAGTATCATCTGGGGCGTCGGCGTGAGCATGGCGATCTACCTCACCGCCGGCATTTCCGGCGCGCACCTGAACCCGGCCGTGAGCATCGCCCTCACCCTGTTTGCCGGTTTCGACAAGCGCAAGCTGCCCTTCTACATGCTGGCCCAGGTGTGCGGCGCGTTCTGCGGGGCAGCGCTGGTGTATACCCTGTACAGCAACCTGTTCTTCGATTTCGAACAGGCCCACGCCATGTTGCGCGGTAGCGAAGCCAGCCTGGAGCTGGCCTCGGTGTTCTCCACCTACCCACACCCGTCGCTGTCCACCGGCCAGGCATTTCTGGTGGAAGTGGTGATCACCGCCATCCTGATGGCCGTGATCATGGCCCTGACCGACGACAACAACGGCCTGCCACGCGGTGCCATGGCACCGCTGCTGATCGGCCTGCTGATTGCCGTGATCGGCAGTGCCATGGGCCCCTTGACCGGCTTTGCGATGAACCCGGCCCGCGACTTCGGGCCAAAACTCATGACCTTCCTGGCCGGCTGGGGCGAAATCGCCTTCACTGGCGGGCGGGATATTCCTTATTTCCTGGTTCCGGTGTTCGCACCGATCCTTGGCGCCTGCGTGGGTGCCGCGACCTATCGCGGCCTTATCGCCCGCAACTTGCCAACGGCACCTGCCGCGAACCCTGAGACAAATGACATCCGCCAGGGCGATACTCAAGCCAGTTGATGCCGGCATCACGCCCAGCCCTGACCCCTATTTTTGCAAGGCCTACGACCATGACAGACACCCAGGATAAGAACTACATCATCGCCCTGGACCAGGGCACCACCAGTTCGCGGGCGATCATTTTCGACCGCGACGCCAATGTGGTGGGTACCTCCCAGCGCGAGTTCGCCCAGCACTACCCGCAGGCGGGCTGGGTCGAGCACGACCCGATGGAGATCTTCGCCACGCAAAGCGCGACCATGGTCGAAGCCTTGGCCCAGGCCGGTATCAGCCATGCTCAGGTCGCCGCACTGGGCATCACCAACCAGCGCGAAACCACCGTGGTATGGGACAAGGAAACCGGTCGCCCGGTGTACAACGCCATCGTCTGGCAGTGCCGCCGCAGTACCGAAATCTGTGCCCAGCTCAAGCGTGACGGGCATGAAGACTACATTCGCGAAACAACCGGCCTGGTCACCGATCCCTACTTCTCTGGCACCAAGCTGAAGTGGATCCTCGACAACGTCGAAGGCGCGCGTGAACGTGCCGAGCGTGGCGAGCTGCTGTTCGGCACCATCGATACCTGGCTGATCTGGAAGTTCTCCGGCGGCAAGGTACACGTCACCGACTACACCAATGCCTCGCGCACGCTGATGTTCAACATCCACAGCCTGCAGTGGGACGCCAAGCTGCTGGAGATCCTGGGCATCCCGCACCAGATGCTGCCAGAGGTGCGCCCGTCCTCGGAAGTGTACGGCCACACCAAGAGCGGCATCGCCATCGCCGGTATCGCCGGCGACCAGCAGTCGGCACTGTTTGGCCAGATGTGCGTGGAGCCAGGCCAGGCCAAGAACACCTACGGCACCGGCTGCTTCCTGCTGATGAACACCGGCGACAAGGCGGTAACGTCGTCCCATGGCCTGCTCACCACCATCGCCTGCGGCCCGCGTGGCGAGGTGGCCTATGCACTGGAGGGTGCGGTGTTCAACGGTGGCTCCACCGTGCAATGGCTGCGTGACGAACTGAAAATCGTCAACGATGCTTTGGATACCGAGTACTTCGCCAGCAAGGTCAAGGACAGCAACGGCGTCTACCTGGTGCCCGCCTTCACCGGCCTGGGTGCCCCGTACTGGGACCCGTATGCCCGCGGCGCGCTGTTCGGCCTGACCCGTGGCGTGAAGGTGGACCACATCATCCGCGCCGCACTGGAGTCGATCGCTTACCAGACCCGCGATGTACTCGACGCCATGCAGCAGGATTGCGGCCAGCGCCTGTCCGAGCTGCGCGTGGACGGCGGTGCGGTGGCCAACAACTTCCTCATGCAGTTCCAGGCCGACATCCTCGGCACCTGCGTAGAGCGGCCGAAGATGCGCGAAACCACAGCGCTGGGCGCCGCCTACCTGGCTGGCCTGGCCTGTGGCTTCTGGAGTGGCCTGGACGAGCTGCGCGATAAAGCCATCATCGAGCGCGAATTCAGCCCACAGCTGGATGAAGCGCAGAAAGAGAAGCTGTATGCCGGCTGGAAAAAGGCGGTCGAGCGCACCCGTGACTGGGAAGATCACGAGGCGTAATGCCTATCGGGGCCGCCTCGCGGCCCCAATCGTCTACTGGCCGTCATCCGCGTCCTACGGCATCATTGCAGAATTTGTCCGGCAGCCCCAAAGGACCGCCCCATGAATCTGCCCCCTCGCCAACAACAAATCCTCGAACTGGTGCGTGAGCGCGGTTACGTCAGTATCGAAGAAATGGCGCAGCTGTTTGTCGTGACACCGCAAACCATCCGCCGTGACATCAACCAGCTGGCCGAACTCAATTTGCTGCGTCGCTACCACGGTGGCGCGGCCTACGACTCGAGCGTGGAAAACACCGCTTACGCCATGCGTGCCGACCAGATGCGCGACGAAAAGCAACGCATTGCCGAAGCGGTAGCCCGGCAGATTCCCGACCATGCTTCGGTGTTCATCAACATTGGCACCACCACCGAGTCCATCGCCCGGGCACTGCTCAATCACAACCACCTGAAGGTCATTACCAACAACCTGCATGTGGCTGCAATCCTCGCCGCCAAGGATGACTTCGAAGTACTGGTGGCCGGTGGCACGGTACGTCGCGATGGCGGGGTGGTCGGCCAGGCCAGCGTCGACTTCATCAACCAGTTCAAGGTCGACTTCGCCCTGGTCGGCATCAGCGGCATCGATGAAGACGGCAGCCTGCTCGACTTCGACTATCAGGAAGTGCGGGTATCCCAGGCCATCATCGCCAATGCCAGGCAAGTGATCCTTGCCGCCGACTCCAGCAAGTTCGGGCGCAACGCCATGGTGCGTCTGGGCTCGATCAGCCTGGTCGATTGCCTGGTAACCGACCAGGCTCCGACCACCACCCTCACCCAGCTGCTCAACCAGTACAAGATCCGCCTCGAAGTGGTTTGAGCCGCCTGCGGGCTGCCAAGCGGCCCGCCATTTTCGTAAATGTTCACTTTATTGTCATCTGATCAGTTTTTTCTATAAAGACTGACTGGCGACCGGCTTTCTCTTGCGCTAGTATTTTCGAAAACGAACATCAATGTTCATATTCGATGTGAACAGCCTCAGGAGGCCTTGCCCGTGTCCCAGCCCGTTTCGTCCCAGCCCCCACTCGCCGACTGCTATGACCTCGCCGTGATCGGCGGTGGCATCAATGGCGTGGGCATCGCTGCCGACGCCGCTGGGCGTGGCCTGAAGGTATTTCTTTGCGAGAAGGACGACCTGGCCCAACACACCTCGTCAGCCAGCAGCAAATTGATCCACGGCGGCCTGCGCTACCTGGAGCACTACGAGTTCCGCCTGGTGCGTGAAGCGCTGGCTGAACGTGAAGTGCTGCTGGCCAAGGCACCCCACATCGTCAAACCGATGCGCTTTGTGTTGCCACACCGCCCGCACCTGCGCCCGGCGTGGATGATTCGTGCAGGCCTGTTCCTGTATGACCACCTGGGCAAGCGCAAGCGCCTGGGTGCCTCGCGCAGCCTGCGCTTCGGCCCGGGGTACCCGCTCAAGCCGGCAATCACCCGCGGTTTCGAATACGCCGATTGCGCGGTGGACGACGCCCGCCTGGTGGTGCTGAACGCCATGGCAGCTCGCGAACATGGCGCACACGTGCGCACCCGCACCCGTTGCCTGCGCGCCGAGCGCGTCGATGGCTTGTGGGAGGTGTCGCTGCAACACGCCGATGGCAGCTTGCAGACCATCCGCGCCCGCGCCCTGGTGAACGCCGCCGGCCCATGGGTCGCCAGCTTCATCAAGGACGACCTCAAGCTTGACGCCCCCTACGGTATCCGCCTGATCCAGGGCAGCCACATCATCGTCCCGCGCCTGTACGAAGGCGAGCATGCCTACATCCTGCAGAACGAAGACCAGCGCATCGTCTTCTGCATCCCCTACCTGGATCGCTTTACCCTGATCGGTACCACCGACCGCGAATACAGCGGTGACCCGGCCAAGGTGGCGATTACCGAGCAGGAAACCGACTACCTGTTGAAGGTTGTGAACGAACACTTCAACCATCAACTCAGCCGCGCCGACATCCTGCACACTTATTCCGGCGTACGTCCGCTGTGCAACGACGAGTCCGACAACCCGTCGGCGGTAACCCGCGACTACACCTTGGCCTTGTCTGCCGCCGAGGGCGAAGCGCCACTGTTGTCAGTGTTCGGAGGCAAGTTGACTACCTACCGCAAACTTGCGGAATCGGCGATGGCGGAACTACAGCCGTTCTTCCCCCAGATGCGCGCCAGTTGGACCGCTGACGCGCCATTGCCGGGCGGCGAGCAGATGACCACCACGCAAGGCTTGTTAGACACTCTGCTTGCCCGACATGGCTGGCTGCCCGTTGACATCGCCAAGCGCTGGGTAGTGACCTACGGCAGCCGCGTGTGGCGCCTGCTGGAGGGTGTTGCCGGCCCGGATGACCTGGGCCAGGCAGTAGGCGGCGGCTTGTTCACTCGCGAAATCGACTACCTGCGCAGCGAAGAGTGGGCGGTTGATGCCGAGGATATTCTGTGGCGTCGGACCAAGCTGGGCCTGTTCACTAGCGCCATGGAACAACAAACCCTGAAAGACTACCTGCAAGACAGCCGCGCCGGTGTCGAAGCCGCTTGAAGCCCCCAGGCGCCGTGCATCGCTCACACGCTGCACGGCGCTGTTGCAAGCAAGCGGTTCAGACTGACCAGCGCGAATAAGCCTCTGCGGTCAATTGCTCGATCAATGCACGCTCACGGACTTCCAGGTCCGTCTTCAGTTCGTTGCATCGTTCCAGATAGGTCAGCTCATCAATACTGCCGTCTGCCACAAGCCTGTCGTACGCTTCCAGAAATTCGCGCTGGGCATCCACCAATGCCCTGAAACGGCCCGAATAGGTCGCCCGCAGATAGTCCTGCCAATACTCCTGATTGGCCAGTGACTGCATCAACCGCTCGCTGCTTTCTGAGGTAAGTATTTTAACCCTGGCAACATTGATGTCCTCGGTCGTCACCAGCGACTCGCGAAGGTAGTGCATGGTCACTGGCTGGCCTGGTATCTGCAATGGCCCCGCCAGCCCCACGCGGTAGGCAAGGTACGTTTCGACATCGTCAATGCTTTCAAGTCGCGCGGGGCTGTTCGCAAATTCTTTCCTGAGGCTGGTGAGTTTTTTCGCCGCAATTCTATCCAGCTCTTGCAACCGATAGAGCGAACGCCCAAGTTTCAGTAACGCTCGCTCACTCTGCATCTGAGGTAGGCCTGCAGTCTCTCGATGAACCAGGGCACGTATTTCCATCTGGCTGAACACCCAAAGCAAGCGATCCTCACAGGTCGCGACCCCGCCCGCCTGCTCGAACAACAGTTCACGCAGCTCGCTGTTCTGCTCGCACGCTTCGATGATCGCCCACACCCTGGCGCGGTAGTACGCGGGGTATTTCAGGTAGTCCGGTGACTGAGCAAAGTCGCGCAGGAAGTTGAAGAAGTCATCGCCGCCAGACGCGTGCCGAAGGTTGCTCCATAACATCTCGCGCTCAATCCTTTGAGCGCCAATCGACCCCGTCAGCCACGTCGATAACTCTGCCTGTCGAACAAGATGATGGCGGTAGTCAGGGCTGTGCCGGACGACGGGTTGAACAGCGCTCGATGGCCCTGGCTGTTCTTGCAGATACCGCTCGCTGGCTTCGTCCAGTGGATTGTCATGCAAGGCCATTTGCTGCAAACGCACACGCAACCCTTGTAGGTCCTGGTTGACTTGCTGAATCCGGTTTTCACGCAGATCGGCAATACCTCGCCACGGCATTTGCTCAATTCGGGCGGGAAGCGCTTCTATCTCGGCCGCACGCATCCCCACTGCTCTCAAGTTCAACATCTGCCGCACAGCAGGCGCGTCGCCCAACGGGTTGTAATTGAGTTCCAGCCTTTCAAGGTTGATCAATGCGTTCAATCGCTGGCTATCGGCTTGCGTAAAAACGATCTGGTTATTGTCCAGGCGCAGCACGCGTAGTTCTGTCAAATGTTCCAGCCCATGGGGAATCGACAACAGCCGATTGCTACGCAAATCAAGTTCCGTCAGGTTCGGGAAGCGGCCTAGGAAGTCGGCATCGATCTCTGCCAGATCCATGTCTCGCAGCACCAACCGGGTAACATGCTCGAACATGATGCCGTCAGGTAACTGCGGCAAGCTGCCCACCCGCTCGCCACGAACTTCAAGCGCATAGGTGCCATCTGCTCGCCGACCCAACTTACGGCGCCAACAACGCCGAATGGTGTTGACCACCCTGCTACGCCTCAACAGATCAACAAGCCTCACATACTCCGCTCGCCAGCTCGCCAGCGCCTGCCTCAGTGCCCCCCATTGTGCGTGTAATGCCTCGTAGTGGGACCATGAGTCGACGCCCCTGGAAACCAGGTCAAGCATGTACTGCTGCATTTGAGCATCATCGAATGTCGGAAAAATTTGCCGAATTCCGCGCCTGCTGGCCTGGCCTCTGCTTTCACCCCGGCCGCTGAGGGGATAGCCAAGTCGACCATCGGCAAAACGCACGGGCGGGCGAACGCCACCAGCGATCGGTACTTGCCCAATAAGCCTGGACGACAATTCCCGATGGTCACGCGCGTATGCCGCCAATTTTTCAACCAGTTGCGGTTCGGTGAGCATCGCATCACCCAACAACGATTTCTGTTCATCCCCCATGCAGAGCAACAGGGCGTTCATGAAGCTGTCGGTTGCAAGGGTATTGGCCTGGGCTCCGACTGTTCGCATATGCACGCTGTAGCCCTGCTCCTGTCGTACGATGCTGATAACCTGCTGTGCCAACTCTGCGCCCACCTGCCCAAGTACCGGCCCCCCGGATGCCCCCTCACGCAGTTCGACACGCAGCGTTTCAGGCCAGGCGGCCAACTCATGTACCAGCCCTATGGCCAGTTTCTCAGTGTCGGTAGTCACAGCCTGCCTCAAGCGCAATCCGGCACACGCGCGGTCCAGACGGCTGTCACCAAGGAACCAGCGCACTCTCTCCGCCATTGCCAGCGGCACACGCCCGGTCTTGTTCAGTTGCTCCAGGTCCCGGCCGTCAACCTGCTTGCGTATTTCCTTGGCACCCCGCACGGAAAGCCCGGGAAAGCTCCGCCGCAACAAGGCATCCTCCACCTCTTCTGCCTCCTGGGCTTGTGCGACCAACACCTCCAAGGCCTGCGCCTCCAGCGTTGGATGCAACGCATGCAGGCGATAGCGCTCGAACGCATCCTGAAGCCGAGCAGGCGCTGGTGCGCCTTCCGCACAAAGCTGCCGCAGCCGCGCCTCATCGAACCCTGTGCAATCAAGCAACGCGGTGGCCTGCTCCTGGGTGATATCGGCAAAACGGGCATCCAGCCGGCGCAAAAGCCGTAGTTCGCCGCCCCACTCCTGGGGCTGCTCCAACGCATGTCGCCAACCGCCACTGCCGTTTCTTTCGAGCCTGGGCCGGTAAGCGCTCTCGCGCAGCGGGTGACGAATCGACAGACCTTTGCCATCCGCCGCCCCAGCCAACTGGAATGCCCCATCATGCAAGTGCAGGTGCCAGCCTTGCGGGTCAGCATGGATCTGCCACACGGACAGGTCTGTATGCTGCTCCAGACGGTAAGCAGCCAAGTCAGTGGTACAGAGTTTCACACGGCCACTTTCAGCCACCACCGGTGCAAGCTCGTCGACGAACATGACACGCTCAAGCACCTTGGCGCCGGCTGCCACCCCCACCCCAACGGCAGCCCCCAGGGCTACGTTTTCTGCTACCGAGAACAGATGCCCCAAAGCGGCCTCACGGTCACCAAGCCGCCAATCCTGATAACCCTCGTACACTTCATCGGCAATCTCCAGCGCAGCCACGCCCATCATGACCTCACCCAACACCGGAACAAACAGCCCGGCAAGGCCAAGTAATGTAAGGCCAGCATTTTCATAGCCTTTCAGGCGCTGGTTGCGAGAGGCAGCGTCCTCGACCCCGGTTGGTACCGCCAGTGCTTTCGCGTCACCCAGAATCTTATTGAGCCGCTGGGCGCGCAGGTAGGCGAACAGTGGCTCGGTAATCGGGAAGTTACGCCCATCAAGTTCGAGTGCAGTACCCACCTTGGTGGCAGTTAACAGGTGCTCAAGCTTGGTACAGAACGCTACGCGGTCTGTCTCGGCAATGAACCGGGAAAAATAACGGGCGTAGGACGCTTCGCGCAGTCGTCCTCCCAGTGCCTGGTAGAGTGCCTGCCACGAACTGTACTGCCGGACAGGCTGCTCTGGGTCACCCGGTGTCCACAGCAGGAGGTTCTGCAGACGGGAGCCCTGGCTATCCCACACCTCGACGACCACTACCCCCTGCACACACTTGCCGAGCACAAAAAGCTGGCGATATTTGAGCTTGGTGGTATCGGCCGGCACGATCGCTTTGCGTGAGAACACTCTCAGCAACTGCAAATAACTACTTTCCTGGATCTGCCCCTTGAGCAAGGCAAGGCGCACGGCCGCCTCCATTGCCGCACGTGATGCCTCTTCCAGCAACGCTTCGACTTGCCTGCGCGGCGCGCCAGCGGGGCTACCGTCAACGTCGGGTGGCAGTAGATGCTCATGCAGCACAGCCTGGTAGCCACCGCCCAGATCAAGTTTGCGACAAAGCTTGGCGAACTGAACGAAGGAAATCGGCAGCAGGGCTCCCGAGGCGCTTTCCAACCGACGACGAACCAGTGGCCGAGCCTGCAACTCTTCCTCGGCAAAATTGTGCAATGCAGCAGCCAAAAGCGGCACTGAAGCGGTTCGTACGGTTCGGACTATAGGTGGCAAAGGAAATATGCTGGGAAACTCCTTGCGCACCACCGTGCACAACACACCATTGCGCACGTCCACCTTGACGTTGTGCTGCGCCTGCAGTGCTTGTTCAAGCAAGGGCGTGGCGTATTCGGTAAGCCCGGGTATACGACCCAGAAGTTGCTTTACCTGCTCTGCACTTGCCTGCTCTTGCTTCAACGCCAGGTGCAATTCGCGCAGCGCGCTGCCGGTAGCGTTGCTGACCCAGGCGGGCAGCTGCCTGGCAAGCAGTGCATCAATGGAGTCTGTGGGGTAAGGGTATTCATTGGAGCTGGACATGGAGCGAGCCTCCTCGATAGGAAGCACGCAAGAAGCCACAGCCCAATTCTCGGGAAGCGGTAATTACATCTGAGGGTAGCTACTCGACCACACACCCATTCGGATTACCGAACAATGGCAGTCGACACATTCGGATATCCGGACGAAAAAGCACGTCACACTTAGGTCAGAAAACTTTAATCCCCAGCATTTTTGCGGCGTTATGATCGGCATCAGGGCTTGGCACGACTCATGCTCTACACTTGGTAGCCGAATGCACTCGCTTCTTGCGGTATTCGTTGAACGAAAGAGTCCGCCAACGGCTCCATAAAAAAAACAAACACGTCGAGGAAAATTTGATGCGTATCGTTCGTCAATTGCTGGGCGCCGCCATCGCGGCCGCTGTGATCGCTTCGCCGGCCATGGCCGAAGAACTGACCGGCACCCTGAAGAAGATCAAGGAATCGGGCACCATCACCCTGGGCCACCGCGACTCCTCCATCCCGTTTTCCTACCTGGCCGGCAAGCCCGAGCCCGTGGGCTACTCGCATGACATCCAGCTGGCTGTCGTCGACGCCCTGAAGAAGCAACTGGGTACGGACATCAAGGTCCGTTACAACCTCGTCACCTCCCAGACCCGTATCCCGCTGGTGCAGAACGGCACCGTGGACCTTGAGTGCGGCTCCACCACCAACAACGTCGAGCGCCAGCAGCAAGTCGGCTTCTCGGTCGGCATCTTCGAAGTCGGTACCCGTCTGCTGACCAAGGTCAAGGACGGTCAGCCGGCATACAAAGACTTCCCGGACCTGGCCGGCAAGAACGTGGTAACCACCGCGGGCACCACGTCCGAACGCATCCTCAAGGCGATGAACGCCGACAAGCAGATGAAGATGAACGTGATTTCCGCCAAGGACCACGGTGAAGCCTTCAACATGCTCGAAAGCGGCCGCGCCGTGGCCTTCATGATGGACGACGCCCTGCTCGCCGGCGAAATGGCCAAGGCCCGCAAACCGTCGGACTGGGTCATCACCGGCACCCCGCAGTCGTACGAAATCTACGGCTGCATGGTGCGCAAGGATGACGCAGCCTTCAAGAAAGCGGTCGATGACGCCATCGTCGGTTACTTCAAGTCGGGCGAAGTCAACAAGAGCTACGACAAGTGGTTCCAGCAGCCGATCCCGCCAAAGGGCCTGAACCTGCAGTTCCCGATGAGCGACGAGCTGAAGAAACTGATCGCCGAGCCGACCGACAAGGCAGCGGACGAGAAGAAGTCCTGATCCTCAGCGTTTAGTGGCCTGGTGCGCATCCGCGCACGATTGAACCCACAGGCCACGCATTAGTGTCTACCCTTTCATCCGAGGGCGCCCAGCGCCCCCGGATGCTCGAAGGTGCCCGTGAAACAACCGTCTGAGGGGAAATCCCGATGAATTACAACTGGGACTGGGGCGTGTTCTTCAAGTCCACCGGCGTGGGCAGCGAAACTTATCTGGACTGGTACGTCACCGGTCTGGGCTGGACCATCGCCATCGCCATTTCCGCCTGGATCATCGCCTTGCTGCTGGGCTCGGTGCTCGGTGTGATGCGCACCGTGCCGAACCGCGTGGTATCCGGTATCGCGACCGCCTATGTGGAGCTGTTCCGCAACGTGCCGCTGCTGGTGCAGCTGTTCATCTGGTACTTCCTGGTACCGGACCTGCTGCCCGAAGGACTGCAGGAATGGTTCAAGCAAGACCTCAACCCCACTACCTCGGCACTGATCAGCGTGGTCATCTGCCTGGGCCTGTTCACCGCCGCCCGCGTGTGTGAACAGGTACGTACCGGTATCCAGGCGCTGCCCCGCGGCCAGGAAGCCGCTGCCCGTGCCATGGGCTTCAGCCTGCCGCAGATCTACACCAACGTGCTATTGCCGCAAGCCTACCGGATCATCATCCCGCCGCTCACATCAGAATTCCTGAACGTGTTCAAGAACTCCTCGGTGGCGTCGCTGATCGGCCTGATGGAGCTGCTGGCACAAACCAAGCAAACCGCCGAGTTCTCCGCCAACCTGTTCGAGGCCTTTACCCTGGCCACGCTGATCTACTTCACCCTGAACATGGGCCTGATGCTGCTGATGCGCATGGTCGAGAAGAAAGTCTCGGTGCCTGGCCTGATTTCCGTAGGGGGCAAATAAATGGACATGGATTTCAGCGAAATCATCCCGGCCCTGCCTGCCCTGTGGGACGGCATGGTCATGACCCTGCAGTTGATGGTCATGGGCGTGGTCGGCGGCATCGTGCTGGGCACCATTCTGGCGCTGATGCGCCTGTCGTCGAACAAACTGCTGTCGAACGTGGCCGGCGCCTACGTCAACTACTTCCGCTCCATCCCGCTGCTGCTGGTGATCACCTGGTTCTACCTGGCGGTGCCGTTCGTGCTGCGCTGGATCACCGGCGAGGACACCCCCGTGGGTGCCTTCACCTCGTGCGTGGTGGCGTTCATGATGTTCGAGGCGGCCTACTTCTGCGAAATCGTCCGCGCCGGCGTGCAGTCGATTTCCAAGGGCCAGATGGGCGCCGCTCAGGCCCTGGGCATGACCTACGGCCAGACCATGCGCCTGATCATCCTGCCCCAGGCCTTCCGCAAGATGACCCCGCTGCTGCTGCAGCAGAGCATCATTCTGTTCCAGGACACCTCGCTGGTGTACACCGTGGGCCTGGTGGACTTCCTCAACTCGGCACGCTCCAACGGCGACATCATCGGGCGCTCCCATGAGTTCCTGATCTTCGCCGGTGTCGTGTACTTCCTCATCAGCTTCTCCGCTTCGTGGCTGGTCAAGCGCCTGCAAAAAAGGATCACCGTATGATTTCCATCAAGAACGTCAACAAGTGGTACGGGGACTTCCAGGTACTGACCGACTGCAGCACCGAGGTCAAGAAGGGTGAAGTGGTGGTGGTGTGTGGCCCGTCGGGTTCGGGCAAGTCCACCCTGATCAAGTGCGTGAACGCCCTGGAACCCTTCCAGAAAGGTGACATCGTGGTCGATGGCACCTCGATTGCCGACCCGAAGACCAACTTGCCCAAGCTGCGCTCCCGGGTTGGCATGGTGTTCCAGCACTTCGAGCTGTTCCCGCACCTGTCCATCACCGAGAACCTGACCATTGCCCAGCGCAAGGTGCTCGGCCGCAGCGAAGCGGAAGCGACCAAGAAGGGCCTGGCCCTGCTCGACCGCGTCGGCCTCGGTGCCCACGCCAAGAAGCACCCCGGCCAGTTGTCCGGTGGCCAGCAGCAGCGTGTGGCCATCGCCCGCGCCCTGTCGATGGACCCGATCGTCATGCTGTTCGACGAACCGACCTCGGCACTGGACCCGGAAATGGTCAACGAAGTACTGGACGTCATGGTCGAGCTGGCCCACGAAGGCATGACCATGATGTGCGTGACCCACGAAATGGGCTTCGCCCGCAAAGTGGCCAACCGCGTCATCTTCATGGACAAGGGCAACATCATCGAGGACTGCCAGAAGGAAGACTTCTTCGGCAACCCGTCGGCCCGCCACGAGCGTACCCAGCACTTCCTCAGCAAGATCCTGCAACACTGATTTTGCCTCACTGAACCGGTCGGCGCCGCTGCCCTTTCGGGCAGTTGGCGCTGGTCGTGACAAGGCCACTGTGATGAAATGCGACCCTTCGCTTCTTCTCCCTGCCAAGCCTGCCGTGAATTCCCGCCTGCTCCGCCAATTGCTGTTGCCGCCCCTGATCATCCTGCTGATGGTCGGCCTGGGAATGGCTGGCTACCTGATCAGCGAAAGCAACGGCATTCGCACCCTCAGCGAAAACGGTGAGCGCCAGCTGGAGCTGCACGCACGCACGGTCGAAAGTGAAATCAGCAAGTACACCTATCTGCCAAGCCTGCTGGAGCTGGAAGACAGCGTCTCGCACCTGCTCACCGACCCGGACGGCGGCTCACGGCAAACCGTAAACGAATACCTTGAAGGCCTGAATCGGCGCAGCCGCAGCCGGGCCATCTTCGTCCTCGACACCAATGGCCGGGTCCAGGCCACCAGCAACTGGCGCGACGCCGACTCGTTCCTGGGTGAAGACCTGTCGTTCCGCGCCTACTTCCAGACAGCCGTGCGCGGTGAGCCTGGGCGTTTCTATGGCATCGGCAGCACCACCGGCGAGGCTGGCTACTACCTGGCTCATGGCCTGGAGGAGCACGGCAAGATCATTGGCGTGGCCGTGATCAAGGTGCGCCTGGACACGCTTGAGGAGCGCTGGCAACGTGCCCGTCTGGAGGCGTTCGTCAGTGACGAGAACGGCATCATCATCCTCTCCAGCGACCCGGCCCGACGCCTGAAGTCGGTGCGCCCGCTGACCCCGCAAATCAAGGAGCGCCTGGCGCGCAGCCTGCAATACTACTGGTGGCCGCTGAACGAGTTGCAGCCACTGGCCCGGGAAACCCTGGCCGACGGTGTGGAAAAACTGACCTTCCCGGCCAACAGCGAAACCGCAAAAGGCAAACCCCACGAGGTTGCCTACCTGGCGCAGACCCGTCGCCTGGTGGATACACCCTGGCATTTCACCCTGCTGACCCCGCTGCAGGACCTGCGCCGCGAGTCCATGGTGCAGGGCATTCTGGTGGGCGTGGCGTTCGCCTTGCTGGCGATCCTCGGCATCGCCTGGAACGAACGACGCAAGGTCATCGCCACCCGCCTGGCAGCCCGTGAAGCCCTTGAGGAAGCGAATAGCCAGCTGGAGCGGCGGATTGCCGAGCGCACCGCCGACCTGCGCGCCAGCAACGAACGCCTGAAGGGGCAAATTCGCGAGCGCCGGCATGCCGAGCAAACCTTGCGCCACGCCCAGGATGAGTTGGTGCAGGCCGGTAAGCTGGCGGCCATCGGGCAGATGTCCACCAGTATCGCCCATGAGCTGAACCAGCCGCTGGCCGCGTTGCGCACCTTGTCTGGCAACACGGTGCGTTTCCTCGAACGTGGGGCACTGGAAACCGCCAGCACCAACCTGCGCACCATGAACGACCTGATCGACCGCATGGGCCGCATTACCGCCAGCCTGCGCTCCTTCGCCCGGCGCGGCGATGACAGCGGCCAGGCCTCGCTGGCCAAGGCGGTGGAAGCGACCTTGCAAGTATTGGCCAACCGCATCAGCGCCTGCCATTTGCAGTTGCACCACCAGTTCGACGACCAGCAACTGGCTATCGACCAGACGCGCCTCGAACAGATTCTGGTCAATCTGATCGGCAACGCGCTTGATGCCATGGCCGCGCAACCGCTGCCCGAGCTATGGCTGGAAGGCGAACTGCAGGGCGACAAGTACCGCTTGCAGGTGCGCGACAATGGCCACGGCATCGATGCCGAGGCGCGCAAGCACCTGTTCGAACCTTTCTTCACCACCAAACCGGGCGAACATGGCCTGGGCCTGGGCCTGACCTTGTCGGCGAGCCTTGCCGCCGCCGCCAAGGGCAGCCTCAACGTCGAGCACCCCGCCACTGGCGGCACGGCCTTCGTCCTGGCCCTACCCCTGGTTTCTCCCCCTAGCGAATCGGCAGAGCACCCATGAACCAAGCGCCTCTTACCGTCCTGATCGTCGAAGACGACCCGCATGTGCTGCTCGGCTGCCAGCAGGCGCTGGCGCTGGAAGATATCGCCTGCGAAGGCGTGGGCAGCGCCGAGCTGGCGCTGGAACGCATCGGCGACGATTTCGCCGGCATTGTCGTCAGTGACATCCGCCTGCCGGGCATTGACGGCCTGGAACTGCTCAACCGCCTGAAGGCCCGTGATCGCAGCCTGCCGGTGGTGTTGATCACCGGCCATGGCGATATCGACATGGCCGTCGGCGCCATGCGTAACGGCGCCTACGACTTCATGGAAAAACCGTTCTCCCCCGAGCGCCTGGTCGATGTGGTGCGCCGCGCACTGGAGCAACGCGGGCTGTCGCGAGAAGTGGTGGCCCTACGCCGCCAACTGGCCGAACAGAGCAGCCTTGAGGGCCGCATCATTGGCCGCTCCCCCGCCATGGAGCACTTGCGCGAACTGATCGCCAACGTCGCCGACACCTCAGCCAACGTGCTGATCGAAGGCGAGACCGGCACCGGGAAAGAGCTGGTCGCACGCTGCCTTCACGACTTCAGCCGCCGCCAGAGCCAACCGTTCGTGGCGCTGAACTGCGGCGGCCTGCCGGAAAACCTGTTCGAAAGCGAGATTTTTGGCCATGAGGCCAACGCCTTCACCGGCGCCGGCAAACGCCGCATCGGCAAGATCGAGCACGCCAACGGCGGCACGCTGTTCCTCGATGAAGTGGAGAGCATGCCGATCAACCTGCAGATCAAGCTGCTGCGCGTGCTGCAGGAACGGACCCTGGAACGATTGGGCTCTAACCAGAGCATCCCGGTGGATTGCCGGGTAATTGCCGCGACCAAGGCCGATCTCGACAGCCTGGGCCAGAGCGGCCAGTTCCGCAGCGACCTGTATTACCGGCTGAACGTGGTCACCCTGGAGCTGCCGCCACTACGCGAACGCCGCGAAGACATCCTGCAACTGTTCGAACACTTCCTGCAGCAGTCGGCCCTGCGCTTCGACCGGGAAACCCCGACGTTGGACAGCCAGACCTTGTCGCGCCTGATGGCCCACGATTGGCCGGGCAATGTGCGCGAGCTGCGCAACGTGGCCGAACGCTATGCGCTTGGCCTGCCGGCGTTCAAGAAAGGCCCCAGCGGCGGCGCCAGCCAGGGTTTGGGCTTTGCCGAGGCGGTGGAGGCGTTTGAACGCAACCTGCTCAGCGACGCACTGCAACGTACCGGGGGCAACCTGAGCCAGGCCAGCCAGGAGCTGGGCATGGCCAAGACCACGTTGTTCGACAAAGTGAAGAAATACGGCCTCGGCTGACCTCAACCCAAACTGGAATAACAACGTGGACCTGGTATTCAAAGCGGCCCTGGGCGCTGGCGTAGTACTGCTGCTGGCGGTGCTGTCAAAGACGCGTAACTACTACATCGCCGGGCTGGTGCCGCTGTTCCCCACCTTTGCCCTGATTGCCCATTACATTGTTGGCAAGGGGCGCAGCATTGCCGACCTGAAGACCACCATCCTGTTCGGCATGTGGTCGATCATTCCGTATTTCGTGTACCTGGCGACCCTGTATGTACTGGTTGACCGCCTGCGCCTGGAGGCATCGCTGGCACTGGCCACGGTGGCCTGGCTGATGGCCGCGACCGTGCTGGTGACCTTGTGGGTGCGGATGCACTGATTGATATCGGCGCGGGTTTCAGAGCCCTGCGATATGCGTGACATCCTGCCGATGCGCCTGCAGATAAGGCAACACAGCCCCCAGCAGCGGTGCCTTGAACGGCTCCTGGAAGCGATGCGCCAGCCCTGGTATCAAGCGCAGCTGGCTGCCTTGAATATGCGCCGCCAGGTGCACGCCATGCATCACCGGCAGCAACGGGTCAGCCGTGCCGTGCACCACCAGGGTCGGCACCCTCAACTGGTTCAATAGCTCGACGCGGCTTGGCTCGGCCAGGATCGCCATGATCTGGCGCTTGGCTCCGTCCGGGTTGAACGCCCGGTCGTAGGCCACCGCTGCCTGGTGCAGCAACACCGCACGGTCATCCCGCACCTCAGGGCTGCCCAACGCCGCCAACAAGTCTGCCTGCTGCTCGATGGCCATCTCGCGGTTGGGCGCGCTGCGCCGGGCCAGCAACTGCACCAGCGCCGGGTCGGGCGCCGGCAACCCCGCCGCCCCGGAACTGGACATGACCAACGTCAGGCTGCGCACGCGCTCGGGAGCCATGGCCGCCAGGTGCTGGGCGATCATGCCGCCCATGCTCACACCCAGTACATGAAACTGGCGCACCCCCAAGGCGTCCATCAGGCGTAAACCATCGTCTGCCATGTCGGTCAGCGTATAGGGCGCCGCCACTGGCAGGCCCAGCTTGTAACGCAGCAGCTCCACCGTCAGGTTGGCCGACGGCGGCATCTGGTTCCAGCGTGACAGCCCGACATCGCGGTTGTCGTAGCGAATAACCCTGAAACCTTGGCGGCACAATGCCTCGACCACATCGTCCGGCCAGTGGATCAGTTGCCCGCCCAGGCCCATGACCAGTAGCAAGGCCGGATCACGCGGCGCGCCCACGCTCTGGTACACCAGGCTGACCGCGCCCAGCTCGGCGCGCTGCACCGGTACGTGGGCGTCACAACGCTGTTCGGCGAAGCTGGCAGGTACGCTGAAAAGGAAGAAAAGAAAAAGCCAAAAAGCCCGCATGAAAGAAACACCAGAATGCAGATCCCCAGTAAAGCGCGAGTCTGATGAATTCTGTTCGGGCGCGCTGCCACAGTTCGGTGACAGTTTCATGACTCCCGCCAGACGGTGCGGCTGAACGCCCAGTCGACAGGCACGGCAACATGAGAGAAACTCAACTCATTCCCTGTTTCTTCAATCCCACACCCCGGAGTCAGCTGTGCTGGAGATCCGTCACCTGAAAACCCTTCATGCCCTGCGCGAAGCCGACAGCCTGGTGGAAGCCGCCGAGCGCCTGCACCTGACCCAGTCGGCGCTGTCGCATCAGTTCAAGGAGCTGGAAGAACGCCTGGGCCTGCCGCTGTTCGTGCGCAAGACCAAGCCGATCCGCTTCACCAGTGCCGGGCTGCGCCTGCTGCAACTGGCCGATGCCACCCTGCCACTGCTGCGCGGCGCCGAGCGCGACATTGCGCGTCTGGCCGGTGGCACCGCCGGGCGCCTGCACATGGCCATCGAATGCCACAGCTGCTTCCAGTGGCTGATGCCGACCATCGACCAGTTCCGCGATGCCTGGCCGGAAGTGGAGCTGGACCTGGCCTCCGGCTTTGCCTTCGCCCCGCTGCCGGCCCTGGCACGCGGCGACCTGGACCTGGTAGTGACCTCCGACCCGGTGGACCTGGCAGGTATCACGTATGTGCCGCTGTTCACGTACGAAGCGATGCTGGCCGTGGCCAACCAGCACGCGCTGGCCAGCAAGCCCTACATCGTGCCGCAAGACTTGCTCGACCAGACGCTGATCACCTACCCGGTGGAGCGCGACCGCCTGGACATTTTCACCCGCTTCCTGGAGCCGGCCGACATCGAGCCGGCTGCCGTGCGCACGTCGGAGCTGACGGTGATGATGATGCAACTGGTGGCCAGCGGCCGTGGGGTCTGCGGCATGCCGCACTGGGCGCTGCACGAGTACAGCTCACGCGGCTATGTGAAGGGCAAGCGCCTGGGTGAAAAAGGCCTGTTCGCCACCCTTTATGCTGCCGTGCGCACCGACATGCTCGATGCGCCGTACATGCGCGACTTCCTGTTGACCGCCAAAGATACCTCGTTCGCCACGCTTGACGGCGTCAGCGCGGTGCGCTGACTGCCTGGCGGTACAGCGGCAGTATCAGGTCGCGGGTCAAAGGCGCCAGTAGCAGGGCTGGTGCCTGATCGGCAGCCAGCCACACCACCTCTTCGATCTCCGCAGCCGGCGTTACCGGCGCGGCGCTGTCGACACGGAACAGTTCGGCTTGCACCTCGAAACCTGGTTCGTTCGCGGCCGGGGCACTGAACCGGCCCAGGTGCACGGCCTGGTCCGCGTTGATGTTCAGCCCCAACTCTTCATGCAGTTCACGCACCAGCGCCTGCACCGGTGATTCACCGGCATCGATCTTGCCACCTGGCTGCATGAAGGCCTCGGTGCCGCGCTTGCGCACCAGCAAGGTACGGCCCTGGGGGTCGATCAGCAGGGCGGCGGCGATGCGGATGATGTTGGGCATGGGAGGGCTCGCTGGAAACAATGGCCGGGGAGGATCCCATGGGGATCATTGGCCTGACAAGGCCAGCGCCCACAAGAAGACCGCTGCTCCCACAGGGCATGTGTTCCGGCTGTGGTCATACCCTCGATTCGAGAATGATTTTCGCTACCCCGATTTTAATTTGCAGCGCCCCGCAACTTGGCTATGGTCGGGGTTTGCCCCCAGGCCCTGAGCCTGACCGCGCCATCGCAAGGACCCCGTATGAGCCTGTCACTTCTCAGTCGCTATGCCTTCTTCGCCGCCTGTGTGCTGTTCACCCTGGCGAGCCTGCCCTTCACCCACCACGAATGGCTGTGGCCGTTCACCCTGACCACTGGCATCCTCAGCCTGATCGGCGTATTCGACCTGCTGCAGCAACGCCATGCGGTGCGCCGCAACTACCCGATCCTGGGCAACATCCGCTACCTGGTCGAAGCCATTCGCCCGGAAATTCGCCAGTACCTGCTGGAATCGGACAGCGACGCCTTGCCGTTCTCCCGCGCCCAGCGTTCGCTGGTGTATGCCCGGGCGAAGAACGAGGCCTCGGACAAGCCATTCGGCACCCTGATCGACGTGTACGAGTCCGGCTTCGAGTTCATCGGCCACTCCATGCGCCCGGCGCCGCTGGCCGACCCGTCCAGCTTCCGCGTCATTGTTGGCGGGCCGCAGTGCAGCCAGCCGTACTCGGCGTCGATTTTCAACATTTCGGCAATGAGCTTCGGCTCGCTCAGCGCCAACGCCATCCGCGCCCTCAACCAGGGTGCCAAGCTGGGTAATTTCCACCATGACACCGGCGAGGGCAGCATCAGCCCTTACCACCGCGAGCACGGTGGCGATCTGGTCTGGGAACTGGGCAGTGGCTACTTCGGTTGCCGCACGCCAGACGGGCGCTTCGATCCCGAACGCTTCGCCGCCCAGGCGCGCAGCCCGCAGGTACGCATGATCGAGATCAAGATGAGCCAGGGCGCCAAACCCGGCCATGGCGGCATCCTGCCCAAACACAAGGTCACCCAGGAAATCGCCGAGACCCGCGGCGTGCTGATGGGTGAGGACTGCATCTCGCCGTCGCGCCACAGCGCTTTCTCTACGCCAATCGAGATGATGCAGTTCATCGCACAGCTGCGTGAATTGTCCGGTGGCAAACCCGTCGGTTTCAAATTCTGCCTGGGCCACCCCTGGGAGTTCATGGGCATCGCCAAAGCCATGCTGGAAACCGGCATCCTGCCCGACTTCATTGTTGTCGATGGCAAGGAAGGCGGCACCGGCGCGGCGCCGGTGGAATTCACCGACCATATCGGCGTGCCGCTGCGCGAAGGGCTGCTGTTCGTGCACAACACCCTGGTGGGCCTGAACCTGCGCGACAAGATCAAGCTCGGGGCCAGCGGCAAGATTGTCAGCGCCTTCGACATCGCCAGCGTACTGGCGATTGGCGCTGACTGGGCAAACTCGGCGCGCGGCTTCATGTTCGCCATCGGTTGCATTCAGTCGCAAAGCTGCCACACCAACAAGTGCCCGACCGGCGTGGCGACACAAGACCCGCTACGCCAGCGTGCGCTGGTGGTGCCGGACAAGGCCCAGCGGGTATTGAACTTCCACCACAACACCTTGCGTGCGCTGGCTGAAATGCTCGCGGCGGCAGGCCTGGAGCACCCTGCGCAGCTTGAGGCCAAGCACCTGGTGCGGCGCATCTCGGCCACCGAGATCAAGCTGTTCTCGCAGATGCATGTGTTCCTGAAGCCGGGGGAGCTGCTGACGGGTGAGGTGAACGGGCAGTTCTATTCGCGCATGTGGCAACTGGCGCGGGCGGACAGTTTTGAACCGCACAGTGAAGTAGCTGCCTGATAGAGCCCCGGGGCTGCTGCGCAGCCCATCGCGACACAAGGCCGCTCCCACAGGAGATTGCGTACTCCTGTGGGAGCGGCCTTGTGTCGCGAAAGGGCCGCAAAGCGGCCCCCGCCATATCAGATCAGGAAGCGGTACTCGCTACACCCTGCACTTCTTTCGGCGCAAGACGGAACGCGTAATACAACACCGTCAACAGCACCAGGAACGCCGGGCCGATGTACAGGGCCACGCGGGTATCCTCGAAGTACGCCATCAAGCCAACCACCAGCACCAGGAACGCCAGCGCCAGGTAGGAGCTGAGCGGCCACAGCCACATGCGGTACTTCAGTGCCTTGCGCTCGGCAGTGGTAAGGCCTGCACGGAACTTGAGCTGTGCGAGCAGAATCATCACCCAGGTCCAGATCGCGCCGAAGGTGGCGATCGAGGTGACCCAGACAAAGACTTTTTCCGGCACCAGATAGTTGGCCAGTACACCCAGCAACAGCGCGCCGATCGACAGCAGCAGCGCATTGCGCGGTACGCCATTCTTCGAAGTGCGGGCGAAGGCCGCTGGCGCCTGGCCGTTCTGCGCCAGGCTGTAGAGCATGCGCCCGGTGCTGAAGATGCCGCCGTTGCACGACGACAGTGCCGCTGTGATGACCACGAAGTTGATGATGCCGGCCGCAGTCTTGATACCGAGGCGCTCGAAGGTCATCACGAACGGGCTGCCCTGGCTGCCGATTTCGTTCCACGGGTAGATCGACAGGATCACGAACAACGCGCCCACGTAGAACAGCAGGATGCGCCAGAACACCGAGCCGATGGCCTGCGGGATGGTCTTTTGCGGGTTACGTGCTTCGCCGGCGGTCAGGCCGATCATTTCCACGCCCAGGTAAGCGAACATCACCATCTGCAGCGACATCAGCACGCCGGTCACGCCATTGGGCATGAAGCCACCGTTGCTCCACAGGTTGGAAATGCCCATAGCCACACCGTCATTGCCAAAACCAAAGGCAATGATGCCGATACCGCCCAGGACCATGGCGATGATGGTGACGATCTTGATCAGGGCGAACCAGAACTCGAATTCACCGAAGGCCTTCACCGCTACCAGGTTGACCGCGCCCATGCTGCCCAGCGCCGCCAGGGCCCAGATCCAGCGCGGTACGTCGGGGAACCAGATGCCCATGTAGATGGCCACTGCGGTAATTTCGGCAACGCAGGTCACCAGCCACAGGAACCAGTAGTTCCAACCGGTGAGGAAGCCCGCCAGCGGGCCGAGGTAGTCCTGGGCATAACGGCTGAAGGAGCCGGCGACAGGGTTGTGCACGGCCATTTCACCAAGGGCGCGCATGATCACAAGGATGGCCAGGCCGCCGATGATGTAGGACAGCATGATCGCAGGGCCGGCCATTTCGATGGCCTTGGCCGAACCCAGGAAAAGACCGACACCGATACAGGCGCCCAGCGCCATCAGACGGATGTGCCGTTCGCCCAGTTCACGCTTGAGCGGGCCGCCTTCAGTGGCAGGGCCGTGGGCAGGGTGGTTGCCGACTGGCATAGCAATACAACCTCATTTTGTTATTGGATTTGACCTTCGTGCAGCACCGGCCATGCCGATAGGCGTGGCGTTGGCTTGCCAGGCTGGCCTTGTGGGCCGGCCCGTATGCCGGAATAGAGCGCCCGGCAGGTCGAAGGGGGCGAGCAGTATAGGAAGTGCGTTGTAGGGGTTTTCACTGTATATGTGCAGAAATTTGGCGAGAACCCCGGGATCGCGTCGCACTCATCACGATCGCCCGGGCACCATAGCAACATCCCGGTACGAAGAAACCCACACCAAAGCCGCATAGCCCTACCTCGCCTTTCTTCCCTTCCTACAAATTTTTCACCTCACCCGCTCAACGTCTAAGCTTCAGACAAGCAAGACGAAAATACCTGGCCGGATAGAAGACTATGGGCGCACTGTGGCAATCGGAACCAACCAGAACGGAAGCACCCGAGATACCTCCGGCCGAGACGCCACAACCCAAGTCACCCCGTCAGCGTCGGCTATGGTGGCGGCTGATCATCCTTATTCTGCTGGTGGCGCTGGTTGCCATCGGCTTTGCGGCGTATGACGAATTCCGCACGTCCGAGCTGCAATCGCGAGAATTCAGCAAACTGGCCGGCACGCTGACCTATTCGCTGCAGCCAGGCCCCAGCGATGCCATCGTCTACCCGGGGGAAGGGCCGTTCGACAAACGCCTGGGCTACAGTGCGTTGGGCGAATTCCTGCCACGGCTGCTCAAGCGCGACTACCTGATCAGCGAGCAGGTGAAGTTCTCGCCAGCGTTGATGAACTACGTCGATCACGGGCTGTTCGTGCCCTACATCGAGAAAATCCAGGCCGGCCTGTCGATCACTGACTGCCGTGGCGACACGCTGTACCAGTACAACTACCCGCAGCACCTGTACCCTGATTTTGCGGCGATCCCGCCGGTGATGGTCAACAGCCTGCTGTTCATCGAAAACCGCGACCTGCTCGACACCCAGGACCCACGCAACAACCCGGCCGTGGACTGGCCACGCTTTGCCAAGGCAGCCTACAGCCAGGTGGCCAAGTACCTGGCCTTGCCCGGCCAGTCCGCTGGCGGGAGTACCTTGGCCACGCAGCTGGAAAAGTACCGCCATTCGCCAGACGGCCTGACCGTCTCGGGGGCCGAGAAAATCCGCCAGATGATTTCCGCCAGCGTGCGCGCCTACCAAGGCGGCCCTGACACGACTGAGGCTCGTCAGCGTATCGTGCGTGACTACCTCAACAGCGTGCCTCTCTCGGCTGTACCGGGGCATGGCGAAGTGCATGGCATGGCCGAAGGCCTGCGGGTGTGGTACGGCGCCGACTTCGACCAGGTCAACCAGGCCCTGACTTCCACGGCCAGCGACCCCGAGAGCATGGCCGCACGTGGCCTGGCCCTGCGCCAGGTGCTGTCACTGATGATTGCCCAGCGCCGCCCCTCGCATTACCTGTCCAAGGGCCGGGTCGAGCTGGCAGAACTCACCGATTCGCACATCCGCGTGCTGGCCGCCAACAAGGTGATCGAGCAGCCCTTGGCCGATGCCGCGCTGGCCAGCAAGGCGGTGTACCGCGACTGGGTCGCGCAGCCGACCATCGTGCCGATTGTGACCAACAAGGGCATCAGCCTGGCACGCAACCGCCTGGCCGCCATGCTCAACCGCCCTTTGTACGACCTCGACCGCCTCGACCTGTCGGCCACCAGCACCTTGCAGGCAGATTTGCAGTTGCAAGTGAGCCAGTACCTGAAGAACCTTGCCGACCCCGAATTCGCGGCGCAGATCGGCCTGATCGGCGAGCGCCTGCTGACCAGCAAGACCACCGACCAGGTGAGCTACAGCTTTACCCTGTTCGAGCGCACCGGCGACGGCTCACGGGTGCGGGTGCAGACCGACAGCACCAACCAGCCTTTCGACATCAACGAAGGCAGCAAGCTGGAGCTGGGCTCGACTGCCAAGCTGCGGGTGCTGACCACCTACCTGGAAATCATCGCCGAGCTGCACGACAAGTACGCGGGCAAACCCGCCGCCGAGTTGAAAAAGGTCGAAGTCGCCGAACTCGACCGCATTACCCAGTGGTCGCTGGAGTGGCTTGCACAAAACAGCAAGAACCAGAGCCTGGATGCCATGCTCGATGCGGCGCTGGAGCGCAAGTATTCCGCCAACACCGGTGAAGCCTTCTTCACCGGTGGCGGCATGCACGTGTTCAACAACTTCCGCAAGGAAGACAACAACCGCAACCCGACGCTCAAGGATGCCCTGCGCGAATCGATCAACCTGCCGTTCATCCGCCTGATGCGCGACCTGGTGCGCTACGTGACCTACCAGCAGCCGTACAACCGCGTGCCGCTGCTAAAGGACGACGCCGACCCGCGCCGCCAGGAATACCTGGCCCGCTTCGCGGACAAGGAAGGCACCAATTACCTGATGCGCTTCTGGAAGAAATACCAACGCAAGACCTCGCAGCAGCGCCTGGACACCTTCCTCGACAGCATGCGCGTGACGCCGCAGCGGCTGGCGGCGGTGCACCGCTACCTGTTCCCCGAAGCCGGCCAGGAAACCTTCAATGCCTTCGTCCGTGCCCACCTCAAGGGCGACAAGATTGCCTTGGGCAAGCTGACCGACGGTCGCCTGTCGGAAATGTACGACGCCTACGGCCCAGGCAAGTACGACCTGCCTGATCAAGGCTATATCGCCAAGGTCCACCCGCTAGACCTGTGGCTGCTCGGCTACTTGCTGAAGAACCCCAGCTCGACCCTGACCGAGATGGCCAACGCCAGCCGCTTCGAGCGCCAGGAAGTGTACGGCTGGTTGTTCAAGAGCCGTCACCAAGGCGCCCGCGACAGCCGCATCCGCACCATGGTCGAGATCGAAGCCTTCCTCGACATCCACCAACGCTGGAAACGCGTGGGCTATCCATTCGACCACCTGGTGCCTTCGCTGGCCACTGCCATCGGCAGCTCGGGCGACCGCCCTGCTGCCCTTTCCGAACTGGTCGGCATCATCCAGAACGACGGCGTTCGCCTGCCAACCTTGCGTATCGATACCCTGCACTTTGCGGCCAACACACCTTACGAAACCAAGCTGATCACCGACCCTGACCGGGGTGTGCGGATTCTGCCGGTTGAAGTCGCGCGTGCCCTGAAAGGCGCCATGTCGCAAGTGGTAGACGCAGGTACCGCACGGCGTATTTCCGGCAGCTTCAAGCTGCAGGACGGCACACCATTGGTGATGGGCGGCAAGACCGGTACCGGTGACAACCGCATCGAAAGCTTCGGCGCCGGCGGTCGGCTGATTGGCTCGCGCTCGCTCAACCGTACCGCCACTTTCGTGTTCTTCCTGGGGGACAACCACTTCGGCACCCTCACCGCCTTCGTCCCGGGGCGCTCGGCAGAGGCGTTCAAATTCACCTCGGCGCTGCCGGTGCAGGTGCTCAAGGGCATGGCCCCGATCCTCATGCCGTACCTGCAACCGGGCAATCCGAATGAATGCAAACCGCCTCAGGTTGCCCTGCACACACCACCAGCGGCAGGGAACTTATCGAACGACTAGATGATAATCATCTGCATTGAAGGGCTTGTCTTTAGATATATCTTGAGTAATATCTTACGATATATCGCAAACGACGGAGCCCTGCCCCCATGCGCGAACACACCCCCCATGATCCCTTCGAACGGCGCCCTGGCCGTGGCGAGCGCGGCCCACGCGTTTTCGCCCCCGGAGACCTCAAGCTATTGATGCTCGACCTGCTGGCCGAACAGCCCGGCCACGGTTACGACCTGATCCGCCAGATCGAAAACCTGTTCGATGGCAGCTACAGCCCAAGCCCCGGGGTGATCTACCCCACGCTGAACTTCCTTGAAGAAGCCGAGCTCATCAGCGGCCAGATACAGGGCAGCAAACGCCTCTACGCCATTACCGATGCCGGCCGCCATGCGCTGGCCGAGCAAGCTGTCGCGCTGGACGGCGTACGTATGCGCATCGAAGTCAGCAAACGCGCCCTGCGCGGCCATGACCGCCCGCCAGAAATTCACGAAGCGGTCGGCAACCTGCGCCACGCACTGCACATGCACAGCGGCCGCTGGACACCGGAAGAAATCGAACGGGTTCGCGACCTGCTCAACCATACCGCCAAGGCCATTGCCTCCGGGCCGGCCGAACCTGTCAGGGAGACTCCCCATGAGTGACACCATCCACCGCGTCAACCACGAGATCCGCCAACGCCGCCTGCAGGTACTGCGGGTCACCGACCTCACCCCGCGCATGCGCCGCATCACCCTGGGTGGTACCGAGCTGCAAGGCTTCACCAGCGTGGGCAGCGACGACCATATCAAGCTGCTGTTCGCCGAAACGCCAGAACAACAGCAGGCCATCGAGGCCCGTAATCTGGGGCGTGACGGTGGTGCACGGCCCACCATGCGCGAGTACACACCACGGCGTATCGACCTGGTGGCCAATGAGCTGGATATCGACTTCGTGCTGCACGGTGACGGCCCTGCCTCCACCTGGGCTGCGCAGGCCGCGCCGGGGCAAACGCTGGATATCGCCGGGCCACGGGCGTCGATGGTGGTGCCGGACATTTTCGACAGCTATTTGCTGATTGGTGACGAAACGGCCATTCCGGCGATTGGCCGTCGGCTGGAAGAGTTGCCAGCGGGCCGCCAGGTGCTGGCGGTGATCCAGATCGAAGATGAGCAGGAGCGCCAGCCACTGCCGAGCAAGGCTCAGGTTGAAGTGATCTGGGTGCGCCGCCAGCAGGAAGATTTGCTGGCACTGGTGAAGAACCTGACCTTGCCGCAAGGCCGGTTGTATGGCTGGGTGGCGCTGGAAAAAGCCCTGACCCGCCAGGCCAAGGCGCTGCTGCTGGAGAAAGGGGTGCCGGAAGATGCGCTGAAGGCTGCAGCCTATTGGCGTGCCGATGGGACTGCGGACGACGAGTGATCGTTGTTGCCTGTTCCGGCCCTTTCGCGGGTAAACCCGCTCCCACAGGTACAGCGCCGCTCTTGAGGGCTGCGCTGTACCTGTGGGAGCGGGTTTACCCGCGAAAGGGCCGGAATAGACACAACATATCTAGAGACTTTCAGCCGTCCGTCGCCCTTGCCATTTGTCCAGCCCCAACAAAACGACTCCAATCCCCCAAAAGCCCGCCAGCACCCCCAAGGCATTGAGCATCACCTGCCCATACCCCAGGCTCGACACATCGATGAACGGGTAGGCATACACGCCAATCTCGCTCCCCCGCCACAGCGCATAGGCAAAGTACACCGCCGGGTAAATCGCCCAGACCGCCAGGTGCCATAGCCGCAACGTGCCCTTGCGCACCTCGCACCACCAATACAAGGCATACAGCACCGGCATCACGTCGTGCAGCAGTTCATCCGCCAGCCACTGCCAGCCTTGCGGCTGCCACAAATGGCGCAACAACAGGCTATAGGCCAACGCAACCAGCAGGATGCTGGCAGCAATGGCTGAACTCACCGAAGGAGACAGGAAAAAACGCTTGGCACGCCCTTCCCGCCCAAACGCCGCATAACTGAGCACCGTCGCCACCAAGGTATTGCTCAGCACCGTGAAGTACCCGAACACGTTGATCAGGCCGCCAATCAGGCTGGCCTGTTCCTGCCAGCGCGCCACCAGCACCAGGTACACCTGCACAGTCAGACCGAACCAGCCCAGTACAGCCATACCGCTCAGCCATGGACGCTGTGCCATGTCAGGCCTGGCGCTGCAGCTTCACATACAACTGCTCGACCTTTTCCCGCGCCCACGGTGTTTTGCGCAAGAAGGTCAGGCTCGACTTGATGGTCGGGTTGCTCTTGAAGCAGCGCACATCGATGCGTTCGGCCAGGCCCTGCCATTGGTAGTGCGCCACCAGCTCGGTAAGGATCTGCTCAAGGGTCTTGCCGTGTAGCGCGTTGTGTTGGGCCGTGCTCATGCTGTGCTCCGTAGGAAAGATGCGCACCTTACACGAGTGTAGTGGTGGGTGGGATCAGTCGACTCGACAGAAAAACCGCTGGCCATGGGCAAAACCTCTGTGCTGAAATAGATATGTTATGTTGTAACATTACAAAAGCCTCTGCCAAGGAACGCCCCATCCCCATGCTGTACTCACCGCTTCGCCTCTCCCCCCTTGCCGTCGCGCTCTGGCTGGCTGCATCGCCCAGCCAGGCCGTGGAACTCGAACCCCAGGTCATCACCGCCAACCCGCTGGGCAATCGCCAGCTGGCCGCCCCCAGCACCGTGCTGGAAGGCGACAACCTGTTGCAGCAACAGCACGGCAGCCTCGGTGAAACCCTGAACAAACAGCCCGGTGTCGCCTCCACTTGGTTCGGACCGGGCGCCAGCCGCCCGGTGATTCGTGGCCTGGACGGCGACCGCATTCGTATCCTGCGCAATGGCGTCGGCGCGCTGGATGCCTCGTCGCTGTCCTACGACCATGCCGTGCCGCTGGACCCGGTCACCGTCGACCGTGTCGAGATCGTCCGTGGCCCTGCCGCCCTGCTGTACGGCGGTAACGCCATCGGCGGTGCGGTCAACACCTTCGACAACCGCATCCCGGATACGCCCATCGAGGGCATTCATGGTGCCGGTGAGCTGCGTTACGGCGGCGCCGACACCACCCGCAGCAGCGCCGGCAAGCTGGAGGCCGGCAACGGTGCCTTTGCCCTGCACCTGGATGCCAACAGTCGCCAGTTCAACGACCTGCGCATCCCCGGCTATGCCCGCAGTTCCAAGGTACGTGACGCTGACGAGCCCGGCAGCAAGCACCGCCTGGAAAACAGCGACGGTCGCCAGGATGGCGGTGCGGTCGGTGGCGCGTACCATTGGGATCACGGCTACGCTGGCCTGTCCTACAGCGGCTATGACAGTAACTACGGCTCGGTGGCCGAATCCGGCGTGCGCCTGGACATGAAGCAGGACCACTACGCCTTCGCCTCCGAACTGCGCGACCTCGACGGCCCGTTCAGCTCGGTCAAGGTCGATGCCGGCTACACCGACTACGAACACAGGGAGATTGAAGAAGGCGAGGTGCACACCACCTTCAAGAACAAAGGCTACGAAGCGCGCATCGAAGCCCGCCACCAACCGCTCGGGCCGGTGGAAGGGGTGATTGGCGCCCAGGTCAGCCGCAACGAGTTCTCTGCCCTGGGCGAAGAAGCCTTTGTCCCGCACACCGATACCGACAGCCTGGCGCTGTTCATGCTCGAACAGTGGCAGGCCACCGAGCGCCTGAACCTGAGCCTGGGTGCACGCATGGAACACACCCGGGTAGACCCCGACGCCAAAGGCAACGAAAACTTCGTCGATGCCGACAGCGCCAGCAGCTTCAACGCCTTCAGCCTGTCTTCAGGTGCGGTGTACCAGCTCGACCCGATCTGGTCGCTGGCCGCCAACCTCGGCTACACCGAACGCGCCCCGACCTTCTACGAGCTGTATGCCAATGGCGCACACGTGGCCACTGGCGCCTTTGAAGTTGGCGATGCCAGCCTGAACAAGGAAAAGGCCATTTCCGCCGACCTGGCACTACGCTTCGACAATGGCACGCACAAGGGCAGTGTCGGGGTGTTCTACAGCCACTTCCGCAACTACATCGGATTGATCGGCACCGGCAACACCCGCGAAGGTGGACATGACCACGACCATGGCGAGGACGACCACGACCACGATCATGACCACGACGGCTTCCCGGAGTACCAGTACCAGGGCGTGCGTGCGCGCTTCTATGGCATCGAAGCCCAGGACCGCTGGCAACTGGCCGAGAACCGTTACGGCAGCTTCGCGCTGGAACTCTCCGGCGACTACACCCGGGCCAAGAACCTCGACAGTGGCGAGCCGCTGCCACGCATCGCCCCGCTGCGCCTGAACAGCGGGCTGGTCTGGGAACTGGACCGCTGGCAAGCACGGGTCGATGTGCAACATGCGGCATCGCAACACCGCAAGCCGGCCAACGAAACCAGCACCGATGGCTACACCACGCTGGGGGCGAGCGTTGGCTACCGCTTCGATGTCGGCCAGAGCCAGTGGCTGGCGTTTGTGCGCGGTGAGAACCTGACCGACCAGACTGTGCGTTATGCCAGCTCTATTCTGCGCGACATTGCCCCGGCACCGGGGCGCAGTGTGGAAGTCGGCCTGCGTACTACCTTCTGAAATCGCGGGGGCGCTTGGCGCCCCCTACAGGCCATTGTTACCAGACAAACAATAATGACCTGCGACATTTTGTCTTTTTTTCTTACAACTTCCCCTATATCCTCCTCGCCGCAAGCTGAAACGCTTCATCGAAACCATCTTGTCGCCATATCCATTGAAGGGCCCGCCCTTCGATGCGCTTGCCGTTTTTTCAATAATCAAAAGATAGCGCTATCTCATGTTTCAACTGCCCAAACCCTGTTACATCGGCCTTGCCCTCAGTGCCTTGGCGACACCCGCCAGCGCCAGCGAAATGTTCGCCAACGACTCCCCCTGGATGCTCGGCGACTGGGGCGGCACCCGCAGCGAATTGCTGGAAAAAGGCTACGACTTCACCCTCGGCTACACCGGCGAGATGGGCAGCAACCTGCACGGGGGCTACGACCACGACCGCACGGCGCGCTACAGCGACCAGTTCACCTTTGGCAGCCACCTGGACCTGGAAAAGATCCTGGGCTGGCATGACACCGAGTTCCAGCTGACCATCACCGAACGCCACGGCGACAACATCAGCAACGACCGCATCAACGACCCACGCGTCGGCGGCTTCACCTCGGCCCAGGAAGTCTGGGGCCGTGGCGAAACCTGGCGGCTGACCCAGATGTGGATCAAGCAGAAGTACTTCGACGGCGCGCTGGACGTGAAATTTGGCCGCTTCGGCGAAGGCGAGGACTTCAACAGCTTCCCCTGCGACTTCCAGAACCTGGCCTTCTGCGGCTCGCAGGTGGGCAACTGGGTGGGCGGCATCTGGTACAACTGGCCGGTCAGCCAGTGGGCCCTGCGCGTGCGCTACAACCTGAACCCGGAGCTGTACGCCCAGGTCGGCGTCTTCGAGCAGAACCCTTCCAACCTCGAATCCGGCAACGGCTTCAAGCTCAGCGGCAGCGGCACCCAGGGCGCGGTAATGCCGGTGGAACTGGTGTGGAGCCCGCGCCTGAATGGCCTGAAAGGGGAATATCGCGCCGGCTACTACTACAGTAATGCCAAGGCACAGGATGTTCTAAAGGACAGCAACGGCCAGCCGGCAGCCCTGAGCGGCGCCGCCTACCGCAGCAGTTCCAGCAAACACGGCATGTGGCTCGGCGCCCAGCAGCAGGTGACTTCGCTGGCCTCCGACCAGTCGCGTGGCCTGAGCCTGTTCGCCAACGCCACGGTGCACGACAAGAAGACCAATGCCATCGACAACTATGTGCAGGCAGGACTGGTATACAAAGGGCCTTTCGACGCCCGCGCCAAGGACGACATCGGCTTCGCCCTGGCCCGCGTGCATGTCAACCCTGCCTACCGCAAGAACGCCCGCCTGGCCAACCAGGCCGCCGGCCTCGATGACTACGACAACCCCGGCTTCCTGCCCGTGCAGGACACCGAATACAGCGCCGAGCTGTACTACGGCATTCATTTGGCCGACTGGCTCACGGTTCGCCCCAACCTGCAGTACATCCGCCACCCGGGCGGGGTGTCGCAGGTCGATGGCGCCCTGGTCGGCGGCCTGAAGATCCAGAGCAGTTTCTAACCCCTTTTTGACCTGACGGAGAACCTACGATGAGCACTGAAAGTGCCAACAATGGAAGCCGCTGGCTACCGCGCCTGATGGGCGCGCTGCTGTTGCTGATGGGCCTGGCCCTGCTGGCCGGCGGCATCAAGCTGAGCCAGCTGGGTGGATCGCTGTACTACCTGATCGCCGGTATCGGCTTTGCCCTGTCGGGCATCCTGCTGCTGGCTCAGCGCCGTATCGCCCTGGGCCTGTATGGCCTGGTACTGCTGGCCAGCACCGTCTGGGCCCTGCTCGAAGTGGGCCTGGACTGGTGGCAACTGGTGCCACGCCTGGCTATCTGGTTCGCCATCGGCGTGGTGCTGCTGCTGCCATGGGCACGTCGCCCGCTGATCGGCCCGGCCAGCAAAGCCAACACTGCGCTGCTGAGCGTTGCCGTGGTCGCATCCGGCGCTTGCGCGGTCGCCAGCCAGTTCACCCACCCCGGTGAAGTGTTCGGTGAACTGGGCCGCGAAAGCAGCGAAATGGCCAGTGCCGCCCCGGCCATGCCCGACGGCGAATGGCAGGCCTACGGCCGTACCGAACATGGCGACCGCTACTCGCCACTGCGCCAGATCACCCCGCAGAACGCCTACCGCCTGGAAGAAGCCTGGCGTATTCGTACCGGTGACCTGCCGACCGAAAACGACCCGGTGGAGTTGACCAACCAGAACACCCCGCTGAAGGTCAACGGCATGCTCTATGCCTGCACCGCGCACAGCCGCCTGCTGGCCCTGGACCCGGACACCGGCGCCGAAATATGGCGCTACGACCCTCAGGTCAAAAGCCCGGTCGGCACCTTCAAAGGCTTTGCCCACATGACCTGCCGTGGCGTTTCGTACTATGACGAAAACCGCTATGTCAGCCGTGACGGCAGCCCTGCGCCGAAAATCACCGACGCAGGCCAGGCCGTGGCCCAGGCCTGCCCGCGCCGCCTCTACCTGCCTACCGCAGATGCCCGCCTGATCGCCATCAACGCCGACAACGGCAAGGTGTGCGAAGGCTTCGCCAACCAGGGCGTAATCGACCTCACCACCGGCATCGGCCCGTTCACCGCTGGCGGCTACTACTCCACCTCGCCTGCTGCGGTTACCCGTGACCTGGTGATCATCGGCGGCCACGTGACCGACAACGAGTCGACCAACGAACCGTCCGGCGTGATCCGCGCCTACGACGTGCACGACGGCCACCTGGTATGGAACTGGGACAGCAACAACCCGGACGACACCAAGCCATTGGCCCCCGGCAAGCAGTACAGCCGCAACTCGGCCAACATGTGGTCGATCGCCAGCGTCGATGAAGACCTTGGCATGATCTACCTGCCGCTGGGCAACCAGACCCCGGACCAGTGGGGTGCCGACCGCACACCGGGCGCCGAGAAGTACAGCGCCGGCGTGGTCGCGCTTGACCTGGCCACCGGCAAAGCCCGCTGGAACTACCAGTTCACCCACCACGACCTGTGGGACATGGACGTCGGCAGCCAGCCGACCCTGGTGCACCTGAAGACCGACGATGGCGTGAAACCGGCAATCATCGTACCGACCAAGCAAGGCAGCCTGTATGTGCTCGACCGCCGCGACGGCACGCCGATCGTACCGATTCGCGAAATCCCTACCCCGCAAGGCGCGGTGAAGGGCGACCACACCTCGCCGACCCAGGCCCGCTCCGACCTCAACCTGCTTGGCCCTGAGCTGACCGAACAGGCCATGTGGGGCGCCACGCCGTTCGACCAGATGCTGTGCCGCATCCAGTTCCGCGAGCTGCGCTACGAAGGCCAGTACACCCCGCCGTCCGAGCAGGGCTCGCTGATCTACCCAGGCAACGTCGGCGTGTTCAACTGGGGCAGCGTGTCGGTTGACCCGGTGCGCCAGCTGCTGTTCACCTCGCCCAACTACATGGCCTTCGTTTCGAAGATGGTCCCGCGTGAGCAGGTTGCCGAAGGCAGCAAGCGCGAAAGCGAGACCAGCGGTGTGCAGCCGAACACCGGCGCACCGTACGCCGTGACCATGCACCCGTTCATGTCGCCACTGGGCGTACCGTGCCAGGCCCCGGCCTGGGGCTACGTTGCCGCCATCGACCTGTTCACCAACAAGGTGGTGTGGAAGCACAAGAACGGCACCACCCGCGACAGCACCCCGGTGCCGATCGGCCTGCCAGTTGGCGTGCCGAGCATGGGCGGCTCGATCGTGACCGCTGGTGGCGTCGGCTTTCTCAGCGGCACCCTCGACCAGTACCTGCGCGCCTATGACGTGAACAACGGCAAGGAACTGTGGAGCGCGCGCCTGCCAGCAGGTGGCCAGGCCACGCCGATGACCTACACCGGCAAGGATGGCAAGCAGTACGTGCTGGTGACTGCTGGTGGCCATGGCTCGCTGGGTACCAAGATGGGCGATTACATCATCGCTTACAAACTCGCGGAGTAATCCTCAAATGCGGCGGCGCCTGCACCGCCGCATTCGCGGCTAAAGCCGCTCCTACAGGAATTGCGCTTTACCTGTAGGAGCGGCTTTAGCCGCGAAGAGGCCGGTACAGCCAACCAAAGATGAAAGCCCTGCCTGCTGCCTTCGTCTACCATTGAAACCCATCCCCCCCTGCCCCATCTAAGCACCATAGTCATTCACGCAGGTGCCCCATGAGCGACCAGCAGGATTTCCCGGAACACCCCGACGAACACAGCGAAGTCGAACACACCACCACGCAGGCCGAAGCCGGCCATGCCCTCGCCCTGCCCGGCCAGCAGCTGCCGGACAAGGTCTATGTGATCCCGATCCACAACCGCCCGTTCTTCCCGGCCCAGGTACTGCCGGTCATCGTCAACGAAGAACCTTGGGCCGAAACCCTCGACCTGGTGGCCAAGTCGCCGGACCACTGCCTGGCACTGTTCTTCATGGACACCCCGCCAGAAGACCACCGCCACTTCGACACCGCCGCGCTGCCGCAGTACGGCACGCTGGTCAAGGTACACCATGCCAGCCGTGAAAACGGCAAGCTGCAGTTCGTCGCTCAGGGCCTGACCCGGGTACGCATCCGCACCTGGCTCAAGCACCACCGCCCGCCCTACCTGGTTGAAGTCGAATACCCGCGCCAGCCCGCCGAGCCCACCGACGAGGTCAAGGCCTACGGCATGGCGTTGATCAACGCGATCAAAGAGCTGCTGCCGCTCAACCCGTTGTACAGCGAAGAGCTGAAGAACTACCTCAATCGCTTCAGCCCCAACGACCCGTCGCCGCTCACCGACTTCGCCGCCGCGCTCACCTCGGCCACCGGCAACCAGTTGCAGGAAGTGCTCGACTGCGTACCCATGCTCAAACGCATGGAAAAGGTGCTGCCGATGCTGCGCAAAGAGGTGGAAGTCGCGCGCCTGCAGAACGAGATCTCGGCCGAGGTCAACCGGCAGATCGGCGAACACCAGCGCGAGTTCTTCCTCAAGGAACAGCTCAAGGTCATCCAGCAAGAGCTGGGCCTGACCAAGGACGACCGCAGTGCCGACCTCGAACAGTTCGAGCAGCGCCTGGAAGGCAAGACCCTGCCGCCCCAGGCACGCAAGCGCATCGACGAAGAGATGGGCAAGCTGGCCATTCTCGAAACCGGCTCACCCGAGTACGCCGTTACCCGCAACTACCTCGAATGGGCCACCGCCCTGCCATGGGGTGTTTACGGCAAGGACAAGCTCGACCTCAAGCATGCGCGCAAGGTCCTCGACCAATACCATGCCGGCCTCGACGACATCAAGGAACGCATCCTCGAATTCCTCGCCGTAGGGGCCTGGAAAGGCGAGATCAGCGGCTCGATCGTGCTGTTGGTCGGCCCGCCCGGGGTGGGCAAGACCAGCATCGGCAAGTCCATCGCCGAGTCGCTTGGCCGGCCGTTCTACCGCTTCAGCGTTGGCGGTATGCGTGACGAGGCCGAGATCAAGGGCCATCGCCGTACCTACATCGGCGCCCAGCCCGGCAAGCTGGTGCAAGCCCTGAAAGACGTCGAAGTGATGAATCCGGTGATCATGCTCGACGAAATCGACAAGATGGGCCAGAGCTACCAGGGCGACCCGGCTTCAGCGCTGCTGGAAACCCTCGACCCGGAGCAGAATGTCGACTTCCTCGACCACTACCTCGACCTGCGCCTGGACCTGTCCAAGGTGCTGTTCGTGTGCACTGCCAACACCCTCGACTCGATCCCCGGCCCACTGCTCGACCGCATGGAAGTGATCCGCCTGTCCGGCTATATCACCGAGGAAAAACTGGCCATCGCCAAACGCCACCTGTGGCCCAAGCAACTGGAAAAGGCCGGCGTGGCCAAGACCAGCCTCAGCATCAGCGACAGCGCCCTGCGTATGGTGATCGAAGGCTACGCTCGCGAAGCCGGCGTGCGCCAGCTGGAGAAGCAACTGGGCAAGCTGGTGCGCAAGGCCGTGGTCAAATTGCTGGAAGACCCTGAAGCCAAACTGAAGATCGGCACCAAGGACCTGGAGGCCGCGCTCGGCACGCCGGTGTTCCGCAGCGAGCAGGTACTGGCTGGCAAAGGCGTGATCACGGGCCTGGCCTGGACCAGCATGGGCGGCGCCACGCTGCCGATCGAGGCGACCCGCATCCACACACTCAACCGTGGCTTCAAGCTGACTGGCAAGCTGGGTGACGTGATGAAGGAGTCGGCCGAAATTGCCTACAGCTATGTCAGCTCCAACCTCAAGCAGTTTGGCGGTGACCCTGGCTTCTTCAACGAAGCGTTCATCCACCTGCATGTACCTGAAGGAGCTACACCCAAAGACGGCCCGAGCGCTGGCATCACCATGGCAAGTGCCCTGCTGTCGCTGGCCCGCGACCAGGCGCCGAAAAAAGGCGTGGCCATGACCGGCGAGCTGACCCTCACCGGCCAGGTGCTACCGATTGGTGGTGTGCGCGAGAAGGTGATTGCGGCGCGGCGGCAGAAAATCTTCGAGCTGATCTTGCCAGAGCCTAACCGAGGGGACTTCGAAGAACTGCCGGACTATTTGCGCGAAGGCCTGACGGTTCACTTCGCCAAGCGCTTTGCGGATGTGGCCAAGGTCCTGTTCTAACCTGCACCGGCCTCTTCGCGGCTTTAGCCGCGAGGAGGCCGGCACTGACAACACAAAACCCAACAGCATCGGTTATCCTCGGGCCATCGCCAGCCCCCGGAGCCAACATGACCGCCCCTCGTCTGCTCGTTCCCCTGAGCTTCGCCCTGCTTTCTGCCTGCGCCCAGCACCCCACACAGCCCGTCGAACTGGATGCCGAGAGTGAATGCCCAACACGGCTGCAGGTAGGCCAGGCACTCACCCTGAGCTTGCCCAGCAACCCGTCCACCGGCTATCGCTGGCGTGTCGAAAACCCAGCCTCAAGCATACTGCTCAGCCTCGGCCCGGAGGTGTACAGCGCCCCCGAAGAAGAAGACGTGGTCGGCAGCGCCGGTGTTTCCACCTGGCGCTTCCAGGCCAGCAACACCGGGGACGCCCAACTGGTGCTGGTCTACCAGCAGCCGTGGGCCGCAGACGTCGCCCCGGTGCAAACCTTCGACTGCAAGGTTATCGTCCGCTGAGCACGATCAACTGCGGTCATACGCCATCTGCACGACCTTCAGGTAGTCACAGAGGTCTTTCAGCGCGACCGTGGCAGCATCCAGCCCCATCGTCGCGCTGAGCTTCGCGGCCTGAGCCTGCCACTCCAGTTCCACCTTGCGCAGTTCGTGCAACCACTCGTTCTTGAGCGGCTCAAGGCCGGACAAGGCCTTGAGCGCCTCCTGCTCATCCTGAGCAGTTTGCAGCGCTCGCTGTAGGTGCCGCTGGTCGCCCAGCGCTTCCTCTATTTTTGCATCAAGCCGGGTGCGGACCTTGCTCAAGTCGCTGAACGTCTTGGCCCCCTCCAGTGCATCAGCATGCTTGGCCAACTTCCCGGTCATAACCTTCAACAGGCTGGCATCAACTTTCGGGTCCTTTATCAACCCTATCACCTGGTCGATTTCTTCATCACTCGGGATCAATCCCTTCAATGCACTGGCAACTGAAGGCCTCTCGAACAGCTCGATAGCTTGGCCGATATCTACACGCTGCTGACGCAACTGAGCCAACCGCAGATCGAATGCTGCCGCCTGATCCTGGAGGGTGACGATTCTCTTTTCCAACTCCGCCAACGGCTCTGCCAAAGCCGACAGCGAGAAGAGTTCCAATCGCAGATTCTGCCTGGCCAATAGCACATGAAGCTGGTCCAGACGGCTCAGCACACTGGCAAGCCTGTAGTGGGTATCCGTCCCCAGTTTGCTCGGAATGAAATCCCGGTCCTCCAGCAAAACGATACCGCCTATCAGGCTCTCCTTGAAGGCGCGCTCTACAGCCAACAACAGCGTGCGCAATTCTGTCAATTGCTCACGCGCCCCTGGCAGCACGTTCATATCCCAGCTTTCGATCAGGTGGAATACATGATCTTGCACCTTTTGCATCTGTACAAAATCAGGCAGGCTTGCATTCGCGTCAATAACATCCATGTCAAACATCCTCATACTCCTCGATCAGTTCATTGAACAACTCGGACAATGTATGGCAAATATTGCCTATCTTGCTCCACGGTTTGATAACTTCAGAAAAATCATGAACGAACGACTCAAGTTGAGTGATGCTGCTCAGCTCTTTGGCCTCGTTGACAGAGTTATTGGCGTAAGAGGCCAGAAACAACCAGACGTCTGCCAGGCGCTTGGTCGCTGCCGAGAGGTCCTTGCACCTGAACTGCAGGTCCCTGACCAATGTCGAAACGCGCTCGAAGTCGATCAAGGCGGGGGCCATCTTGCCCAGCGCATCCGCAAGCTCTTCACGCTGTCCGATCAACGCATTTTTGCTTGCCCGGATCTTTTCTGCCTTGTCACCGAATACACCACCGGTTATTACCAGACCGAGAGGACCCAGCAAGATACCTGTAAACGCGTAGCCCACATTGGTGTCATACTCAGACTTCAACTGATCGATCTGTACGTCCCATTGATCCAGTTGCTGGCGTTTTTTCAAAATTTCTTCATGGGAAACTTTCTCGTCGAAGTGCTTCAACAACCGCACCATTCGCGGCCTTAGTTCGCGCTTGATCTCGCTGTTAAACCAGTTGGCGCGTGCATCCACCTCATCGATTCGCCGCCGGGTGCCTTCAATCTCCCTGACGAGTTCGTTGATGCCAACTCCCAACACACTGGCGATCTGCACTTGTTCCTCTTCGCTCAGTTCCAAGGTGTATACATCATCGCCTTGTTCGGCCTTGCGCTGCTTGATCGCCACGAAAACATCGCTGCTTTCAAGATGTTCCAGCAGGCTGCCACCACGCTGTACCAGGCTTTCGGCGAACAGTTCTATTTCAGGCCCCAGTTGCTTGATGCTACGCTCCAGTATGTCCCATTCGTACACATGCCTGTGCAGCGCCGTATACAGTTCATGTACCATCGAAGCATCTAGGCCCAGTGTCGCATAATCGACTTCTCGTTCAATTTCGACTCGCGTACGGGGCAACTGATTCACGGTATTGGTGTAGCGCTTGATGGCCTTCAGATTATCAGCTGTCAACAGACTACCGACATGCTGTCCCCCCTCCAGTCGGTTCTCGATAAATGAAAAATAGCGTTCCGGCAACATTTTAACCCTGGACACCGGATCCAGCTCTTCCACGGTAACTTCATCCCGCCCACTCATGGCACTCATCACTTAATCAAAACCCCTTTTCAAGCCCAATGAACATGCGCTGAAAGTGTCCACCTTCCCCACGCTCAGTTCATTCACCTTGATAACTTAACGCTGTGGGAAAGTTCACTGCTCCCGGTCTGAACGCTCCGACCCTGAAGCATTGCCATGGCAAGATGCGCGGCCATTGGATAAAATGCGCCCCCGTTTCACCCTGTATCGAGCCTGCCGTGAGCAAACAACCCGACCGCCTCTTCTCCCAACCCCTGGAGCAGGTGCCTGATTTCGTCTTCAACGAGGACGTGGTGCGTGTGTTCCCGGACATGATCAAGCGCTCGGTGCCCGGATACCCGACCATCGTCGAGAACCTCGGTGTGCTGGCCGCGCGTTTCGCCCAGCCAAATACCGCGCTGTACGACCTGGGCGCATCGCTGGGCGCAGTCACCCAGTCGCTGCGCCGCCATGTACGCAGCGACGGCTGCCGGGTGATCGCAGTGGACAATTCCGCCGCCATGGTCGAGCGTTGCCGCCAGTACCTCACCGCCCAGGACTCGATGTTCCAGGAGCTGCTGCCGGTGCACGTGCTGGAGGCAGATATCCTTACCCTGCCCTTCGAGCCCGCCTCGGTAGTGGCGATGAACTTCACCCTGCAGTTCATCGCCCCCGACCAGCGTCTGGAACTGCTCGGCCGTATCCGCCAGGCACTGCTGCCCGGTGGCGCGCTGATCCTCTCGGAAAAGCTGCGGTTCGCCGATGAGCAAGAGCAGGACCTGCTCAATGAACTGCACCTGGACTTCAAGCGGGCCAATGGCTACAGCGAACTGGAAATCGCCCAGAAGCGCAGCGCCATTGAAAACGTGATGCGCCCCGATACCCTCGAAGCCCACCAGGAGCGCCTGCGCGCCGCCGGTTTCTCGAAAGTGGTGCCCTGGTTCCAATGCCTTAACTTCGCCTCGTTGATAGCCCTGCCATGATCGATCTGTCCCCCCTCGTCCGCCGCCTGGCGGGCACGCCCCTGGCTTCCTGGTCGCAAGGCCTGCAAGCGCAACTGGAAGCCAAGCTGGAGAAAGGCCACGGTGACCTCGACCGCTGGCGTGGTGCGCTCGATGCGCTGCCCGCCCTGCAACCCAGCGATATCGACCTGGTCAACGGGCTGCGTCTGGACTGCGACTGCGACGACGCCACCCGTGCGCAAATGCGCCAGGCACTGATGGACCTGTCGCCTTGGCGCAAAGGCCCGTTCGACCTGTTTGGCGTGCATGTGGACACCGAGTGGCATTCGGACTGGAAATGGTCACGCGTTGCGCCGCACCTGGACCTCAAAGGCAAGCGCGTGCTCGACGTGGGCTGCGGCAACGGCTACTACCAATGGCGCATGCTCGGTGCCGGGGCCGACATGGTGATTGGCGTCGACCCCAACTGGCTGTTCTTCTGCCAGTTCCAGGCCGTGCAGCAATACCTGCCGGAGCTGCCGGCGTGGCATTTGCCGTTCGCCCTGGAGGACCTTCCCGCCAGCCTGGAAGGTTTCGACACGGTGTTTTCCATGGGCGTGTTCTACCACCGCCGCTCCCCCATCGAACACTTGCTGGCGCTGAAAGACTGCCTGGTCAAAGGTGGCGAGCTAGTGCTGGAAACCCTGGTGATCGAAGGCGACGAAAACCAGGTACTGGTACCTGAAGACCGTTACGCGCAGATGCGCAACGTCTGGTACTTGCCATCGGTTCCGGCCCTGGAGCGCTGGTTGCGCCGTGCCGGTTTCAGCGAGGTGCGTTGCGTCGATGTAAGCGTGACCAGCGTCGAGGAACAGCGCAGTACCGAGTGGATGCGCTACCAGTCGCTGGGCGACTTCCTCGACCCGAACGACCACAGCAAGACCATCGAAGGCCTGCCGGCCCCACGCCGCGCCACCCTGCTGGCGCGCAAATAAAAAAGGCGCCCGGTTGGGCGCCTGAATACACCTGCGCCGAGGAGCTGTCGCGCGCAGGTGCTGTTACCTCAGTCCTTGGCCACCTCACGGGCCTTCTCTTGCGCCTTGCGCTCGCGTTCGGCAACGGCTTGTTGCTTGTCGCCGTGCAGGCGCTGCTGGTCTTCGCGGAACGCTTGCCAGAACTGCCTGGAACGCTCCGCACCGCCCTCGGCGTAAACACTGGCGCTGCCCAGGGCAAGGGTGGCCAACAGCAGGTATTTGGTCAGGTTCATCGTGGTTGCCTCGTGATAACCGATCAGACACGGCCATCCTAGTGAGGGGTAGCTAACAGCAAGGTGAGGCGAGGATTACAGTCCTGCAATCTGCGCAGAACAGACAGCCAGATAACCGCAGCATTACAAATCCGTTATCTGCGCCGCGATTGCTTTCTCATGCCGTAACATCCCGCCCCTTGACCCTGATGCCACTACAGGGTCGAGAATCGCCCCCTTTCATCACACCGAGCCCCTTCATGCGCCTACTGATCATCGAGGACGAACTGCGTACCGCCGATTACCTGCAACAGGGCCTGCGCGAAAACGGCTACGTGGTCGACTGCGCTCACACGGGCACCGACGGCCTGCACCTGGCCCGCCAGCAGCCGTACGACCTGGTCATCCTCGACGTCAACCTGCCAGAACTCGATGGCTGGACCGTGCTGCAGCGGCTGCGTGCCGAATCGGCTACGCGCATCATGATGCTCACCGCTCACGGCCGCCTCGCCGACCGGGTCAAAGGCCTGGACCTGGGTGCCGATGACTACTTGCTCAAGCCCTTCGAGTTCCCCGAGTTGCTGGCCCGCATCCGCAGCCTCCTGCGGCGCAACGACCAGCAACTGCAGCCCAGCACCCTGCGCGTCGCCGACCTGGAGCTGGACCCCGGCCGCCACCGCGCCTACCGCGCCGGGCAACGCATCGACCTGACCGCCAAGGAGTTCGCGCTGCTCCACCTGCTGATGCGTCAGACCGGCGAAGTGTTGTCGCGCACACAGATCATCTCGTTGGTCTGGGACATGAATTTCGACTGCGACACCAACGTGGTCGAGGTCTCGATCCGGCGCCTGCGGGCGAAGATAGACGACCCCTTCGACAACAAGCTCATCCACACCCTGCGTGGCGTAGGCTATGTACTTGAGGCGCGCTTTTGAAAAACCCCAGCCTGTCGCTGCGCCTGGGCCTGAGCGTCACACTGATGGGCGCCGCACTCGTGCTGCTGCTTGCCTGCCTGGCGGTGTTCGCTCTGGATCACGAACTGGACAACCGCGCACGCAAAGACCTGGCGCGCAAGATGCTGCAGGTCGAGCACAACCTGCGCGTTGACCTGCGTAGCGAGGACCTGGGCAGCCGCGCCCACCCCCTGCTCGACCTGGTAATGGGGCATGACAACCTCAGCCTCAGCGTAATGGCCCTGGAGGGCCGCCACCCGCACCTGCTCAGCCTCGGCCCGGCTTTGGAGTCGCAGGTGGGCGAATTGCACACCGATGCCCGCCTGAGCTTTCACGCCTGGCGCGACAGCAGCGGCAATCAGATCCTCACCGTGACCCGGCTGATGCGCCTGCGCGACAACACGCCGGTGAAGGTGATGATGTCGCTCAACCGCGCCGACGACAACGCCCTGCTGCAGGCTTACCTGCATTCCACTTTGCTCGCTCTGCCGCTGCTGCTGGTCTTGATTGGCGCGGGCGCCTGGTGGCTGATGCAACGCGGCCTGAAACCCCTGCGGCACTTCCGGCGCATTGCCGGGCAGGTATCGGCCCAGGACCTGCAGCATCGTTTGCCCGCCACTGGCTTGCCACAGGAGCTGGCAGAACTGGCCAGCAGCATCAACGTCATGCTCGATCGCCTCGATCAGGGCGTGAGCCAGTTGTCGCAGTTCTCCGACGATCTGGCCCATGAACTGCGTACGCCATTAAGCAATCTGATGGGCAAGGCGCAAGTGACCCTGGCCCGTGAGCGGGACAACGCCAACTACCGGGAAGTGCTGGAAGACAGCATCGAGGAACTGACGCGGCTCAACCGCATCATCAACGACATGTTGTTTCTCGCCCAGGTCAGCCAGCCTCAGGCGCAGATCGCGCTCAAGCCGATGGCATTGGCCGACGAGGCTGCAAGGGTGGTCGAGCTGTTTGCTTTCAGCGCCGAGGTGAAAACGATTGAATTGCGGGTTCAGGGCTGGGGTACGGCACTGGGTGACCGTTTGATGTTCCAGCGGGCGTTGTCGAACCTGCTGAGCAATGCGATACGGCATGGCCCTGAGGGTGACCCCATCGAACTGCGTATCGAACGCTCTGGCAGCGAAGTACGGCTATCTGTGGAGAACCAGGGGCCTGGCATCGCTGCCGAGCACCAGTCGCGGTTGTTCGAGCGGTTTTACCGGGTAGGATCGGGGCGCTCGCGGCTGGAGGGCGGGACCGGGTTGGGGTTGGCGATCGTGAAGTCGATCATGCAGTTGCATGGTGGGCAGGTTGAACTGATTAGCAGCCCCCCAGGGCCTACCCGCTTTACCCTGGTGTTTCCTGCCGAGTAATCTGCAGCCTGTACTGGCCGCTTCGCGTACCCGCGAAGTGACCAGCACAGGCGGCCCAAAAATCAGCGCGAAGCCGCCACGATCAACGCCTTCATCTCGGCAACGGCAGCCTTGAAGCCAACAAACAGCGCATGCGCCACCAGCGCATGGCCAATGTTCAGCTCATTGATACCCTTGATCGCCGCCACCGCCTCAACGTTGTGGTAATGCAGCCCGTGACCGGCATTGACGATCAGTCCCTGCCCCACGCCAAACGCCACGCCATCGACGATACGCTTGAGTTCCTCAGCCACTTCAGTCGGGGTTTCGGCATCGGCATAACGCCCGGTGTGCAGTTCGATGGCCGGTGCCCCCACGCGGCGTGAAGCCTCGATCTGCCGCTCGTCGGCATCGATGAACAGCGACACTTCGGCACCGGTGCGCGACAGGCGCTCCACGGCTGCCTTGATCCGCGCCTCTTGCCCGGCCACATCCAGGCCACCTTCGGTGGTCAGCTCCTGACGGGTTTCGGGGACCAGGCAAATGTGCGCCGGGCGGATCTTCTCGGCAAACGTCATCATCTCTTCGGTGACGCCCATCTCGAAGTTCATGCGCGTCTGCAGCACATCCTTGAGCAGCACCACGTCACGCTCCTGGATGTGCCGGCGGTCTTCGCGCAGGTGCACGGTGATGCCATCGGCGCCCGCCTCTTCGGCGTCCAGGGCAGCCTTGACCGGATCAGGGTAACGCGTGCCCCGGGCCTGGCGCAGGGTCGCCACGTGGTCGATGTTTACGCCAAGAAGCATGCGGTTGCTGTGAGTCACGAAAGGCTCTCCTGAAGATTGAGCCCCACAGCATACGTCGTGATCAGCGCTTGCGAAACAGTTCCCGGCTGACCAGCGGTTTTGCGCCCAGGTGAACGGCCAATGCCTGGCGCATCAGGCGTTTGGCGGCGAGCAAAGCGCCTGGGGCGTTCCAGTCAGCTTCTGCCAGGGCCATGAGCTCGGTGCCGCGAAACAGGCCGGGTTGCACCAGCTCGACCCGCTCCAGACCGGCATCCACGCGCAAGCGGTAAAGGCCGTCGGCCACGATGGGGTGGTCGTTGACGTCATGGTTCAAGGAAAACGCATAACCAAGCTCGTCCAGCAGCCGCCATTCGAACGAACGCAGCAGCGGCTCCAGCGGGCGCCCGGCGGCCAAGGCTTGCAGGGTCAATGTGTAATGCTCGAACAGGGCCGGGAACGGTGCTTCAGCCGGCAGCAGGCGCATGAGCAGCTCGTTGAGGTACAAGCCGCTGAACAGGGCATCACCGTGTAGCCAGGCCGCAATCCCGGCGCTGTCCATGCGACCGACATTCTTCAGCTCGCCACGCCCGCGCAGCTCCACCTCTAGCGGCACGAACGGCCGCACCAGGCTGCCGCCCTTGCCGCGCGCACGGCGCAGTACAGCGCGCATGCGGCCCTGCGGGGTGAAGAAGTCTACCAGCGCGCTGGTTTCCTTGTAGGCACGGCTGTGCAGCACATAGGCTGGCTGGCCGACGGGTTGTTCCATGGGCGATCACTCGTTCCCTGTAGCCAGGAATAACCGCATATTGGGGCTGCTGTGCAGCCCATCGCCGGCAAGCCAGCTCCCACAGGTACTGCACAAGCCTTGAAGTCGATGCGGTCGGTGTGGGAGCTGGCTTGCCGGCGATGGGCCGCACCGCGGCCCCAACAGTATTGCTTACAGGTCGCCGTAACCCAGCGAACGCAGGGCGCGCTCGTCGTCGGACCAGCCGCCTTTCACCTTGACCCACAGGTTGAGCATGACCTTGGAGTCGAACAGCACTTCCATGTCCTTGCGCGCCTCAGAGCCGATGCGCTTGATGCGCTCGCCCTTGTCGCCAATGATGATCTTCTTCTGGCCATCACGTTCAACCAGGATCAGCGCGTGGATGTGCAGCACATGGCCCTGCTGCTTGAATTCTTCAATTTCCACGGTGATCTGGTACGGCAGCTCCGCACCCAGCTGGCGCATGATCTTCTCGCGCACCAGTTCGGCGGCCAGGAAACGGCTGCTGCGGTCAGTGATCTGGTCTTCCGGGAAGAAGTGATCGTTTTCAGGCAAGTGCTTGGCGATCTGTGCTTCCAGCGCTTCGAGGTTGTGCCCCTGCTGCGCAGAGATCGGCATCACCTCGGCGTTCGGCAGTTGCTCCTGCAGCCACTGCAGGTGCGGAATCAACTCGGCCTTCTCTTCCATGCGGTCGGTCTTGTTGACCGCGATGATCAGCGGGCCAGTCACGTACTGCACACGCTCCAGCACCAGTTGGTCCTCGTCGGTCCACTTGGTGCGGTCGACCACGAAAATCACCACGTCGACGTCCTTCAGGGCTGCCGAGGCGTTGCGGTTCATGTAGCGGTTCAGGGCCTTGTCGTTGGCCTTGTGCATACCCGGGGTATCGACGTAGATTGCCTGCACGTCACCCTCGGTCTTGATGCCGAGCATGTTGTGGCGGGTGGTCTGCGGCTTGCGCGAGGTAATCGCCAGCTTCTGGCCGAGGATGTGGTTAAGCAGGGTCGACTTGCCGACGTTGGGGCGGCCGACAATGGCGACGTAGCCGCAGCGGGTCGGGTTGTTATCAGTCATTGCCATTCTCCACGCCCAGGGCGATCAGTGCAGACGCGGCAGCTACTTGCTCGGCAATACGCCGGCTAACGCCCTGACCACGGCTTTTGTTGTTCAGCAGCACCACTTCGCATTCGACGAAGAACGTGCGGCAGTGCGGTTCACCCTGGATATCCACCACTTCGTAGCGCGGCAGCTCACAGCTGCGCGACTGCAGAAACTCTTGCAGGCGGGTTTTCGGGTCCTTGTTGGTATCGACCAGGGTCAAGCCTTCGAACTCATCGGCAAGCCAGGCCAGGACGCGCTCCCGTGCGGTTTCCATATCGGCGTCCAGGTAGATGGCACCGATCAGTGCCTCCAGGGCGTCGGCCAGGATCGACTCGCGGCGAAAACCGCCGCTCTTGAGCTCACCCGAACCCAGGCGCAAGTATTCGCCCAGGTCGAAGCCACGGGCCAGCCGGGCCAGGGTTTCGCCCTTGACCAGCCGCGCACGCAGGCGCGACAGCTGGCCTTCACGGGCCTGCGGAAAACGCTCGAAAAGCGCTTCGCCGGCGACGAAGTTGAGAATGGCGTCACCGAGAAACTCCAGGCGCTCGTTGTTGCGCCCGGCATAGCTGCGATGGGTCAGCGCCAGGAGCATCTGGTCCTGGTTCTTGAAGGTATAACCGAGCTTTCGCTCCAGACGGGCAAGGGAAGCACTCATGCGGCCACCCGTTCGTTGTTCAACGCGTTGTTCAAATCAACATCCTGAAAGACTGTTTGGCTGTGGTTCGCCACGCGATGTGCGGCGAATCTCCCGATCCCTGAGAACACAGCCTATGTCAGAAATGCATTCGGCGCTGTCTGCTGGACAGCGCCGATGGGTATCAATGGATCAGGCCAACCCGCGACAGGTTGGGCAGGTGGCTGAGCTTGGGTTCTGGCCAGCTCATCCACACCGCAAAGGCCTTGCCGACGATGTTCCGGTCCGGAACCATGCCGTGCAGCTCCTTGGGAATGTTCGGGTCATCCCAGAAACGGCTGTCGTTGGAATTGTCGCGGTTGTCGCCCATCATGAAGTAATGGCCTGCCGGCACGGTCCATTGCTGGTCTGGCGGCATGCGATAACGGCTCATTTCCTTGCGGATCAGGTGTTCGGCCTCGCCGAGTTTTTCCTTGTACAGCTCGGCGCTGCCCAAGGTACCTGGCTCGGTGCCCACCAGTTGTTCGGCAATCGGCTGGCCGTTGACGAACAGCCGCTTGTCGTTGGTGTAGCGAACCACATCACCCGGCAAGCCAACCACACGCTTGATGTAGTTGACGTTCGGGTCGCTCGGGTAGCGGAACACCATTACATCACCGCGTTGCGGGTCACCGACCTCGATGACCTTCTTGTCGATCACCGGCAAACGAATACCGTACGAGAACTTGTTCACCAGGATGAAATCGCCCACTTCCAGGGTCGGTTTCATCGACCCCGAAGGGATCTGGAACGGCTCGACCAGGAACGAGCGCAGCACCAGCACGATGAACAGCACCGGAAAGAACGACTTGCCGTACTCGACCAGCAGCGGTTCCTTGTTCAGGCGCTCGACCACGGCCATCTCGGGCTGGCTGACGCTGCCCTGGTAGTTGGCGATTGCTGCGCGCCGGCGCGGGGCCAGGAACAGCAGGTCGATCAAGCCCAGCAGACCGCAGACGAAGACGGCGATGACTAGCAACAGCGGGAAATTTAGCGACATAGGACCTAGCTATCCAACCTGAGCACGGCGAGGAAGGCTTCTTGTGGAATCTCCACGTTGCCCACCTGTTTCATGCGTTTCTTACCGGCCTTCTGCTTCTCCAGCAGTTTCTTCTTACGGCTGACGTCACCGCCGTAGCACTTGGCCAGTACGTTCTTTCTGAGCGCCTTGACGGTTGTCCGCGCGATGATCTGGCCGCCGATAGCTGCCTGGATCGCCACGTCGAACATCTGCCGAGGGATCAGTTCCTTCATCTTTTCGGTCAACGCACGGCCTTTGTAGGCCGCGTTGTCGCGGTGCACGATCAATGCCAAAGCATCGACCTTGTCGCCGTTGATCAGTACATCCAGCTTGACCAGGTTGGCCGACTGGTAGCGGTCGAAATGATAGTCCAGCGAAGCATAGCCGCGGCTGGTGGACTTGAGGCGGTCGAAGAAGTCCAGTACCACTTCGTTCATCGGCATGTCGTAACGCACCTGAACCTGGCTGCCGAGGAACTGCATGTCGCGCTGCACGCCACGCTTCTCGATGCACAGGGTGATCACGTTACCCAGGTGCTCTTGCGGTACCAGAATGGTCGCGGTGACGATCGGCTCACGGAAGTCGGCCACAGCCGATACGTCTGGCAGCTTCGACGGGTTGTCGACAACGATGGTTTCGCCGGTTTTCAGCTCCAGCTCGTAGATCACGCTAGGTGCGGTGGTGATCAGGTCCAGGTCGTATTCGCGCTCCAGGCGCTCCTGGATGATCTCCATGTGCAGCATGCCAAGGAAGCCGCAACGGAAGCCGAAGCCCAAAGCGTCAGAGCTTTCCGGCATGTACTGCAGCGACGAGTCGTTCAGGGTCAGCTTCTGCAGGGCATCGCGGAAGTCTTCGAAGTCGTCGGAGCTGACCGGGAACAGGCCGGCGTATACCTGCGGCTGGATCTTCTTGAAGCCTGGCAGCACTTCGACCTCAGGGGTCGAGGACAGGGTCAGGGTGTCACCCACAGGGGCACCGTGAATGTCCTTGATGCTGGCGATGATGAAGCCTACTTCGCCGGCTTTCAGGTCTGCGGTCTGGGTGTGTTTCGGGGTGAATACACCCACGCTGTCGACCAGGTGCACCTTGCCGGTGGACTTGACCAGGATCTTGTCACCCTTCTTGACGCGGCCCTGGCGCACGCGCACCAGCGAGACCACGCCCAGGTAGTTGTCGAACCAGGAGTCGATGATCAGTGCTTGCAGCGGGGCATCGATCTCGCCCTCGGGTGCAGGAATGGAGTGCACCAGGCGCTCGAGCACCTCGTCCACGCCCATGCCGCTTTTGGCACTGCAGGCCACGGCGTCGGTAGCATCGATGCCGATGATCTTCTCGATCTCGTCCTTGACGCGGTCCGGGTCGGCCTGGGGCAGGTCCATCTTGTTCAGCACCGGCATGACCTCCAGGCCCTGCTCGATGGCGGTGTAGCAGTTGGCCACGGACTGGGCCTCTACGCCCTGGCCGGCGTCGACGACCAGCAGCGCACCTTCACAGGCCGCCAGCGAGCGCGAGACTTCATAGGTGAAGTCGACGTGGCCGGGGGTGTCGATGAAGTTCAGCTGGTAAGTCTTGCCGTCTTGCGCCTTGTAGTGAAGCGTGACGCTGTGGGCCTTGATGGTAATACCGCGTTCACGCTCCAGGTCCATGGAGTCAAGCACCTGGGCTTCCATTTCGCGTGCCGAGAGGCCACCGCACATCTGGATGAAACGGTCGGCCAGCGTCGACTTGCCATGGTCGATGTGGGCGATGATGGAGAAATTGCGGATATGACTCAAATCACTCACGGGTCAACACTCGAAAAGGCTGCGAGCCGGACGCCCGCCGAAAAATAGCCGGGAATTGTACCTCAAGCTGCCGGGATATGGGAGATTCCTCTGTCCGACTGTACACAGCAATCCACCGTCCAATTGTGAATAATCATGAAAAAGGGCAGCCGTAGCTGCCCTTTCTCCCTTGCCAGGCCGCTTATTCAGCGAGCTTGAAGGTGATGAAGCTGGCACGGCCCTGACGCAGCACGCGCATCGACACCGAACGGTTCTTCGGCAGCTCCTTGGCGATTTCGGTGAACTCTTTGGCCGAACCGATGGCCTGGTTGTTCAGGTGGCTGATGACATCACCCGGACGCAGGCCGATCAGCGCTGCCGGGCCATCCTGCACTTCCTTGATGACCACACCGCCTTTGAGCTCCAGGGATTTCTTCTGCTCGGCGGTCAGGTCGGCGACCGACACACCCAGACGGTTACTGCTGCGCTCTGCACTGCCATCGGCACCGGTGCCGATGTCGGCATCATCGTCCGGCAGCGCGCCGACGCTGATGTCCAGGGTCTGGCGCTTGCCGTTGCGGATGATTTCCAGCTTGGCCTTCTCGCCATCCTTGAGGCCGCCGACCAGGTGTGGCAGGTCGGCCGACATGACAATTGGCTGGCCGTTCATGCTCAGGATCACGTCGCCCACCTGCAGGCCGCCCTTGGCTGCCGGGCCGTTTTCCAGCACCTGGGCCACCAGGGCACCGGCCGGTTTGTCCAGGCCGAAGGATTCCGCCAGGTCCTTGTTGACCTCCTGGATGACCACGCCCAGCCAGCCGCGGCTGACCTTGCCGTCTTTCTTCAGCTGGTTGGACACATCGATCGCCACATCGATCGGGATGGCGAACGACAGGCCCATGAAGCCACCGGAGCGGGTGAAGATCTGCGAGTTGATACCCACCACTTCGCCCTTCATGTTGAACAGCGGGCCGCCGGAGTTGCCCGGGTTGATGGCCACGTCAGTCTGGATGAACGGTACATAGGTGTCGTTTGGCAAGGTACGACCCTTGGCGCTGACGATACCTTTGGTCACCGAATGGTCGAAGCCGAACGGCGAACCGATGGCCAATACCCATTCGCCCACCTTGAGCTTCTCGGAGTCACCCAGCTTGACCGTCGGCAGGTTCTTGCCTTCGACCTTGAGCAGGGCCACGTCGGTGCGCGGGTCGGTGCCGACCAGCTTGGCCTGCAGCTCGCTGCGGTCCGACAGACGGACGATGATCTCGTCGGCATCGGCCACCACATGGTTGTTGGTCAGCACGTAGCCATCGCTGGAAATGATGAAGCCCGAGCCCAGCGACTGCGCCTCGCGCTGGCGGTCACCACGCGGCGAACGCGGCTGCTGCGGCATGTTGCGCTCGAAGAACTCGCGGAACATCGGCGGCAGGCCTTCCAGGTCCGGCATCTGCCCGGCGGCGACGCGGTCGGGCAGCTTCTGCTTGGTACTGATGTTGACCACGGCCGGCGAGGCCTGCTCGACCAGGGTGGTGAAGTCCGGCAGGGCTTCCTCGGCCTGGGCGGTGAGCACCTGGCCAAGCATCAGCACGGCGGCGAACATCGTTAGGTAGGATTTCAAGCGTGGTATTGACATACGGCTCCCGTCACAACGAGCGGTAGTTTAGAAAGACCCCTGCACAAAGCAGGAAAGGCCAGGCTCCTGAAAGCCTGACCTATAGAAAATTTGCCGATGGATTGCAAATGACAATGCTTTAATTTCATTTCAGCCGTATGTCCGCCTGCCTTGGCACGGCCCGCAAACGCGCGCCATCACTGGCGCGCCTGGGCATCCTGAGGGCGCATCGACAAAGCGACGCGTTCTGCCGTACCGAGCGGAATTTCGCCCACCACGGTCACCATCACCTTGCCCTTTGGCGTATTCAGGCGACGCGAAACAGCCGAAGTCGGGCCGAGCTGGGTGCGCATGTCGGTGCCGCCGTCATCGTTCACCGGTTCAAGGAACACGGAAAAACGTGCGAGGCCATCGTCATACATGAGGCTACTGACCGAACTGTTGCGTTTGGGGTCGCGACGCACCGAACTGTTGACCAGTTCGAACCCGGGCGGCAGCCAGTCCGAGCGCCAGCCAGCAACGCTGTCATTGCTGACGGGCGCGCCATGCTGCACAGGCTTGCAGGCAGCGCTGGGGCGCAAGTCATCGTCGCCAGGCGGCTCGTCGGTATCGAGGCGTGTCATCTGGAAGCGCTCCAGCAACTGCCCTTTGTCGTTGAGCATCAACGAGCGCAGTGGCAGGCCGGTATTACGGTCCAGGTGCAGTTCGAAGGCATAGCGATGCTGGTCGCGGGGCGTGAGCGTCACGATCACGGCGTCGCGCCCGGCGACCCGTGACTTGCCCGCCACGCTCAAATCGTACCAGCCCATCAGTTTCAGCGGATCAAGCACACGCGGCGCGGTCTCAGGGGGTGCCGCAACACTGCTGACCAAGGCCCCACTGACACACTCCACCCTCCCATCCACGCGCACGATTTCCTGGGCGGCGCCATCGAGCTGCAGCAGCCGCTCGCTGACCTTGCCGTCCTCGACCCGGTGCCAGATATCGTGGGAAGAGAAGCTGCCGTTGCGTTCGTAGACGAAAGAACCTTGGTAGCTCTGCTTTTGCTCGGCCTGTGCCAGCTTGTTCAGCCACTCACTCGCCTGGGGCGAGGAGTTGGCCGCCAATGCTGGCACCATCATGCAGCTGCCAATCAGCAGCGACAGGAGAGGTAGCGCGCGCATGATCCTCCTTACTTAACGGTTTTCCAGGCTGGCGGCGCGGGCATAAGGCAATGCGGTTTCAGTGCCTTTGAGCGCAGATTCCTGGGCATGCTGGCGCAGGTAGCCTGGCAGACGCTGATCCCAGCCGGCCTGGTTCTGCAGCACGCCGTTGGCCATTGGCCCGGTCGGTTGCTCACTGCTCTCACTATAGCCTGCCAAAACGGCCGGGCCTTGTGCTTGTGGCACGCTCAGGCCTTGCTGGGCAGGCTGCTGGGCTGCAAGCTCGGCACCGGTGATTTCGTCCTGGTTGTACATGCGTACACCGGCAAGCACCGCAACGGTGACCGAAGCCGCTACAGCCAGGCGACCAATGCTGCGCCACGGGCCTTTCTTGACCTTGGCCGGCACCGCTTCGTCAGCCAGCGCAGCAGACACCGCCGAGGCGATATCCAGGTTAGGCAGCAGCAGCTCCTTGTGCATGGCTGCACGGGCAACCTGGTAACGCGACCAGGTGGCACGGGTTTCGGCATCGTCGACGGCGTTCAACACCCGACGCAATTCCAGTTCGTCCGCTTCGTTATCCATCACCGCGGACAGCGATTCCTGCAAAGCTTCACGACTCATGGCGGTTCCTCTCTTGGCTGTCGCCGCTGTCTCAGGTTTCCTGCAACAACGGCTGCAGGGCTTTGTCTATGGCCTCCCGAGCGCGGAAGATTCGAGAGCGCACGGTACCCACCGGACATTGCATGACACTGGCAATGTCTTCGTAACTCAGTCCGTCGAACTCGCGCAGGGTCAATGCCGTGCGCAGGTCTTCGGGCAGTTGCTGGATGGTGCGATGGACGGTGCCTTCGATTTCATCCCGCAACAACGAGCGCTCTGGGGACTCGAGATCCTTGAGGCCATGATCGCCGTCGTAAAACTCCGCATCCTCGGAGCTCACATCACTGTCTGGCGGCCGTCTTCCACGGGACACCAGGTAGTTCTTCGCCGTGTTGATGGCGATGCGGTACAGCCAGGTATAAAACGCACTGTCACCGCGAAAATTGCCAAGCGCACGGTAGGCCTTGATAAAGGCTTCCTGCGCCACATCCTGGGCCTCGTGGGTATCGTGAACGAACCGCACGATCAACCCGAGAATCTTGTGCTGATACTTCAGCACCAACAGATCGAACGCTCGCCTGTCACCGCGCTGAACGCGCTCGACAAGCTGCTGATCCTCTTCCTGGGTTAGCATGAACACTCCTCAGTGAACTCGAAGGAGCGTTGCAACAGCCATCGTTCAGGCTTGCAACCATAGACTCGGGCTTTACGCAAAAGTTCTCCCCTCCAAGCAAGTTTCCTGCAGCCCTTGGTCGGCTTGCACGGAAGACGCGGCGCGGTCACGGCCGGCTACGTCGATAATCAGGTTTCGAATACGCAGAGACAGCCCGGACAGGCCTGCCGCCCTGCGTCGCCGCGGCAAATTGTGGCGTGCGGGCAGCCTTCATAGGATTTCCGGCCATGTCGGAAAGTTCCCACAAAGGTTGCCGCAACCTGGCAAGTGGCATGGAAATTGGCCACCCCGGGCTGCTATAAAGGCATCCCGGCCAAGTTTAACGATAGTTTCACAATGCCATCTGCGCGTGACTATTGTGCCGCGCCCCTTCCAAAGATTACTAGTGTCCCGACATGAGCCAACAATTCCAACATGATGTCCTGGTGATCGGCAGCGGTGCCGCCGGTCTCAGCCTGGCACTTAACCTTCCCAGCCACCTGCGCGTTGCCGTGCTCAGCAAGGGCGACCTGGCCAACGGCTCGACCTTCTGGGCCCAGGGCGGGGTCGCTGCGGTGCTCGACAACACCGATACCGTGCAGTCGCATGTCGAGGACACCCTCAATGCCGGCGGCGGCCTGTGCAACGAAGAGGCGGTGCGCTTTACCGTCGAGCACAGCCGGGAAGCCATTCAATGGCTGATCGAGCAAGGCGTGCCCTTTACCCGCGACGAGCACTACAGCGTTGATGACGGCGGTTTCGAGTTCCATCTCACCCGTGAGGGGGGCCATAGCCACCGGCGCATCATCCACGCCGCAGATGCGACCGGCGCGGCCATTTTCACCACGCTGCTGGAACAGGCTCGCCTGCGCCCGAACATCCAGCTGCTGGAGCAGCGTGTAGCGGTCGATCTCATCACCGAACGCCGCCTGGGCCTGCCTGGCGAACGCTGCCTGGGCGCCTATGTGTTAAACCGCAATACCGGCGAGGTAGATACCTTCGGCGCACGCTTCACCGTACTGGCCACCGGTGGTGCGGCCAAGGTCTACCTCTATACCAGCAACCCCGATGGCGCTTGCGGTGACGGTATCGCCATGGCCTGGCGGGCGGGTTGCCGGGTGGCCAACCTTGAGTTCAACCAGTTCCACCCGACCTGCCTGTACCACCCGCAGGCCAAGAGCTTCCTGGTCACCGAAGCCCTGCGCGGCGAAGGCGCGCTGCTGCGCCTGCCCAACGGCGAACGTTTCATGCCGCGCTTCGACCCACGCGAAGAACTGGCCCCGCGCGACATCGTGGCCCGCGCCATCGACCATGAGATGAAGCGCCTGGGCGTGGACTGCGTCTACCTGGACATCACCCACAAGCCGGCCGATTTCATCAAGAGCCACTTCCCCACCGTGTACGAGCGCTGCCTGGCATTTGGCATCGACATCACCCGCCAGCCGATCCCGGTGGTACCCGCAGCGCACTACACCTGCGGCGGGGTGATGGTCGACGACCGTGGCCACACCGACGTGCCCGGCTTGTACGCGATTGGCGAAACCAGCTTCACCGGCCTGCACGGCGCCAACCGCATGGCCAGCAACTCATTGCTGGAATGCTTCGTCTACGGCCGCGCCGCCGCCGCCGACATCCAGGCCAACCTGGAGCAAGTGGCCATGCCCAAGGCCCTGCCGGGCTGGGACGCCAGCCAGGTGACCGACTCGGACGAGGACGTGATCATCGCGCACAACTGGGACGAACTGCGGCGTTTCATGTGGGACTATGTCGGCATCGTGCGCACCAGCAAACGCCTGCAACGCGCGCAGCATCGCATTCGCCTGCTGCTGGATGAAATTGACGAGTTCTACAGCAACTACAAGGTCAGCCGCGACCTGATCGAACTGCGCAACCTGGCGCAGGTGGCCGAGTTGATGATCCTGTCGGCCATGCAGCGCAAGGAAAGCCGTGGGCTGCATTACACCCTGGATTACCCGGGCATGCTGGACGAGGCCAAGGATACTATCCTCAGCCCGCTCTGAAATCGGCGTCACGGCCTTCGCGGGCTCGCCCGCGAAGAAGCCAACCCGGTCTGTAACTATGTGCGGGCCACTTCTGCCCACCTGCGCCTGCTGAACTTCAACCTTACCCGCAAGCGCCGATGCTCATCCGCCCCCAACGCATCGCGCGCTATGCACTGGCTCTCCTCCAACCACCGCCCTACCCGCTCAAAGCGCAACACCACCACCCCCGGCAGCGCCACGCTGTCCCGGCACAAGCGCACCGGCTGCCAGCCACGGGCACGGCTGAACACCTGCCAGCCGCGCACATCACGGCGCAAGCCAACAACGGCATGCTCATGCGTCAACAGGATACGTCGGGGAATGGCCCAGCCAGCGTGGGCAATACAGGCGGCGACAACAGAGAGGGCCAGCCACCCGGGCAGTGGGCTCGCCCACACGGCAAGCCACGCCAGTACCTGGCACACCAGATAGGCCGCTAGCAGCAGGCGTGAGCCTTGCCAGCGGCACTCGAAGCACTCACTTGGGCTGGACACGGTCCAGAATGATGCGAACCATGCGCTGCAGCTCCGGGTCTTCAGACTCGGTGCGCTCCATGAACCAGCCGAACATGTCCTGATCCTCGCAGCTCAACAGACGCACGTACAGTTCGCGGTCGGTCTCGTTGAGGGTGGGGTAGACTTCCTGGGTGAAAGGCACCAGCAGCACGTCCAGTTCCAGCATGCCACGGCGGCTGTGCCAGAAAAGCCGGTTGAGTTCAGTTTGTTCGACCATGGGGCCCTCCTCGAATGGCCCGCCAGTATACAGCCAGGCACGCGAAGCGACACCGGGCGTTGGTCTAGTCACCTACCTATTTTGTTACCGGCGTTCTATGATGGCCGCCAGTCTTTAGCCACCGCGATGACCCATGGCCGATTCCGCTTTCTTCTGCCCCCTGTCCCACGAGGGCATCCTCGCCGTCCGCGGCTCCGATGCAGGCAAGTTCCTGCAAGGCCAGCTGACTTGCAACATCAACTACCTCAGCCAGGAACACGCCAGCCTCGGCGCCCGCTGCATGGTCAAGGGGCGCATGCAGTCCAGCTTCCGCATCCTGCCCGAAGGCAACGGCTACCTGCTGGCCATGGCCAGTGAACTGCTCGATGCGCAACTGGCCGACCTGAAGAAGTACGCCGTGTTCTCCAAGGCCACGCTGACCGACGAAAGCGCCGTCTGGGCACGCTTTGGCCTGCAAGGTGGTGACGCTGCGCTGCAGGCGCTAGGGCTCGACGTGCCCGCAGCTGCCGGCAGCACCGTGCGCCATGAGGGCCTGATTGCCATTGCCGTTTCTGCAGGCCGCGTAGAACTGTGGGTGCCGGCAGACAACGCCGATACCGTGCGCCAGGCCCTCGTCGGCGCCCTGCCCGAGGGCAGTCTCAACGACTGGCTGCTTGGGCAGGTTCGCGCCGGTATCGGCCAGGTCATGGGGCCGACCCGTGAGCTGTTCATCCCGCAGATGATCAACCTGCAAGCCGTCGATGGTGTCAGCTTCAAGAAAGGCTGCTACACCGGCCAGGAAATCGTCGCCCGCATGCAGTACCTGGGCAAGCTCAAGCGTCGCCAGTACCGCCTGGCACTGGACCAGCAGGCCATTCCGGCCCCGGGTGCCGAGATATTCTCGCCCACCCATGGTTCGTCGGTCGGTGAAGTGGTCATTGCTGCTGGCAACGGTGCAGGCTGTGAACTGCTTGCGGTGCTCAGCGCCGAGGCAGTGGAAGACGACAACCTGCACCTGGGCAGCCTGGAAGGCCCGCGCCTGCAAGTGCTGACCCTGCCTTACGAACTGGACCGCGACCGGGAAATCCAGCGCTGACCAGCCTGCCCCGCCGCTGTGGCGGGGCCGCACCACCACTGCGGTAGACACGCCCATGAACAAGCTGGCCGAGATGGTTCAAGCACAGTTGCTCGATGCCATCGAAAAGGATGACCTGGTCCTGCCGACCCTGCCCGAGGTTGCCTTGAGCATCCGTGAGGCTGCGGAAGACAGCGAGATCAGCGTAGCGGCCCTGAGCAAGGTGATCGGTCGCGACGCGGCCCTTTCAGCGCGCCTGATCAAGGTCGTCAACAGCCCGCTGCTGCGTGCAGCGGTCGAGGTCACCGACCTGCACACTGCCATCACGCGGTTGGGTATCAATTACAGCTGCAACCTGGCCATTGGCCTGGTGATCGAGCAGATTTTCCATGCCCGCGCGCCGGCCGTTGAACAAAAACTGCGCGACATCTGGGCCAATAGCCTGGAAGTTGCGGGTATCAGCTACGAAATCTGCAGGCGCTACACGCACCTCAAGCCCGACCAGGCTACCTTGGGTGGGCTGGTCAACCAGATTGGCGCACTGCCGGTACTCATCTACGCCGAAGAGCACAACGAACTGCTGTCCGACCCGGTTTGCCTGCATTACGTGATCGAGCAGATCCAGCCGGTGCTGGGGGACAAGATCCTCAAGGCCTGGGAGTTTCCGGAGCAACTGGTCAACCTGCCCAGCCAGGTTCAGGACCTGGACCGGCAGACTGACAAGGTCGATTACATCGATATCGTGCAGATCGCCCGCTGCATCAGCCAGCGCGGGCGCCATCGGCCATTGGCGGCGCTGCCGGCATACCGCCACCTGGGGTTGCCGTTTGGTACTGAACTGGAAGTGGATGAGCTGCTTGAAGCGCGGAGCATGTTGCGCTGACTTGCTTCAGCCTGTTCTGGCCCTATCGCCGGCATGCCAGCTCCCACAGGTGCTGCACAGGTCTCAAGGCCTGTGGTGATCTTGTGGGAGCCGGCTTGCCGGCGATAGGGCCAGAACAGCAACACATCAATCTGCGATAAAACTCACCCGCACCCGCAGCCCGCCGTTCTCGCCATCATGCAGGCTCACCTGCGCCAGGTGCGCCCGGCAGATCTCGCCGACAATCGCCAGCCCAAGCCCGCTCCCTTGCGCACTGCGCCGGTAGAACCGCTCGAACACCCGCTCACGCTCAGCCTCGGGAATGCCCGGCCCGTCGTCTTCCACCTCCAGCACCGCCGGCGCCACCACCCGCAAGATCACATTGCCACCTTCTGGCGTGTGCGCCAGGGCATTGTCCACCAGGTTGCTCAACAGCTCGTTGAGCAGCGTCGGCTCACCCTTCAGCCACACAGGTGCCTCGGCCTCCAGGGCCAGCGCAACGCCGCGTTTGTGTGCCAACGGGGCCATGGCCATGCCCAACTCACGGGCCAGCTGGCTCAGGTCCAGGCGCTGCGCACCGCCCTCGGCAATTGCCCGTGCTCCGTTCTCCACCCGTGCCAACGACAACAGCTGGTTAGCCAGGTGGGTCAGGCGGTCAGTGCCCTGCGCCGCAGATTCCAGCGTCTGCCGCCACTCTTGCGGCTCGGACGAGCGAAGGCCCAGCTCCACCCGCGCCTTCAAGGCAGCCAGCGGCGTACGCAATTCATGGGCGGCATCGGCAATGAACTGCGCCTGGCGCTCGAACTGGCCGCGCAGGCGCTCGGTAAAGTGGTTCAAGGCCCGCACCAGCGGGCCGAGCTCACGCTGCACCTGCACCACCGGCAAGGCCCGCAAGTCATCTGGCTGGCGCTCTTCCACCGCCGTGCGCAAGCGCTCCAGGGGCCGCAACGCCGCACTCACGGCAAACCACACCATCACCAACGCACCCAGCGCCAGCATACCCAGGCGCAGCAGGGTGTCGGCCATCAGCCCACGGGCCATGCGCACCCGTGCCTCCTCCGTCTCGGCCACGCGGATTTCCGCCATGCCGTTCATGTTCGGCTCGGTCACTGCCTTCAGTAGGCTGACCACCCGAACGTCCTGGCCCAGGTAGGTGGCGTTGTAGAACCGCGCAAGCGCCGGGTAATCGTCAGTGCGCGGCGTACCGGGCGGCGGCGGCGGCAGGTTCTCGTAGCCGGAAATCAGCCGCTGCTTGATGTCCAGCACCTGGTAGTAAATGCGCCCGGCGCTGTCGTAGGCGAACGTGTCCAAAGCCACGTAAGGCACATCCGCGCTCAGCGAGCCGTCACGCTGCGACAGGCCAGCGGCGATGGTGCGCGCCGAGGCCAGCAGGGTGCGGTCGTAGGCGGTATCGGCGGCCTCACGGCCATTCCAGTAGGCGCTCAGGCCGCTGGCCAGCATCAGCACCACCAGCAGCAGGGCCAGGTTGCCCAGCAGGCGCCCGCGCAAACTGCCGTTGTCACGCATCGCGGTGCTCTAGCAGGTAACCCAGCCCACGGAAGGTGACAATGGCCACTGGGTGGCCGTCGAGTTTTTTGCGCAGCCGGTGGATATAGATTTCGATGGCATCCGGGCTGGCTTCTTCATCCAGGCCGAACACCTGGGCAGCCAGTTGCTCCTTGCTCATCACCCGACCAGGGCGTGCGATCAGCGCTTCCAGCACGCTTTGCTCGCGCGACGTCAGGGTCAGGTTGTCGTCGCCAAGGGCAAAGCGCCGGGTATCCAGGTCGTAGACCAGCGGCCCGCAACGTTGCTGGCGCTCGCCACCGAGCACACTGCGGCGCAGCAACGCCTTTACCCGCGCTTCCAGCTCGGTCAGCTCGAACGGTTTGGCCAGGTAGTCGTCTGCCCCCAGGTTCAGGCCATGAACCCGGTCCTTGACGTCGCTGCGCGCGGTTAGCATCAGCACCGGGACAGTCTTGCCACGGCCGCGCAGGCGCGCCAGCACCTCGAAGCCATCCATGCGCGGCAAGCCGACATCCAGCACGGCCACGGCGTATTCCTCGCTGGCCAGGGCCAGGTCGGCAGCCACGCCGTCATGCAGCACATCCACGGTCAGGCCGTGGCTTTTCAAGGCCTGGGCCACGCTTTCGGCCAGTTGCAGATGGTCTTCGACCAGCAGCACACGCATCGGATTCTCCCTGCTCGGGTGGGGCGGTTGGCGCGGAGTGTACCGCTGTCGCCAAGCCTGTGAAGCCCCTCGTAACAAACCTTTCACGCTGAAAGGTTAGCGAAAGGTTCGTTACCTAGCATCGCACCACGGTCGCCCTTCGCGCCGAAAAAAGCACCAGCAAGGTGCAACGAATAAGAACAATAAACGGAGTCATCGACGATGCTGTCATCGCAGCCGCAGGCGTTCGCGCCTACCCGTTCCTTTGCCGCACGCCCCTCCGCCATCGCCAGCGCCCTTGCGCTTGCCGGTGTCGCCCCGATGAGCCAGGCCGCCTTCTTCGAAGACAGCACGGCCACCTTCGAAACCCGCAACATGTACTTCAACCGCGACTTCCGCGACGGCACCAGCGCGCAGCAATCCAAGCGCGACGAGTGGGCCCAGGGCTTCATCCTCAACTTCGAGTCCGGCTACACCGATGGCACCGTAGGCTTTGGCCTGGATGCACTGGGCATGCTCGGCATCAAGCTCGATTCCAGCCCCGACCGCACCGACACCGGCCTGTTGCCGACCCACGATGATGGCAAGGCCGCCGATGAATATTCCAAACTCGGCCTGACCGGCAAGGTGAAGATTTCCCAGACCGAACTGAAGATCGGCACCCTGATCCCCGAGCTGCCAACCCTGCAGCCCAACGACGGGCGCATCCTGCCGCAAACGTTCGAAGGCGGCCTGCTCACCTCGAAGGAAATCAAGGGCCTGACCTTCACTGGCGGTCGCCTGGACAAGGCCAAGGACCGCAACGACACCAACTGGGAAGACCTGGCGCTGAACAACAAGAACGGCCGCTTCGGTGGCAGCTTCAGCGCCGACAACCTGGCCCTGGGCGGGCTGGACTACCAGTTCACCGACCGCATCACCGGCAGCTATCACTTCGCCCAGCTCGACGACATCTACCGCCAGCACTTCATTGGCATGGTCGCCACCCAGCCGTGGGGCCCGGGCACCTTCGGCGCCGACCTGCGCCTGGCCGTGAGTGACGACGCCGGTGCGGCCAAGGCGGGCAACATCGACAACACCACCGTCAACGGCATGCTCAGCTACGCCTTGGGCGGGCACAAGGTCAGCGCCGCCTGGCAGCAGCTGTCTGGGGACAGCGCCTTCCCGTATGTCGATGGTGCCGACCCTTACCTGGTCAACTTCGTCCAGATCAACGACTTCGCCGGCGCCGACGAGCGCTCCTGGCAAGCGCGCTACGACTACAACTTCGCTGCACTCGGCGTGCCCGGCCTGACCTTCATGACCCGCTACATCAGCGGCGACAACGTCAGCCGCGCCGCCGGCGGCGAGGGCAAGGAGTGGGAACGCAACACCGAGCTCAAGTACGTGGTACAAAGCGGCCCGTTGAAGAACGTCGCCGTGCGCCTGCGCAACGCCACCTTCCGCTCCAACTTCGCCCGTGACGCGGACGAAGTGCGGCTGCTGGTGAGCTACAGCGTCGCCCTGTGGTAACCCAATAACAACAACGCTCACGGAGATAGACGATGACCTTTTCACTGCGCCGCCTCGTCCTCGCTACCGGCTGCCTGCTGTTGGCCGGCAATGCCCTCGCTGCCGAACCGAAACGCCCCGAATGCATCGCCCCCGCCTCGCCCGGCGGTGGCTTCGACCTGACCTGCAAACTGGTGCAAAGCGCCCTGGTGCAGGAAAAGATCCTCAGCAAGCCGATGCGCGTCACCTACATGCCCGGCGGTGTCGGCGCGGTGGCCTACAACGCCGTGGTCGCCCAGCGCCCGGCCGATGCCGGCACCCTGGTGGCCTGGTCCAGTGGTTCGCTGCTGAACCTGGCACAAGGCAAGTTCGGCCGCTTTGACGAGAACGCGGTGAAATGGCTGGCCGCTGTCGGTACCAGCTATGGCGCCATCGCGGTGAAAAGCGACTCCCCTTACAAAACCCTCGACGACCTGGTCGCCGCGCTGAAGAAAGACCCGAGCAAAGTGGTGATCGGCTCTGGCGGCACCGTGGGCAGCCAGGACTGGATGCAGACCGCCCTGATCGCCAAGGCTGCCGGCATCAACCCGCGTGACCTGCGCTACGTGGCCCTGGAAGGCGGTGGCGAAATTGCCACGGCGTTGCTGGGTGGCCATATCCAGGTTGGCTCGACCGACATCTCCGACTCCATGCCGCATATCCAGAGCGGCAACATGCGCATCCTTGCGGTGTTCTCGGAAAACCGCCTGGACGAACCCGAGATGAAAGACATCCCCACGGCCAAGGAACAGGGCTACGACATCGTCTGGCCGGTGGTACGCGGCTTCTACCTGGGGCCAAAGGTGAGCGACGAGGACTACGCCTGGTGGAAAGCGTCGTTCGACAAGATGCTGGCCTCGGAAGACTTCGCCAAGCTGCGTGACCAGCGCGAGCTGTTCCCGTTCGCCATGACCGGCGAAGAGCTGGACGGCTATGTGAAGAAGCAAGTGGCTGACTACAAGGCATTGGCCAAGGAATTTGGCCTGATTCAGTAAGCCTTAACACCATTCGCTTTTTGTAGGAGCGGCCTTGTGTCGCGAACGGGCTGCGCAGCAGCCCCGGCAATCTGTGCAGCGAAGCTGAAATCCTGGGGCCGCTTCGCGCCCCTTTCGCGACACAAGGCCGCTCCTACAAGGATCTGCGTCATGCTGACGAACAACGAGGATTCCCCAATGATCCTGCAACGCATCTTCGCCCTGGCCCTGCTGGCGGTGTGCGCCGCCCTGGCCGTGATGGCCTTGCCCTACCAGGCGGCGTTTTCCTATGAGCCGGTCGGCCCACGCGCCTACCCGCTGCTGATGCTCGGCCTGATGAGCCTTGGCCTGCTGTACCTGGTGTTTCGCCCTACGCCCATCGTGCGCAAGGACGACGAGCCGGAACTGGACCGCGAAACCCTGACCAAGATTGCCGCCTGTGTCGGCCTGCTGGTTGTTTTCGCCGCCACCTTCGAGCCTTTGGGCTTCATTCTCAGCGCCATGCTGGTCGGTGTGCCCATGGCCCGACTGTACGGCGGTCGCTGGCTGCACAGTGCCATCGTGGTGGTCGGCATGAGCGTCTTTCTCTACTGGCTGTTCGACCGCGTAATGGACGTGCCCCTGCCCCTTGGCCTGCTGAGCGTACTGGAGAACTGACACATGGATACCTTGAGCTACCTGGGCCAGGGCTTCGGCGTCGCCCTGTCCCCCTACAACCTGGTCACCGCCCTCTCCGGCACCCTGATCGGCACCGTGGTCGGCCTGCTGCCAGGCCTGGGCCCGATCAACGGCGTGGCCCTGCTGATTCCCATCGCCTTCGCCCTGGGCCTGCCACCGGAGTCGGCGCTGATCCTGCTGGCAGCGGTGTACCTGGGCTGCGAATACGGTGGGCGTATCAGCTCGATCCTGCTGAACATCCCGGGCGAGGCCTCGACCGTGATGACCACCCTCGACGGTTACCCGATGGCCCGCCAGGGCCTGGCCGGCGTGGCCCTGTCGCTGTCGGCCTGGAGCTCGTTCATCGGTGCCTTCATCGCCACTTGCGGCATGGTGCTGTTCGCCCCGTTGCTGGCGAAATGGGCCATTGCTTTCGGCCCGGCGGAGTACTTCGTGCTGATGGTGTTCGCCATCGTCGCCCTGGGCGGCATGGCCGGTGACAAGCCCCTGAAAACCTTCATTGCCGCCCTGATCGGCCTGTTCCTGTCGGCGGTCGGCATCGACGCCAACAGCGGCGTCTACCGCTTCACCGGTGACAGTGTGCACCTGGCCGATGGCATCCAGTTCGTGGTGCTGGTGCTGGGCCTGTTCTCCATCAGCGAAATCCTCCTGCTGCTGGAAAAGACCCACCATGGCCACCAGGCGGTCAAGGCTACCGGCCGCATGCTGTTCAACTTCAAGGAAGCGGCTTCGGTGTTCGTGGTGAACATTCGTTGCGGTCTGCTTGGTTTCATCATGGGTGTTCTGCCTGGCGCCGGCGCAACGTTGGCCAGTGCCGTGGCCTACATGACCGAGAAGCGCCTGGCGGGTGAAAGCGGCAAGTTCGGCAAGGGCGATGCCCGTGGCCTGGCCGCACCGGAAACCGCCATCGGTGCTTCGTGCTGTGGCGCCCTGGTGCCGATGCTGACCCTGGGTGTACCGGGCTCTGGCACCACCGCCGTGATGATCGGTGCCCTGACCCTGTACAACATCACCCCCGGCCCACTGCTGTTCGAACAGCAGCCAGACATCGTCTGGGGCCTGATCGCGTCGCTGTTCATCGCCAACATCATGCTGGTGATCCTCAACATTCCGATGATCCGCATTTTCACCCGCATCCTCGCCGTGCCGAACTGGGCGCTGGTGCCGGTGATCGCCATCATCACCGCCATCGGCGTGTACGCCGTGCATGCCACCACCTTCGACCTGTTCCTGATGGTCGGCATCGGCATCATGGGTTACATCCTGCGCAAGCTGGACTTCCCGCTGTCGCCAATCCTGCTCGGTTTCATTCTCGGCGGGCTGATGGAGCAGAACCTGCGCCGCGCACTTTCGATTTCCAACGGTGAGCTGGGCATCCTCTGGTCGAGCCCCATCAGCATGGGCGTGTGGGCGCTGGTGGCGCTGATGCTTGCCTTGCCGCTGCTGCGCATCTGGCGCAAACGCAGCCAGCAGCGCCGGGCCCTGGCCGATGCCTGATCGCGCGTTGCCGTTGTTTGTCGCAACCGGGCTGGTCGGCCTTGCTGGCGGTTACATCGCCAGCAAGGTCGGCTGGCCTTTGCCGTGGATGGTCGGCTCGCTGCTGGCCATCATCCTGGTGCGCTGCCTGACGCCCTGGCAACTGTCAGAGATACCCAACGGCCGCAAGTGCGGGCAGTGCATCATCGGCATCGGCATTGGCCTGCACTTTACCCCGGCAGTGATCGAGCAGGTGGGCAGCCATTTTGCGCTGATTTTCTTCGGCGCCCTGTTCACGACCCTGTCCAGCGTGATCAGCGTGTGGCTGTTGCGAAAGACCGGTGAAGACCGCGCCACGGCTTTTTTCGCCAGCATGCCTGGAGGCTCGGGGGAGATGGTCAACCTCGGCGCACGCAACGGCGCGGTACTGAGCCAGGTGGCTGCGGCGCAGAGCCTGCGGGTGCTGGCGGTGGTGCTGTGCGTACCGGCGCTGTTCAAGTTCTTGCTGGGTGACGGGGTACCGCTGAACCACGCCGGCAGCGTCAGTTGGAGCTGGCTGGCCTTGATCGCGCCGTTGGGCGTTGCCGTTGCGCTGCTCTGGCAACGCTTGCGCCAGCCCAATCCGTGGCTGTTCGGGCCATTGCTGGTAGCGGCCACGGTCAGCCTGGCCGGCAACCTGCAAATCGCACTGCCCAATGGTGCCAGCCAGATCGGCCAGTGGCTGATAGGCAGCGGCCTGGCTTGCCACTTCAACCGCGCCTTCTTCCGCCGCGCACCGTCGTTCCTGGGGCGCACGCTGTTAGCCACGGCGCTGTGCATGGCGATTGCCGGCAGTGCCGCGTGGGTGCTTAGCGTGATGACCGCGCTGGATTTGCGTTCGTTGACGCTGGGGATGATGCCGGGCGGGATTGCCGAAATGAGCCTGACGGCAGAAACCCTGCAACTGTCGGTACCGCTGGTGACGGCGTTGCAGGTGATGCGTTTGCTGTTTGTGCTGTTTCTGGCGGAGCCGTTGTTCCGCTTGTGGAACACAAATCCGGAATAATCGCGTTGCCTGCTTCGCGGGCTCGCCCGCTCCCACAGGGATAGCACCTGCCTTAAGGGCGTTGCAGTACCTGTGGGAGCGGGCGAGCCCGCGAAGAAGGCGCCGCGGTCTTTCAAGTGATCAGAGTGGCGGCAATGCCCAGTTGATCGGCGCCATGCCACGCTGCTCAAGGAAGCTGTTGGTACGGCTGAAATGCCCGCAGCCCAGGAACCCACGGTAAGCCGACAGTGGCGACGGATGCACCGACTTCAGCACTAGGTGCCTGGTCCCATCGATCAGTTTCTGTTTGCTCTGCGCATGCGCCCCCCACAGCAGGAACACCACATTCGGGCACTGCTCACTGACCACCTGGATAACCCGGTCGGTAAAGAACTCCCACCCCTTCTTGGCGTGCGACGCCGCATTGGCTCGCTCCACGGTCATGGTCGTGTTAAGCAGCAATACACCCTGCTCGGCCCAGCTTTGCAGGTAGCCATGGCTGGCAATCGGGATGTTCAGGTCGCGCTGCAGTTCCTTGTAGATGTTGACCAGCGACGGCGGCGTGGCCACGCCCGGTTGCACCGAGAAACACAGACCATGCGCCTGGCCCGGCCCGTGGTAAGGGTCCTGGCCAAGGATGACCACCTTCACCTGGTCCAGCGGTGTCGAGTTGAGTGCATTGAAGATCAGCGGCCCTGGCGGGTAGATCTCCTTGCCGGCGGCATATTCGCTGCGCAGGAACTCTCGCAGCTGATGCATGTAGGGCTGGTCGAATTCGGCGCGCAGTGCGGCCTTCCAGCCGGGTTCGAGTTTGATGCGATCGTCGTCAGTCATGGGGCCATCCGTAAACAATGGCGCGACACTAGGTAACCCCTCCCCGCTTGTCAAACGATCCGACCGACAACCGGCATGTTCAGCCAGGCAGGCCATACTTGTGCGATGACTTGAGCGAGGTAGTCCATGGCCATTCATTGCGAGGTACTCAACGGCGCCGATGGCGCCCGCATCGGCATTGCCACCCTGGATGCACCCAAGGCACTCAATGCCCTGAACCTGCCCATGATCGAAGTATTGGGCGAACAACTGCATGCCTGGGCCCGCGATCCGGGCGTAGTCTGCGTGCTGCTGCGCGGCAACGGCGCAAAAGCCTTCTGCGCCGGTGGCGATGTACGCGCACTGGTACAAGCCTGCCGCGACCACCCTGGCAGTGTGCCGCCCCTGGCTGCCACCTTCTTCGCCGCCGAGTACCGCCTGGACTTTGCCCTGCACACCTACCCCAAGCCGCTGCTGTGCTGGGGGCATGGGCATGTGCTAGGTGGCGGCATGGGGCTGTTGCAGGGGGCCAATGTGCGTATCGTCACACCCAGCAGCCGGCTGGCCATGCCGGAAATCAGCATTGGCCTGTACCCGGATGTGGGCGCGAGCTGGTTTCTGGCACGGCTGCCGGGCAAGCTGGGGTTGTTCCTGGGGCTGACGGGCGCACCGATCAACGCCCGCGATGCCCTTGACCTGGGCCTGGCCGACCGTTTTCTGGGCGAACACCAGCAAGAGGCGCTGATCGAAGAACTGCTGCAGTTGAACTGGCAAGAGCAGACCGCCCTGCAGCTGAACAGCCTGCTCAAGGCCGAACAGCACCGCGCCTGTGCCGAGTTGCCCGAAGCCCAGTGGTTGCCAAGGCGGCAGGTGATCGATGCGTTGCTCGACGTGGCCGATGCGGCGGCGGCCTGGCGTGCGCTGGAAGGGCTCAAGCACCATGATGACCCGCTGCTGGCCGATGCCGGCCAACGGTTGCATCAGGGTTGCCCACTGACGGCGCACCTGGTCTGGGAGCAAATCCGCAGGGCACGGCATCTGTCGCTGGCACAGGTGTTCCAGATGGAATACAGCATGAGCCTGAACTGTTGCCGTCACCCCGAGTTCAGCGAAGGCGTACGCGCCCGCCTGCTGGACAAGGACGACCAGCCGCGCTGGCACTGGCCCGATGTGGCGCAGGTACCGGCGGCAGTGGTCGAGGCTCATTTTGCCAAGGTATGGGAGGGGCGACACCCATTGGCAGATCTGGGTTAGGCTGAAGAAGGTGGGGCTGCTTTGCAGCCCATCGCCGGCAAGCCAGCTCCCACAAGAGGCCTTGTCGCAGAACCTGTGGGAGCTGGCTTGCCGGCGATGGGGCACAAAGCGCCCCCGCTTCACTTCACCTTACCGCTGCCAGTTACCTCCTTGCCCCTGCCCCCGCTGGCCATCCCAACGCCCGCCACCATTCCCCTGCCTGTTGGAATGCGAATCGCCACGCTGGTAGCGCTGGCTGCCATCACGATAGTCATGGCGATCCCGGTCTTGCCTGTAGTCTTGCCGTTGGCGATTGCCATAGTCGTAGCGCGGGTTGCCATGCCACCGGTTCATCCCCGGCTGCGGATACGGCCGGTATTGCGGCGCGGGAGCTGGCCGGTAGTAATAGCGGGGCGCCGGCTGGTAGTAATAGCGCGGTTGCGGCGTGACGTAGTAACGGTCATAGCGGTAATAACCCGGCGAGACGTAACGGTCGGTGGAGTAGTAGTCCGAACGGTAATAGCCCCCGCTCTCGTAGTACGGGGCGCAGGCGGAAGTCATCAGCCCCAGCAGGGCGATCAACAGGATTCGATAGGACATGGCGGCCTCCTGGACCGCTGGAGTGCCCGAACAGCGGCGCTGGCGAGCATCGATGCGTGATGCGTTCATCGACACTGAATAAGACAGCGACGCCGAGGTGCAGTGCCATTTCTGCAACAATTTGATACAGGTGCGATAGCCCCGAAAAACTTGCAGTCATTTATCGGTCATCTCACTAGAATGGGCGGCTCGGCACACATCATGGGAAGATCATGCCCTCACGTTCCGCTCTGTTCTCGCAGCGCTCGCTGATCGTTACCCTGCTGGTGCTGCTGGCCTGCGGCTTCCTTGCTACCTCGCTGCTCAGCTACTTCTCCTCGCGCAGCGCCATCCGCGACGGCATTATCAATACCGAATTGCCGCTGACCTCCGACACGGTCTACTCGGAAATCCAGAAAGACCTGATTCGCCCGGTGCTGATCGCCTCGATGATGGCCCAGGATACTTTTTTGCGTGACTGGGTACTGTCGGGCGAAAAGGACACCCAGCGCATGACACGCTACCTGGGCGAGGTAATGGGCAAGCAGGACACCTTCACCTCGTTCTTCGTCTCCGACCGCACCCTCACCTACTATCAAGCCAAGGGCGTGCTCAAGCATGTGCAAGCCGGCACATGGCGCGATGCCTGGTATTTCCGTCTGCGCGACCTCAAGGCCCCCTACGAGATCAACGTCGACCTGGACATGGCCAACCAGGACAGCCTGACCGTGTTCATCAACTACCAGGTGCACGACTACCAGCACCGTTTTATCGGTGCTGCCGGGGTGGGGCTGAGTGTGTCCTCGGTGGTCAAGCTGATCGATCAGTACCAGCGCCGCTACCAGCGGTCGGTCTTGTTTGTCGATGCCAAAGGCAAAGTGTTGCTGACCGGCTCCGAAGGTGGCCCGCACGGTTTGCGGGTCGGCCAGCCACTGAGCGACAACGCCGAACTGAGCGATGTGTTGGCCGAACAGCGGGTGCCCGGCGAAGGCAGCCACGAGTACCACGACAGCGACAACCACAGCCACTTCCTCAACGTGCGCCACTTGCCCGAGCTGGACTGGTACCTGTTGGTGGACAAGCGCGAAACCGGCGCCCTCGACCGCATTCGCCACTCCCTGTACCTGAACCTGGCCATCTGCGCGATGATCACCTTGGTGGTGCTGGCGCTGGTGCATGCCATGGTGCGCCGCCATCAGGCCAGCACCGAGGCACTGGCCACGCTCGACAGCCTTACCGGCCTGCCCAACCGGCGCAGCTTCGACTTGCTTGCCGCCCAGGCGTTGCACGAAGCCCAGCGCGACAGTGGGCCGCTGGTGGCGCTGCTGATCGACCTGGACCACTTCAAGGCGCTGAATGACACCCACGGCCACCTGGCAGGCGACGAAGTGCTGCGCCAGTTCGCCAATGTGCTGCAGGGCAGCCTGCGCCAATCGGATATACTCTGCCGCTGGGGCGGTGAGGAGTTCATCGTGCTACTACGTGAAGCCGAAGGTCGGCAGGCCATCGAGGTAGCGGAAAAGATCCGCCGCCGCACCGAACAGCTCACGTTCAGCTACGACGAACAACCCCTGCGCCTGACCACCAGCATCGGCCTGAGCAGCCTGCAACCGGAAGATACCCTGCACGCCCTGCTGACCCGCGCCGACCGAGCGCTCTATCGTGCCAAGCAGGCCGGCCGTAACCGCGTCTGCAGTGAAACCCAAGATGAATGACAGCCAACACTGCCCCGCTTGCGGTGCCCTCAACCAGTGCAGCCTGGCCGACCCACGCCGCGCCACCCAGGCCTGCTGGTGCTACAGCGTGAGTATCGACCCGGCCGTGCTCCAGGCCCTGCCCGCCGAATTACGCGACAAAGCCTGCCTGTGCCCACGCTGCGCGGCCGTTGAAGAACAACTTCGATCAACCACTTCTCACTGACCTGTTGCAATGCGCCTCGACCGCTTCCTTGCCAACCTGCCCAGCCTCAACCGCCAACAAACCCGCCTGATGCTGGTACAACGTCGTGTGCGGGTAGATGGACAGGTGGTCAGCGACCCGCTGACCGAGGTACGCGAATTCAGCCGCGTGGAACTGGACGACCAGGTGCTGCAGGCTGGACGACCGGCGCGCTACCTGATGCTGCACAAACCCACGGGTTGCGTCAGCGCCACCCAGGACCCGCAGCACCCTACCGTGCTCGACCTGCTGCCCGAAGCATTGCGAGGCGACCTGCACATAGCCGGGCGCCTGGACTTCAACACCACCGGGTTGATGATCCTGACCAACGATGGCCAGTGGTCACGGCGCCTGACCCAACCTGCCACCAAGCTGCCCAAGCACTACCTGGTGGACACCGAGGACGAGATTGGCGAGCACTATGAGGCCAAGTTTCGTGAGGGTTTCTACTTCGCCTTTGAAGACCTCACCACCCTGCCCGCCCAGCTGGACATCCTCGGCCCGCGCCAGGCGCGGCTGGCGATCGTCGAAGGGCGCTATCACCAGGTCAAGCGCATGTTCGGGTTCTTCGACAACAAGGTGGTGGGGTTGCACCGGGAAAGCATGGGCGCAATCCGCCTGGATCCTGATTTGGCTCCGGGGGCGTTTCGTGACCTGACGGCGGATGAAATCGCCACTGTCTAGGCTGCCCGTTCTGGCCCAAGGTGGTCATACGACCGCTCAGCGACAAAAGTCACAAAATCTCCCGAACGGCACTTGCAGGATCCCCGACCCACTGCTTGAATCCAAATCGTCAGTCTGCATGTGACTAACAAGTCACGCCCGCAGTCGAAGACGCCTTTTGCCGGCCACCCAGGGCCTCGATGCCTTGGGGCACGGCAAATTGCCCGCCAAAAACAATACCGTCGACGCATGTGCCAAGGATCGACACAGGGCCCCCCGGTTACTCTTCAGGCGAATGCCTACCTGTCATAAAGAACGTGCACCCTAGGTGACGCGAATACCCTTTTTGCGCCAGGAGTCGATGACATGAGGCCAGAAATCGCTGTACTTGATATCCAAGGTCAGTATCGGGTTTACACGGAGTTCTATCGCGCGGAAGCGGCCGAGAATACGATCATCCTGATCAATGGCTCGCTGGCCACCACGGCCTCGTTCGCCCAAACGGTACGTAACCTGCACCCGCAGTTCAACGTAGTGCTGTTCGACCAGCCGTATGCCGGCAAGTCCAAGCCACACAACCGCCAGGAACGGCTGATCAGCAAGGAGACCGAGGCGCACATCCTCCTTGAGCTGATCGAGCACTTCCAGGCCGACCATGTGATGTCGTTCTCATGGGGTGGCGCAAGTACGCTGCTGGCGCTGGCGCACCAGCCGCGGTGCGTGAAGAAGGCCGTAGTGAGCTCGTTCTCGCCGGTGATCAACGAACCGATGCGCGACTACCTGGACCGTGGCTGCCAGTACCTGGCCGCCTGCGATCGCTATCAGGTCGGCAACCTGGTCAACGACACCATCGGCAAGCACCTGCCATCACTGTTCAAGCGCTTCAACTACCGCCACGTCAGCAGCCTGGACAGCCACGAGTACGCGCAGATGCACTTCCACATCAACGAGGTGCTGCAACACGACCTGGAGCGGGCGCTGGATGGCGCACGCAATATCAACATTCCGGTACTGTTCATCAACGGCGACCGCGACGAGTACACCACGGTCGAAGATGCGCGGCAGTTCGGCAAGCACGTGGGCCGAAGCCAGTTCAGCGTGATCCGCGATGCGGGCCACTTCCTGGACATGGAAACCAAGGCCGCCTGCGAGGACACCCGCAATGTGATGCTGGGGTTCCTCAAACCAACTGTGCGTGAAACCCGTCAACGCTACCAGCCGGTACAACAGGGGCAGCATGCATTGGCCATCTGAGCGCATCGGCGCCCTGTGGCTGATCCCGCAGGCTGTAGGGTGCCGACAAGCTTTTTTATAACTTGGGCTTCTAATTCGTGGAGGGTTCTGGTAAAAAGTGCTGCGCAGACGCGGGTATAGTTTAGTGGTAAAACGAAAGCTTCCCAAGCTTTAGTTGAGGGTTCGATTCCCTCTACCCGCTCCACATTGCATCACCGCATGGCGTTCCAGCAACGTCATCGCTGTCAAAAGGAGCCTCGGCTCCTTTTTTCGTTTCTGCCCTCCCGGTTTGATCTGGCCCATGGCCAATTGCCTGCCGATCCGCTTCAATGCGTAGATGGTTACGTGAAGCATTTCGAAAGGACAACGCATGTTTCTCTCCCGCTGGCTACCGGGCCTTGCCAACCTGCTGCACTACCGCCGCGAATGGTTCCATGCCGATTTGCAGGCAGGCCTCTCGGTCGCGGCGATTCAGATACCCATCGCCATCGCTTACGCACAAATCGTAGGTTTGCCGCCACAGTACGGCCTGTACGCCTGCGTGCTGCCAATGATGGTCTACGCCCTGATCGGCAGCTCGCGCCAGCTGATGGTAGGCCCTGACGCCGCCACCTGCGCGATGATCGCCGGTGCCGTGGCGCCGCTGGCGATGGGTGACCCGCAACGCATCGCCGAACTGTCGGTGATCGTCACCGTGCTGGTCGGAGTGATGCTGATCGCTGCCGGCCTGGCACGAGCCGGGTTCATTGCCAGCTTCTTCTCGCGACCGATCCTGATCGGCTACCTCAACGGCATCGGCCTGAGCCTGATCGCCGGGCAGCTGTCCAAGGTGGTGGGGTTCAAGATCGAGGGCGACGGTTTTATCCTCAGCCTGATCAACTTTTTCCAGCGCCTGGGTGAGATCCACTGGATCACGTTGTTCATCGGCCTGGCCGCTCTGGGCCTGCTGATCTGGCTACCACGGCGTTTCCCACGCCTGCCGGCCGCACTGACCGTGGTGGCACTGTTCATGTTGCTGGTCGGCCTGTTTGGCCTCGACCGCTTCGGCGTCGCCATCCTCGGCCCGGTGCCGGCCGGCATCCCGCAGCTGGCCTGGCCGCACAGCAACCTGGCGGAAATGAAGAGCCTGCTGCGCGACGCCCTGGGTATCGCCACCGTCAGCTTCTGCAGCGCCATGCTCACCGCACGCAGCTTTGCCGCCCGCCACGGCTACGCGATCAACGCCAACCACGAATTCGTCGCCCTGGGCGTAAGCAACCTGGCGGCCGGGGTGTCCCAGGGCTTTGCCATCAGCGGCGCCGACTCGCGCACCGCCGTCAATGACATGGTGGGTGGCAAGAGCCAGCTGGTGGGCATCGTCGCCGCGCTGGTCATTGCCCTGATCCTGTTGTTCTTCACCGCGCCGATGGCGTGGATCCCGCAGGCAGCATTGGGCGCCGTGCTACTGATGGCCGGCTGGGGGCTGATCGACATCAAGTCGCTGGGGCTCATCCGCCGCCTGAGCCGCTTCGAGTTCTGGCTCTGCCTGCTGACCACGGCGGGTGTGCTGGGCCTGGGCGTGCTGCCCGGCATCGTGTTTGCTGTGACCCTGGCGATCCTGCGCCTGCTCTACAGCATCTACCAACCCACCGACGCCGTGCTCGGCTGGCTGCCGGGCACCGAAGGCCAGGTCGACATCCGCAAGCACAAGGACGCCCGCACCGTGCCGGGCCTGGTGGTGTACCGCTTCGACGACGCGATCCTGTTCTTCAACGCCGACTACTTCAAGATGCGCCTGCTCGAAGCGGTGCAGAGCCAGGACCAGCCCAAGGCCGTGCTGTTCGATGCCGAAGCCGTCACCAGCATCGACGTCAGCGGTATCGCCGCCTTGCGTGAAGTGCGCGACACCCTGGCCGCGCAAGGCATCTTCTTTGCCATCGCCCGCGCCCGGGGCACCTTCCTGCGCATGCTGGTGCGCTCGGGGATGGCACGGGAAATGGAAGACAAACTGCTGTTCGGCTCGGTGCGGGCGGGAATTCGGGCGTATCGGGTGTGGCGTAACCGCAACCGCAGCACGCTCATTACCGGAGCGGGATGAACAGAACGCTATCGCAACCCATTCGGCCCCTACAGAGAAAAGGACTACCCGCCCCCCGGAAAAGGATGATCGCCCAGTGAGGAGCGGATTCGCTAGCCTCGCTGACCCGATCCTGAATACGGCCGGGCAATCCTTCTCCGTGGCGCTGGACAACCAGCAGCTACGCCAATGGCGTACAACCTGTTATGCTTTTTACCGAAACAGCCTTGTTCACCAAGCGAGTCAAGGAACGCCTAGATCAGCAACGCAACGCGCTGAGGTCGATCATTGAACACTGGAGGCACGCATGAACCGCTTTTTTGACGAACTGCTGGAAAGCGTGCAACAAATGGACGACATCGTCCAAGGGAAGCAGGCGCCTTCTCGGGAATTCGAGATTGATGCACTCCTGGTGCGTAACATCCGCAAGGCAACGGGGCTCACGCAAGCACGCTTTGCCGAGATAATCGATGTTCAGGTAGCAACATTGAGGAATTGGGAACAAGGACGACGAGAACCTACCGGGCCTGCCAAGGCATTACTACGCGCAATACGTAATGATCCTGATCATGTATTAAAGGCCCTTGCGCACTGACAAGGGCCTGTAGGCGTCGCACGCCCTGCACGACATGCTAAAGTCGCCCCGCTCCCCGCTCCACCCAACGGACTCCAGCATGCCTGCACTTGACGCTACCCTCACCCCTTGGCCAGAACTCGCCGCCCGCCATCCCTGCGATGCCCTGCTACTGGGCAATGGCGCCAGCCGCGCAGTGTGGAAGCCGTTCGGCTATTTCTCGCTGTTCGAGGAAGCACAACGCGCAGGCCGCAAGAAAGGCCTGGCGGTCAGTGACCAGGCCCTGTTCAAGTCGTTGGGCACGGAACTGTTCGAGCCGGTGCTCAGCGCCCTCAACACCACCGTGCGCGCCAACGCCGCGCTGGCCATCAACTCCACCGCACCGCTGAACCGCTATTACTCGATCAAGGAAGCGTTGATTCACGCCGTGCGCACGGTACACCTGCCGTGGCCGCTGATGCCGCCAGCCACCCTCGCGGCCCTCAACCAGGCCCTGCGTGGCTACCGCAGCGTCTACACCAGCAACTACGACCTGCTGCTACCGTGGGCTGTACAGAGCGCCCCACACGGCTTCGCCGAACTGTTCGACGAACAAGGCTTCTTCGACGTGCGTCGCACCCGCAGCGAAGGCACGCGGGTGATGCACCTGCACGGCGGCCTGCACCTGCTGAAGCTGCCCGACGGCACCACCCGCCAACGCAGCGCCGACAGCGCCGAACTGCTTGATGGCTTTGCCGTGAACATCCCAGGTGAAGTGCCACTGTTCGTCAACGAAGACCGCAGTGACGAAAAACTGCGCGCCATCCGCCATTCGGATTACCTCAGCTGGTGCCTGGGGCAGCTGGCCCAGGAAAGCCAGGGGTTATGCCTGTTCGGTCAGCACCTGGACAGCAGTGACCAGCACCTGCTCGAAGCCATCCGCCTGGCCCGGCCGAAGCAGCTCTCGATTGCTATCCGGCCGGTGAGCGAAGCTTCGGTGATCAACCAGAAGCAGCATTTTGTTGATCGGCTTGGAGATTTGGCCGGGACGCAGGTGCATTTCTATGACGCCAGTACGCATCCGCTGGGGCTACCAGATTTGGCGATCGATCGACCAGCGGCTAGACGCTAGCACGCCCGCGGCACGAGCACGCCAGCAGGCTTGCTAGTGGTTGCTTTCAAAGCAACCCATCCGCCCGCAACAACGTCTCCAGGCAATGCTCCTGCACCCCATAAAACGCCTTGAGCTGGCCAATCTTCTCCAGCAACTCGCCGTTAGCCAACGGCTGCCGCCGCTTCACCGCAAGAATCATCTTGTTCTTGTTGGTGTGCTCCAGCGAGATGAACTCGAACACCTTGGTTTCGTAACCGCTGGCTTCCAGGTACAACGCGCGCAGGCTGTCGGTGAGCATTTCGGCCTGCTGGCCCAGGTGCAAGCCGTATTGCAGCATGGGTTGCAGCAACCCCGGGCTGTGCAGTTGCGGGCGGATCTGCTTGTGGCAGCACGGCGAGCACATGATGATCGCGGCGTTGCAGCGGATACCGGTGTGAATGGCGTAGTCGGTGGCGATATCGCACGCATGCAGGGCGATCATCACTTCGATGGCCTCGGGCACCACGCTACGTACATCACCGCACTGGAATTCCAGCCCCGGGTGCTCCAGGCGCGAAGCGGCGGCGTTGCACAAGTCGACCATGTCCTGGCGCAGCTCTACACCGGTGACCTGTGCCTCACGGCCCAGGCTGTTGCTCAGGTAGTCATGCATGGCAAAGGTCAGGTAGCCCTTGCCCGAGCCGAAGTCGGCCACCCGCAGCGCCTGCTCCGCAGGTACCGGCGCACTGGCCAGGGCGTGGTCGAAGACCTCGATGAACTTGTTGATCTGCTTCCACTTGCGCGACATGGACGGGATCAATGCACCTTGTGCGTCGGTCACGCCGAGGTCACGCAGGAACGGCCTCGACAAATCCAGGTAGCGCTTCTTCTCGCGGTCATGGCCGCTGCTCGCCGTGGCCTCGCGTGGAGCCTGCGCGCCGTGACGTTGCAACATCGGCTTGCCCTTCTTGCTGAAGGTCAGTTGCACTTCGCCATCTGCGTCGAACAGGTGGGCATTGCGGAAGCTGTCCGGCAGCAGCTCGGCTACCAGCGCCTGCGCCTGTTCCAGCGACAGGTTGCGGGTAATGTCGCGGGTCTGGTGGCGGTAGACCAGCGACAGGCATGGCTGGCCCTTGACCTGCAGCGGCTTGGCGATGATCCGTTGCAAGGTCTGGTCGGCACCGACATGGCGCGCCAGCACCAGTTTGACCAAGGTGTTGCCGTGCAAGGCTGCATTCAGAAGGCCGAGAAACCGGGCGCGTGCATCTGACGCAGAGGGGGCGGAAGAACTGGCGGACATGGAGAAACGGTGCCTCGAATAGCGGGAACCGCATTCTACACCCTGCAGGTTCCAAGTCAGTCCAGGATCACCAACCGGTTGGGCAACTCGTTGCGCGCATGGGTAGGCGGCACATGCTCGCTAAGCAGCTCTCCGCACGCATCGATGCACTCGACAAACCCCTGCAAGGTCCGCCCCTGACGCACCTGCTCGGCAAAGCGGGCGACGATGGCCGCCCGCGCGTTGGCATCCAGATGATGCTCGATACCGCGGTCGACCAGGATCTCCACGTGCCTCTCCGCCTCGCTGACGAAGATCAGCACGCCCGTGGCAGCTGCGGTGCGCTGCAGGTTTTGTTCGCGAAACTGCTGGCGGGCCAGCCGCGAAGCGCGCCAGCGGCGCAAGGCACGGGGAATTAGCCAACCGGCCAGGCGCGGGTTGCGCAGCAACAGGCACAACCCGACGAACAGCAGCACGTTGGCCACCAGCAGACCGCGCATGCCAGGCCAGCCCAGCAGCCACTGCAGCAGCCCCGGCACGGCCAGCGCCAGCACGGCAGCCCAGAACAACGGCCAATAGGCGTAATCGTCAGCACGGCGCGCCAGTACCGTCACCAGTTCGGCATCGGTTCGCTTTTCAGCACGGGCAATGGCTTCGGCAATCTGCCGTTGATGGTATTCGTCGAAAGGGGTCATGCCGTCGGTCTCTTGAGCGTTCTTATAGTTGTTGTCCCGGCATTCGGGGCTTCGTCCCCAGGCGACATATTCAGGCATAATCCGCCGCTGGAAAACGAGCGTGTCAATCGTACAACAATAGCCGCCTGAAAACTTCGGCCGCGCACGTATCACCGCTGGATACGGCAGAGGCCCCACAACGGAATTGATGATGAAATTGTCTTTGCTGGGCCTGGCCATGGGCCTTGCCAGTCAGGCGGCCCTCGCCGCCCCCACCGCCCCGCCCCTACAGGACAAGCAGGCGTTCATCGACCATCTGATCAGCCAGATGACCGAAGCCGAGAAAATCGGCCAGTTGCGCCTGATCAGCATCGGCCCGGAAATGCCACACGAAAAGATCCGCGAGGAAATCGCCGCTGGCCGTATCGGTGGCACCTTCAACTCACGCACCGCGCCCGAAAACCGCCCGATGCAGGACGCGGCCATGCGCAGCCGTCTGAAGATCCCGATGTTCTTCGCCTACGACACCGTCCACGGCGAGCGCACCATCTTCCCGATCGGCCTGGGCATGGCCGCCACCTGGGACATGGACGCCGTGGCCAAGGTTGGCCGCACCGCCGCCATCGAAGCCTCGGCCGACGCCCTGGACATGACCTTCGCACCCATGGTCGATATTGCCCGCGACCCACGTTGGGGCCGTACCAGTGAAGGCTTTGGTGAAGACACCTACCTGACCTCGAAGATTGGCCAGGTGATGGTGCGCTCGTTCCAGGGCAGCAGCCCGGCCAACCCCGACAGCATCATGGCCATCGTCAAGCACTTCGCCCTGTACGGTGCCGTGGAAGGCGGGCGCGACTACAACACGGTCGATATGAGCCTGCCGAAGATGTACAACGACTACCTGCCGCCCTACCGCGCCGCCCTCGACGCCGGTGCCGGCGGGGTGATGGTGGCACTGAACTCGATCAACGGCGTGCCGGCCACCTCCAACACCTGGCTGATGAACGACCTGCTGCGCAAGGAGTGGGGCTTCAAGGGTGTGACCATCAGCGACCATGGCGCCATCCAGGAGCTGATCCGCCACGGTGTCGCCCGCGACGGTCGCGAAGCCGCCAAGCTGGCGATCAAGGCCGGCATCGACATGAGCATGAACGACACCCTGTACGGCGAAGAGCTGCCAGGCCTGCTGAAGTCCGGTGAAGTGACCCAGGGCGAGCTGGACCAGGCGGTGCGCGAAGTACTCGGAGCCAAGTACGACATGGGCCTGTTCAAGGACCCGTACGTGCGCATCGGCAAGGCCGAAACCGACCTGAAAGACTACTACGGCAACGACCGCCTGCACCGCGAAGCCGCGCGTGATGTGGCCCGCCGCAGCCTGGTACTGCTGGAAAACCACAACCAGACCCTGCCGCTGAAAAAAGCCGGCACCATCGCCCTGGTCGGCCCGCTGGCCGATGCACCGATCGACATGATGGGCAGCTGGGCCGCCGACGGCAAGCCCGTGCACTCGGTGACAGTGCGTGAAGGCTTGCGCCGCGCCGTAGAAGGCAAAGCCAAGCTGGTCTACGCCAAAGGCTCCAACGTCACCGGCGACAAGGCGATATTCGATTACCTGAACTTCCTCAACTTCGACGCACCGGAAATCGTCGACGACCCGCGCCCGCCTGCGGTGCTGATCGACGAAGCCGTAAAGGCTGCCAAGCAGTCCGACGTGGTCGTAGCGGTTGTCGGCGAGTCGCGTGGCATGTCCCACGAGTCGTCCAGCCGCACCACCCTGGAAATTCCAGCCAGCCAGCGTGAGCTGATCAAGGCCTTGAAGGCGACCGGCAAGCCGCTGGTGCTGGTGCTGATGAACGGCCGGCCGCTGTCGATCGGCTGGGAACGCGAGCAGGCCGACGCCATCCTCGAAACCTGGTTCGCCGGTACCGAGGGCGGCAATGCCATCGCCGACGTGCTGTTTGGCGACTACAACCCATCTGGCAAGCTGGCCATCACCTTCCCGCGTTCGGTCGGGCAGATCCCGATGTATTACAACCACACGCGCATTGGCCGGCCGTTCACGCCGGGTAAGCCGGGTAACTACACGTCGCAGTACTTCGAAGAGCCTAACGGCCCGCTGTACCCGTTCGGCTATGGCCTGAGCTACAGCAGCTTCGAGCTGTCCGGCCTGAAGCTGTCGCACAAGGACCTCAAGCGCGGTGACAACCTGGAGGCCAAGGTGACGGTGAAGAATACCGGCAAGGTGGCCGGCGAGACCGTGGTGCAGCTGTACCTTCAAGATGTGTCGGCCTCAATGAGCCGCCCGGTCAAGGAACTGAAAAACTTCCAGAAGCTGATGCTCAAGCCGGGTGAGTCGCGGACCTTGACCTTCCGCATCAACGAGGATGACCTGAAGTTCTACAATGGCCAGCTGCAGCGGGTTGCCGAGCCAGGTGAGTTCAATGTCCAGGTAGGGCTGGACTCCCAGGCGGTGCAACAGCAGAGCTTTGAACTGCTGTAACTGAAACCGGCCGCCTGTACCGGCCCTTTCGCCGTTAGACCTGCGAAAGGGCCGGCCCCGATCCCCAAATATTCCGGATCCGCCCCAATGCCCTTTTCCTTTCGCGCCCTGCGTCTGGGGCTGATCACCTTGCTCATCCTGCTGGGCACCGCCCTCAGTGCCGGCTGGGCCATGCACCAGGCCAAGCGCCAGGCCATGGAAGACGACGCCCGGCGTGCCAGTCAGCAACTGGGGCTGTACGCCAATGCCCTGCACACCCTGATCGACCGCTACCGCGCCCTGCCCGCCGTACTGGCGCTGGACCCGGAACTGATCGCCGCCCTGCGCGGCCCGGTCAATGAACAGGTGCAGGACGCCCTGAACCGCAAGCTGGAGCGCATCAATGGCGCGGCCAATTCCTCCACCCTCGAGCTGCTCGACCGCACCGGCCTGGCCATTGCCGCCAGCAACTGGCGGCTGCCCAGTAGCTACGTCGGCTCCAACTACGGTTTCCGCCCCTATTTCAAGCAAACCCGCAGCCAAGGCAGTGGCCGCTTCTACGCCGTGGGCGTAACCAGTGGCGTACCGGGCTACTTCCTCGCCAGCGCGGTAAATGACGAGCATGGCCGCTTTCTCGGAGCCATGGTGGTCAAGCTGGAATTCCCCGAGCTGGAACGCGAATGGCGCCAGGGCAGCGATATCCTGCTGGTCAGTGACGCCCGTGGCATCACCTTCATCGCCAACCAGGATGGCTGGCGCTACCGCGAGCTCCAGCCGCTGAGTGGTGCCGACCGTGCCGAGCTGGCTGAAACACGCCAGTACGACAAACAGCCGCTGGTGCCCCTGCAGCATCAGGTGCTGACCCGTTTTGCCGAGTACAGCACCCTTAGCCGCGTGCAAGGCCCGCAGGGCAGTGCCGAGTACCTGTGGGAAAGCCTGCCGCTGGAAGGTGACCACTGGACCTTGCACCTGTTGCGCAAGCCACAGGTGGCCGCCGATGGCCGCAATGCCGCCCTGGGCGCCGCAGCCGTGTGGCTGAGCCTGGTGTTCGCCGCCCTGTTCGTCAGCCAGCGCCTGCGCCTGGCCCGCCTGCGCCAGCGCAGCCGGCTAGAGCTCAAACGCCAGGTCGAAGAACGCACCCGTGAGTTGCGCACCGCCCAGGAGGGCCTGGTGCAGTCGGCCAAACTGGCCGCCCTCGGGCAGATGTCGGCCGCCATGGCCCACGAAATCAACCAGCCGCTGACCACACAGCGCATGCAACTGGAAACCCTGCGGCTGCTGCTGGACCACGGCCGTTACGACGAAGCGCGCCAGGCCCTGGAACCGCTGGAACAAATGCTCACACGCATGGCCGCACTGACCAGCCACCTGAAAACCTTTGCCCGCAACAGCCCCGTCGGCCTGCGCGAGCGCCTCGATCTGGCCACCGTGGTCGACCAGGCCTTGCACCTGCTGGAAACCCGCATCCGTAGTGACGAGGTCGAGGTGGCCTTGTACCTGGCACGCCCGGCCTGGGTACGCGGCGATGCCATTCGCCTGGAGCAAGTGCTGATCAACCTGCTGCGCAATGCCCTCGACGCCATGGCCGACAAGCGCTACAAACGCCTGGAGGTGCGCATCGAGCCAGATGGCGAGCTGTGGCGCCTGAGCGTGCTGGATTCGGGCGGAGGCATCACCGAGGCCGACCTGGCCAAGGTGTTCGACCCGTTCTTCACCACCAAGCCGGTGGGTGAAGGGCTGGGCCTGGGCCTGGCCATTTCCTACGGTATCGTCCACGAGGCCGGTGGCCAACTGCTGGCCGAAAACGTACCTGGTGGCGCACGCCTGAGCCTTACCCTGCCCCGTGACCTGGAGCCTGTATGTTGAATTCAGTGATCGTCGTCGATGATGAAGCCAGCATCCGTACTGCCGTCGAGCAATGGCTGAGCCTGTCCGGTTTCACTGTGCAGTTGTTCGCTCGCGCTGATGAATGCCTGGCACACCTGCCACGGCACTTCCCGGGGGTGATCATCAGCGATGTGCGCATGCCAGGCATGGACGGCCTGCAATTGCTCGCGCGCCTGCAGGCGGACGACCCCGACCTGCCCGTGATCCTGCTGACCGGCCACGGTGATGTGCCCATGGCAGTAGAAGCCATGCGCAACGGGGCCTATGACTTCCTGGAAAAACCCTTCACCCCGCAGCACCTGCTGGGTAGCCTGCGCCGGGCACTGGAAAAGCGCCAGCTGGTCCTTGAAAACCGTCGGCTGCACGAACAGGCTGACCTCAAGTCACGCCTGGAAGGCACACTGCTGGGGATGTCCCAGGGCCTGCAGCAACTGCGCAGGCAGGTGCTGGACCTGGCCGGCCTGCCAGTCAACGTGCTGATTCGTGGTGAAACCGGCAGCGGCAAGGAGCGGGTCGCCCGTTGCCTGCACGATTTTGGCCCGCGCGCCGGCAAACCATTCGTTGCCCTCAACTGCGCGGCCATCCCCGAAGCGCTGTTCGAAGCCGAACTGTTCGGCCATGAAAGCGGTGCCTTCACCGGCGCCCAAGGCAAGCGCATCGGCAAACTGGAGTACGCTAACGGTGGCACGGTGTTCCTCGACGAAATCGAGAGCATGCCACTGGCGCAACAGGCCAAGCTGCTAAGGGTGATCCAGGAGCAGAAACTGGAGCGTTTGGGGGCTAACCAGAGCATCAGCATCGACTTGCGAATCATTGCCGCGACCAAGCCCGACCTGCTCGACGAGGCCCGTGCCGGGCGTTTTCGCGAAGACCTGGCCTACCGCCTGAACGTGGCCGAACTGCGCCTGGCGCCGTTGCGTGAGCGGCGCGAGGACATTCCACTGCTGTTCGAACACTTTGCCCGTGCAGCAGGCGAAAAGCTTGGACGCTGCGCACCGCCGCTGTCGGGGGCACAGCTGGCGCAACTGCTGTCGCATGACTGGCCAGGTAACGTTCGCGAGCTGGCCAATGCGGCGGAGCGGCACGCGTTGGGGCTAGGTTCGCCAAACATCGAGGTAGCGCCTGCCGGGCAATCGCTGGGCGAGCAGATGGAGGCGTTCGAGGCGCAATGCCTGCGCGCAGCGTTGCGACAGCATGGGGGCGAGATCAAGGCGGTAATGGAGACCTTGCAGCTGCCGCGGCGCACGCTTAATGAAAAGATGCAGCGGCACGGGTTGGTGCGCGAGGATTTTGTCGGGCGAGAATGAGCGGAAATCCGCTTATGACCAGGATTTAGTAGGCGAGATTCCGCTTATCAACTCAATATTTTGGGGCTGCTTTGCAGCCCATCGCGACACAAGGCCGCTCCTACAAGGGCCGTGCAAGGCTTGCTATTACGGGGTTCGCGGAGCTCGCAACGCCCCCAAATGAATCACCCTGCACCCATTTGGCACACCTTCTGCAATTGCCTTGGCAAGCTGCGCCACGGCGCGCTCCACAAAAACAACGAGAAGGTATCCCTGATGGATAACGCCACCTCCCTGCCCGCCGGGGCGGCCACTGCGCCCGCCGCGGAAAAAACCACCGCCAGCCGCCTGAAGTCGATCTTCAGCGGGTCCATCGGCAACATGGTCGAATGGTACGACTGGTACGTCTACGCCGCATTCTCGCTGTACTTCGCCAAGGCCTTCTTCCCGGCCGGCGACTCCACCGCACAATTGCTCAACACCGCCGCGATCTTCGCCGTGGGCTTCCTGATGCGCCCGATCGGTGGCTGGTTGATGGGCCTGTACGCCGACCGCAAGGGCCGCAAAGCTGCATTGATGGCCTCGGTACTGCTGATGTGTGCAGGCTCGCTGGTCATCGCCCTGACCCCGGGCTACGAAACCATCGGTGTTGCCGCACCGATCCTGCTGGTGATTGCGCGCCTGATGCAGGGCCTGTCGGTGGGTGGTGAATACGGCACCTCGGCCACCTACCTCAGCGAGATGGCCAGCAAGGACCGCCGTGGTTTCTTCTCCAGCTTCCAGTACGTGACCCTGATCTCCGGCCAGCTCATCGCCCTGGCAGTACTGATCATCCTGCAGCAGACCCTGACCACCGAGCAGCTGTACGCCTGGGGCTGGCGCGTGCCGTTCGTGATCGGTGCGCTGTGCGCCGTGGTGGCCCTGTACCTGCGTCGCGGCATGGAAGAAACCGCCTCCTTCACCAAGAAGGAAAAGGCCAAGGAAAGCCTGATGCGCACCCTGATGCGCCACCCCAAAGAGCTGATGACCGTGGTCGGCCTGACCATGGGCGGCACCCTGGCCTTCTACACCTACACCACCTACATGCAGAAGTACCTGGTCAACACAGTGGGCATGAGCATCAGCGACTCGACCACCATCTCGGCCGCCACGCTGTTCCTGTTCATGTGCCTGCAGCCGGTGATTGGTGGGCTGTCCGACAAGATCGGCCGTCGCCCGATCCTGATCGCCTTCGGTGTGCTCGGCACCCTGTTCACCGTCCCGATCCTCAGCACCTTGCACACCATCCAGACCTGGTGGGGCGCGTTCTTCCTGATCATGGCCGCGCTGATCATCGTCAGCGGCTACACCTCGATCAACGCAGTGGTCAAGGCAGAGCTGTTCCCGACGGAAATCCGCGCCCTGGGCGTGGGCCTGCCATACGCCCTGACCGTGTCCATCTTCGGCGGCACCGCCGAATACGTGGCCCTGTGGTTCAAGAGCGCTGGCATGGAAAGCGGCTTCTACTGGTACGTCACCGCCTGCATCGCCTGTTCGCTGCTGGTATACGCAACCATGAAGGACACCAAGCAGCACTCGCGGATTACTACTGAGTAATGCTGGCCTGGCAGTACTGACAAAGGGCGCCTTATTGCATAGGGCGCCCTTTTTTCATTCACGAACGGCACCCGTGAGCCGATTAACAAACCTATTCGGCTCACAAGTTGAGCCGAATAGCGCTATTATTCGGCTCACTTAATGAGCCGAATAGCCGGCTTATTTGGCTCACGGGATGGATCGGCAACAATTATGAACAGCCCTTCGTGGATCTGGCAGCAACCTGCCTGGCCTCAATTTACCTGGCAAAACGAAGCCATCGCCCCACTGCTGCGAAACTGCATCGACATGCAAGGCCGCCTGCTGGGCAAGATGGGCAACGTCGACGCGCTCAGCGAATGCCAGAACATGCTGGACACGCTGCTTCAGAACATCGTCACATCCTCGGCAATCGAAGGTGAAAAGCTGAATGATGGCGAAGTCCGCTCTTCCCTCGCTCGCCGACTGGGCATTGAAGAACAGGGCGCCACCAATGCTCGCAGTGAAGGACTAGCGGAGTTGATGCTGGATGCAACGCAAGGGTATGACCGACCGCTGACCCTGCAACGCCTGTTCATTTGGCACCAGTGGCTGTTCCCGGTGACGCAAGGTACCTTGAGCAAAGCGGTACTGGTTGGCCAGTTACGGGATGAATTGCCCATGCAAGTGATCTCTGGCCGCCTCGACAAGCCCACCGTGCATTTCCAGGCACCACCGCGCGATGGCCTTGAAGCTCAGCTCGCCGAATTTCTCGACTGGTTTGCCAACAGCCTCGACACTGCCAGCCTGGACCCACTGCTGCGCGCCGGTATCGCCCACTTCTGGTTCGTTACACTGCACCCATTCGACGATGGCAATGGTCGCCTGACCCGAGCAATTACCGACCTGGCGCTGGCGCAAGGTGAGCGCCAGGCCATTCGCTTCTATGCCATGTCCGCCAGTATTCTCGAAGACAGGGCCGGCTATTACCAGGTGCTGGAGCGCAGCCAGAAGGGCGGTCTGGATATCACCCTGTGGCTAAGCTGGTTTCTTGCCACACTGCTGCGTAGCCTCGAACAGGCACTGGCCAACATCGACCGGACATTGGCCAAGGCCAGGTTCTGGCAGGCGCATCGCGCAGATGGTTTGCTGCCAGAACAGGTAAAGGTACTCAACAGGTTGCTTGATGGTGGCCCCCGCGGTTTCGAGGAAGGCATCAGCGCCACTCAATATCAGGCAGTGGCGAAGGTGTCCAAGGCCACTGCGACCCGCCACCTAGCCGACCTGCTCGACAAGGCCTGCCTCGTTCGCTTGCCAGGCGGGGGCCGTAGTACGCGCTACCGCATCAATACTCAAGACATCTCCAACGCCTGACGCGGCTCACGGCGCTGGTACCAGCTGGCCATCAGCACCAGCACCAGCAACACCCCGCCCAGCACAGCCGAAGAGCCGACCGTGCCAAAGTCCAGGCCGCCCTTTTCATGGGGTTTGGTCAGGACATCGCCCAGCGTGGCGCCAAACGGACGGGTAAGCACGAACGCCACCCAGAACAGCACAACGCCTGGAATACGCGTCCAGTAGCGGGCCACCACTACCAAGGCAATGGCACTGCCGATCAGCAACGCGCCGCCAGCAAAACCGAGCCCCGAATCATCGGCCAGGTAATCGCCCAGGGCAGTGCCAAGCGTGTTGGAAAACAGGATCGCCACCCAGTAGAACAGCTCGCCCGTGCGGTTCTTGATACGGGTGACATCCAGTGGGTTGCCGCTCAGGCGCCACACCAGGAAGGTCAGCAGCAGGATGCCGATGAGCAAGGCCGACCCCGTGGCATAACCCAGGCCCAGGGTGCGATCCATGAAGTCGGACATGGTGGTGCCGGCGGTACTGGTGGAGAGGATCACCAGCCAATACAGCATCGGGTGGTAGCGGCGCGAGTAGAGTTGGCCAAGCAAGGTCAGCAGGAACACGCTGATCAGCAGCAGCGAGCTGACGGCATAGCCAACGTTCAGCGTCATCGACAGCAAGTCGCCCGCCGTTTCGCCAAGGGTGGTAGCGCAGATCTTCATGACCCAGAAGGCCAAGGTGATTTGCGGGAGTTTGTTCATTGTTGTGCCGCTCCAGTTTGAGGTGCGGCGATGGTGCTGATCGATGCCTGAAAAATCGGTTGGTGATGCATGAAAAAAGCGTTGATAGATCTTTGAAACAAGATATTTCGTTCTTAACGTCCCATTAATTCCCACCCTTCAAGCTGAAATAGCTGACAGAACGACGACGCGCGGGCATGCGGCTCTTGGGTGATGCCACAGCCTGACTCACGCGAAGCGTTCCCATATACATCGAATAATTAGATTTTTAATCGCTATTTTTTGCGCTTTTTAATCAAATTAATCGGCGTAGGATTAAACCCATAGAAACAAACAACCCCTGTAACCCTTGGAGCAACGACCATGAAAAACAAACTGATCCTTACCCTGGCCCTCTCGGTTTTCGCAGCTGGCGCTTACGCCGAAGATGGCTTCGACCGTACCAACGCCCACACGTTTGCAGCGGTACAGAGCCAGTCCGCTACCTACGCTGAAGATGGTTTCGACCGCACCGGTGGCCAACGCTTCGCCGAAGACGGCTTCGACCGCACTGGCGGCCAACGCTTCGCCGAAGACGGCTTCGACCGCACTGGTGGCCAACGCTTCGCCGAAGACGGCTTCGACCGCACTGGTGGCCAACGCTTCGCCGAAGACGGTTTCGACCGCACTGGCGGCCAACGCTTCGCCGAAGACGGCTTCGACCGCACCAACGCCCACCGCATCAGCTGATCCCTGATGCGTGCACCCAGCCCGGCTTTGGCCGGGCTTGATCATTTGCAGACGGGCACAGGCTTGGCACACTAGGCACCTCGCAACCCAGGAGGTGGGCCAGCAAGCCCAGCACAGATGTATTACTACGAACCCGCCAAAGGCCACGGCCTGCCCCACGACCCGTTCAACGCCATCGTCGGCCCCCGCCCCATCGGCTGGATCTCCTCGCAAGACCGTGAAGGCCGCCTGAACCTGGCGCCCTACAGCTTTTTCAACGCGTTCAACTACATCCCGCCGATCATCGGTTTCTGCAGCGTCGGGCGCAAAGACAGCCTGAACAACATCGAACAGACCGGCGAATTTGTCTGGAACCTGGCCACCCGCCCGCTGGCTGAGCAGATGAACCAGAGCTGCGCACCGGTTGCGGCCGAAGTAAACGAATTTGAATTGAGCGGCCTCACTGCCACGCCGTCGAGCATCGTCAACGTACCGCGCGTGGGGGAAACCCCCGTGGCCTTCGAGTGCAAGGTCAGCCAGATCGTGCAGCTCAAGCGGGCAGACCAGGCGCTGGTGCCCAGCTGGCTGATCCTGGGTGAAGTGGTGGCGGTGCACATTGCCGAGCACCTGCTGAAAAACGGCATCTACGACACCGCTGCCGCCGAACCGATCCTGCGTGGCGGTGGCCCGGCGGACTACTTCGAGCTGGGCAACCTGTTCAAGATGGCCCGCCCGCCGGCCTGATCACCAGATCAGCTCACCCTCTTCGCTGACGCCTTGCAGGCGTTGCAGCTCGGCCGTAGCCGCTTCGTCGGCGGCCACGGCCCCCTTGAACACCTGCCCGTCCAGTACCTTGTGAAAACGCGGCGCGCCGCCCATGCCCAAGGCCTTGACCGCGATGGCCGCGTTGTAGCCGCCCCCCTCGACCGGGACCATTGCCGAAACCGCTTCAAAATGCGGGAATTCCCTACGTGCCATGTTGCTATCCACTTGGTTGAACAAGGCCGTCATTTTACCCCATCACTGATCAATCGAAGGTATGCAGGTCCAAGCTGCTGACCACCTGTGCCTGCACCAGCTCGCCAAACACCTCCAACGTTGGCGAAGCGAAGTAGCCACTCATCGCCTGCTGGTCCTGCCAGCTACCGCTGAGCAACCAAAGGTCGGCATCCGCCTGGGAGCGCTGAACCGTGAAACTCAGGCAGCCCGGCGCCCGCAGCGAGGGTTCGAGCAGGTCACGCAGTCGCGCACCCAACTCGGCCGAGCGCCCGCTGCTGGCACGGATGAAAGCAAGGTGGGTGACCGGTTGTTTTGAGGTCATTGCACAATCTCCTTGAAGCAGGCGGACGGAAAAGCCAGGCTGCCAAGGTTAGGGGCTACCTCGCGCGACGCGTTAGGCCATTACTGCATGCCGATTGCCTAATCCTGCAGCGCGGCAGGATCAGGCAATCGACGTGCAGCTTTCGACTAGCGCCCGCCATTGCCCAAACCTATGCTGCGTCGGTCAGCAGAGGAAATCCACCATGACCACACCGACACCCATCGACCCGCCCCTGGAATTGCAGCGCCAGGAGCTTGCGGAACTGATCCGCCGCCATGCCGGCGAGCCCCACGGCCCGGCCTCGGCCATCGATGGCCTGTTCCTGGTGCGCTACACCGAGAACGTGCGCTCGGTGCCGACCCTCGCTCAACCCGCGCTGTGCATCCTGGCCCAAGGCAGCAAAAGCCTGTTCCTCGGTGACGAACAATATGCCTACGACCCGCTGCACTACATGGTGGTTTCGGTAACCTTGCCACTGAGCGGCGTAAAGCTCGACGCCAGCCCCGAACACCCCAGCCTTGGGTTGCGCATAGACCTGGACCCGGCAGAGATCAGCCAGCTGATTGCCGAGAGCGGGCCGATGCTGGTGCCCAACCGGCCTTCCGGCCGCGGTTTGTATGTGGACAAAACCGATGCGCCATTGCTTGATGCCCTGCTGAGGCTGATCCGACTGCTGGACACGCCGCGCGATATCGCGATGCTGGCACCGTTGTTCCGCCGCGAGATTCTTTACCGTTTGTTGCGCGGGCCTCAGGGTTATCGGCTGTACGAAATTGCCTTGGCCAACAGCCAGACGCACCGGGTTTGCCAGGCCATTACCTGGCTCAACAACAACTATCAACAGCCGCTGCGTATCGAGGACCTGGCCCGGGAGGTCAACCTCAGCACCTCGACCCTGCACCACCGCTTCAAGGCCGTGACGTCGATGAGCCCGTTGCAGTACCAGAAGCAGCTGCGCCTGCAGGAGGCGCGGAGGTTGATGCTCAATGACGGGCTGGAGGCGGCGGTGGCGGCTTATCGGGTGGGGTATGAAAGCCCGTCGCAGTTCAGCCGGGAGTACAGCAGGCTGTATGGAGCGCCACCGATTCGGGATGTGGCCAGGTTGCGGGCAACAGCCGGTTGAGCTCAGTTTTTCCTGTACCGGCCTCTTCGCGGGTAAACCTGCGAAGAGGCCGGTACAGGTCAAGCACTACATTATCCCTGCACTGTTTCTTGCCACTGGTTCTGATCTACCTGAATCAAGGTCGGCCCCTTGCGTTCCACCGCCTGCCCCAGCGCCGCCTGCAACTGCGCCACATCCGCCACATTCTCCGCCGCCGCGCCCAACGCCCGCGCCACGCCGATGAAGTCCGGCGTATGAATATCCACACCAACCGGCTCGATCGCCCGGTTGACCATGTACTTCTTGATTTCCTCGTACCCTTGGTTATTCCACAGCAGCACGATCAGCGGCACCTGCGCCTCCACCGCGCTGGCCAGCTCCGGCAGGGTGAATTGCATACCACCATCGCCAATCAGGCACACCGCAGGCGCACGCTGGCCGATTTGCTCCGCACTCCCGAGCCAGGCGCCCATGGCCGCAGGTAGCGCATAACCCAGGGTGCCGTAGCCGGTCGAGGCATTGAACCAGCGACGTGGCTGATCCATGTCCAGGGTCAGGTTGCCGGTGTACACCGGCTGGGTCGAATCGCCCACCAGAATGGCATTGGGCAGTCGCTCAAGAATGGCGCTCAGCAAACGCGTCTGGCTCAGTGTCGGCTGGTCCCAGCCTGCCGCCAGAGCCTCGCGCAGGTTGGCCACCCGGGCCACACCCCAGGTGCTTTCACGCACGGGTTGCGGCTGAGTCTGCAAAGCACCGAGCAGCGCTTCGGCGGCCAATTCGGCATCAGCCACCAGCGCCAGCTCCGGCAGGTAATTGCGCACGGTCTGGTCCGGGTCGATATCGATGCGCAGCAGGCTTCCCGGGATCTCGAAGCCACCCTTGAACGTCACGTCATAATCGGTTTCAGCCAGTTCGGTACCGATCGCCAGCACCACGTCGGCCTCGGCGACGAGCGCCCGCGTGGCAGGCAACGACTGGGTCGAACCGATTTGCAGCGGGTGGCTGGCCGGCAGCAAACCCTTTGCATTGATGGTGAGCGCCACCGGTGCCTGAAGGTGTTCGGCCAGACGTGCCAAGGCAGCACCGGCTGCCAACGCGCCCCCCCCTGCCAGAATCAACGGCCGCTTTGCACCGGCCAGGCGCTCGGCCATCTGTGTTACAGCTTGCGGGGCAGCCCCCGCACGGCTACCGCGCACGGGCCGGCCCGGCAGCAGGAAATCGGCCGGTTCGACCAGCACGTCGAGCGGGATTTCGATATGCACCGGGCGTGGTCGGGCGCTGTCGAACACGGCAAATGCCCGGGCCAACACCTGCGGCAGGTCTGCTGCACTCATCAAGGTGTGGGAAAACGCAGCCACGCCCGACACCAGCGCCGCCTGGTTGGGCAGCTCGTGCAGCTTGCCACGGCCACCGCCCAACTGGTCACGGGACTGCACGCTGGAAATCACCAGCATCGGGATCGAATCGGCATAGGCCTGGCCCATCGCCGTGGTGATGTTGGTCATGCCCGGGCCGGTGATGATGAAGCACACTCCGGGTTTACCACGGGTGCGCGCATAGCCGTCAGCCATGAACCCGGCACCCTGCTCGTGGCGCGGAGTGATGTGGCGAATGGACGAACCCGCCAGGCCGCGATAGAGCTCCACGGTATGTACACCGGGAATGCCGAAGACATGGTCCACGCCATAGCCTTCAAGGAGTTTGACCAGTACTTCGCCGCACGTTGCCATCAGGGTTCACCATGAATCTGGTTGGGTTATGTGCTTATTGGACCCAACCCACGACTACCACCACAATGCAAAAAAACACATACTAGCCATGTCCTGTAATCATGGCTTATCGCAATGAAACGCCTACCGCCCTTACCCGCCCTGCACACCTTTCTGGTGACCGCCCAGCACTGCAACTTCACCCGTGCCGGGCAACAGCTGCACATCACGCAAGGCGCCGTCAGTCGCCAGATCGCGGCCCTTGAGGAGCACCTGGGGTATGCGTTGTTCCAGCGCCAGGCCCGTGGGCTGAGCCTGACCCGTGAAGGCCAGGACTGGCTGCCACGGGTGCAGCAGGTGTTCGCACTGATCGAACAAGGCGTGAATGAGGTGGGCGGACGCAGCACGACCTTGCAGCTCAAGGCACCCACCTGCGTGATGCGCTGGTTACTGCCACGCCTGATGGAGTGGCAAGCACTGCGCCCGGATGTGCCGGTGGAGCTGACGACCACGGTGCAGCACGGGGTGGACTTTCGCCGGGAGGGCTTCGATGCGGCAGTGGTCTATGGCGACACGCCGAACCACGGGTTACAGGTGCGCAAGTTGTTCGATGAACAGCTGACGCCGGTGTGTGCGCCGTCGCTATGCGACGGGCCAGTACCCTTGCGGCAGGTGGATGACCTGTCGCGGCACATGTTGCTGCACCCATCGCGGGACGAGCATGACTGGCGGTTGTGGTTGCAGGCGGCCGGGGTGACGCTGGCCGCTCATGGGCCCAAGCAGCACTTCGAGACGCTGGACATGGCAATGGCCATGGCCTCGCAGGGGACCGGGGTGGCAATTGGCGACTGGTCGCTGATTGGTGATGATCTGCGCGGGGGGCGGCTGTGCATGCCGTTTGCGCTGAAGGTGATGACTGGTAAGGGGTACTACCTGGTGAGCCAGGCCAGGAGCTTGCCGCCGGGGTTGGTGGAATTGCTGGACTGGCTGGAGAGCCAGGCCAGCCTATGAAGGCCTCTTCGCGGGCGTGCCCGCGAAGAGGGCGAATCAATACCCGACGGTAAACCGCTGGCGCGAATGCGCCGGCTTTTCCAGCTCATCGATCAAGGCAATCGCAAAGTCGGCGAAGGTGATCCAGCTTTTGCCGTCTGCACCAATCAGCAGATGATCCTTGCCCAGCGTGTACCGCCCGCTGCGCTCACCTTCAACGAACTCCGCCGATGGCGACAGGAAGGTCCAGTCCAGGTTCGGCTCCCGCTGCAGCGCCTCCAAAAAGCGCACGCCAGCCGTGGCCTCGGCCTTGTAGGCTTCCGGGAAGTCCGGGCTGTCGATCACCCGGTGCCCCGACGGCAACAGCAGGCTGCCCGCACCGCCCACCACCAGCAAGCGCTTGACCCCGGCCCGCTTGACCGGCTCGATGATCGCGTGCGGCTCGATGGTCGAGAAATGCGCAGCGCTCAGCACGGCATCCACGCCCGCGACCGCAGCTTGCAGGGCCGCGCTGTCCTTGGCATCCAGCGCCTTGACGGTCACTCCCGCCCGGCCCTCCAGTTTCGAAGGGTCACGGGCGATGGCCAGTACACTGTGGCCACGGCGCAGGGCCTCCTCCAGCAACTGGCTGCCAGCACGGCCAGTGGCACCGATGATTGCGATCTTGCTCATGGGATACTCTCCATCAATTGAACGGAATTACCACTTCATCTCGCCCTTGGCGACCTTGGCACCCAGCTCCAGGGAGCTTTCATCGGCCAGGCCCGGGTAACGTTGCTTCATCGCCTCGATCAAGGCACCCGCGTCTTTTGCCTTGGCCGCTTGGGCATCGAAGTCACGAATGTAGTTCGCCGTGAAACGCACAGCTTCCAGCGAGCGGCTGCTGTCCCCCAGGTAATGGCCCGGGATGACCGTACGCGGCGCCAGCGCTTCGATGTGCGCCAGGGTGCCGAGCCAGTCGGCATGCGACTGGGCCGTCTGGGTATCGGCCATCCACACATGAATGTGCTCGGACACCACCACGCCGCCGACCACCGCCTTGATCGACGGGATCCACACAAAGCTGCGGTCTGGTTGCGGACCGTCAAGGCCAACCACCTCAAGGGCCTGCCCTTCCAGCGTCAATCGGTTGCCTTCCAGTACCTGTGGCAGCACCAGCCGTGCCGGTTTGTCTGCCCCCATCTGCGGGCCCCAGTACGCCAGCTTGGCGTCCATGGTCTGACGGATATGCGCGACAGTGGCGGCCGAGGCCAGCACCTTGGCGTCGGGGAAAGCGTTTGTCAGGGTGTCCAGGCCGAAGTAGTAATCCGGGTCACCGTGGCTGATATAGATGGTAGTCAGGTGCTTGCCTCCAGCTCGCAGGCGCTGCACCAGTTGCTGGGCCTGGGCCTTACCGAGCTGGGCATCGACCAGCACGGCATCGTGCTTGCCACTGACAATCACCGAACTGACCGGGAAGATGGCCTCATGCCCGGGGTTGTAGACTTCCAGCTTCAAGGGTTCTGCGGCCAGCGCCGGGCCGGCCAGGGTCACGCAGGCCAGCAGCAGGCCACGCAAGGGAGTGAACAGGGACATTGGCAACGCCTTCCAGATAACGATGGCAACAGCTTAGTTGCCCGATCCATGACAAAAAATGCGATGCTCAAACATAGTTTGTTTCTGAAACCGGGCAAATCATGGACCGTCTCAACGCCATGCGCGTTTTCGTCACCGTCGTCGACCTGGGCAGCCAGTCGGCAGCGGCGGATCATTTGCAGCTATCGCGGCCGGTGGTGTCGCGCTATCTGGCAGAGCTGGAAGACTGGGTGGGCGCGCGCCTGATGCAGCGCACCACACGCAAGCTCAGCCTCACCGCCGCCGGCCAGGAAACCCTGCCACGCTGTCGGCAGTTGCTGGAGTTGGCCGGTGACCTGCAGGCTGCCGTGCAACAGCCGGATGACGCGCCCAAGGGCGCATTGCGCATCAGCGTCAGTACGTCCTTTGGCCAGGCGCAGCTGGTGGATGCGGTGGCTGCCTATGTGCGGCGCTATCCAGGCGTGAAGGTGGAACTGCAGATGCTCGACCGTACCGTCAACCTGGTGGACGAGCGTATCGACCTGGCCATCCGCACCAGCAACGACCTGGACCCCAACCTGATCGCCCGGCGCCTGAGCATATGCCGCTCGGTGGTGTGTGCGTCCCCCGCTTACCTGCTTGAGCATGGCACCCCACAGCGGGTCGAAGAACTGAGCCGGCATAACTGCCTGACCCATGCCTATTTCGGCCATAGCCTGTGGCATTTCGAGGTGGGCGGCCAACAGATCGCCGTGCCGGTGACGGGGAACATCAGTGCCAACGAAGCCATGACATTGCAAAAGGCCGCGCTGGCTGGCGCGGGTATCGCCATGCTGCCAACCTACCAGGCCGCCGACGCCCTGCGCCGGGGCGAACTGGTGCGCCTGCTGCCCGAGGCAAAGCCCCGCGAACTGAACCTGAATGCGGTGTACACGTCACGCAAGCACATGCCGGCCACCTTGCGCAGCATGCTGGATTTTCTGGTGCAGCGGTTCAAGGACGAGCCCGAGTGGGACCGGGATCTCTGATGTAACGTGAGAAATGACCTACGCTTAACGGTATCACCTGTCGCTGTAACAGGAGGTGAGTACCATGGGCATCAAATCAAGAAGAGTCGCCCTTGTCATGGCCCTGACTGCTGTCGCAGGGCTGTACGGCTCAGCCTGTTGGCGCGCCGAGCTGCTACGCAGCCAGCCCAGTGCCGCCAACAGCTGCGAGCAGGCACATTGCGTGCCTCACACCGCAACCTTGAGCGCCGTCCGTTGAGTTGACGGCGCGCCGCCGGTCACTCTTCCACGCTCATGTATTCCTTGGCCCAGCGGATGTAGTCCTCGGGCTGGGTGTAGGTGTGCGAGAGTTCGGTCGCGCTGAGGTTTTCCGACTTGTTCTGCTGGCCGCGTTGCAGGCGCAGGCAGTCGTAGGTGGCCTTGATCGCAGCAAAGTAGGCCGCGTGGCCATCGACCACGATACGTACGCCCAGGCGCGCCAGGCGCTCGTCATCGCGCAGGTTCGGGTTGCCATAGGTAACCAGCATCAGCGGCACGGTCAGGTGCTCGGCAATTTGCTCAAGCTGCTCGAAGTCCTTCACCCCCACCATGCAGATGCCATCGGCACCGGCTTTCTGGTAGCTCTGGGTGCGCACGATGATTTCTTCGGTGGTGAGCACGCCTGCGTTGGTGCGGGCAATGATCGACAACGACGAATCGACCCGTGCCTCCAGCGCCGCACGAATCTTGCCAACGCCCTCCTCGACCGGAATCAGGTCGGTGGACTTGCGCCCGAACTGGGCAGGCAGCAGGGTGTCCTCGATGGTCAACGCAGCCACGCCGGCGCGCTCCAGTTCGATCACCGTGCGCATCACGTTCAGCGCGTTGCCATAGCCATGGTCGGCGTCAGCCAGGAACGGCAGCTGCGCTACCCGGCCAATACGGGTGGCCTGCTCGACGAACTCGCTGAGGGTAATGAGGGCAAAGTCCGGCGCGGCCAATACCTGCAACGAAGCAACGGAACCACCGAGGATACCGACCTCGAAGCCGAGGTCTGCGGCAATGCGCGCCGACATCGGGTCGAACACCGATGCAGTGTGGTAACAGGAACCTGAAGCGAGCAGCTCGCGGAAGGCAAAACGCAGATCTTGATGGGAAGCCTTGGGCATGATCACTCCGCAATTTAAGTTGAAATTTGAACGGTAACTACCGACCCCTGTAATCGGGTCTACCTGACCTGTTCCAACCGTCGCCATCTGGGCGGTCATGCTCGACATGCAGGCAGAGGAATAAAAGGTGTGGGAGACAGCACACTGAAAAACCTGCGGCAGAATGTTGCACCAAGCTGGTGCAGGCCGCGAATTTCAGCCTCTGTGGCATACCAACGATATCACGCAGCCATGCAGCACTGGATGAATGCGCCAATGCCGATTCGGCATAGGGGATGCAGATAGTACATAGGAAGCTACCTAACTCAGGTTACAATCCGACTTGCCCACAAAGAGGCCGTAACAGACAGACAAGGTATTCCCGTGACCGCCGCCCTGCCCCCCACCACCCTGCGCAACGTGCTCACCGCTCTCATGCTGGCCATTTTCCTCGGCGCACTGGACCAGACCATCGTCGCCGTCTCGCTGCCGGCAATCTCGGCCCAGTTCAACGATGTCGGCCTGCTGGCCTGGGTGATCTCCGGCTACATGGTGGCGATGACCGTGGCCGTGCCGATCTACGGCAAACTGGGTGATCTGTACGGGCGGCGGCGGATGATCCTGACCGGTATCAGCCTGTTCACCCTGGCCTCCATCGCGTGCGCCATGGCCCAGGACATGCAACAGCTGGTGCTGGCCCGTGTACTGCAGGGCATTGGCGCGGGCGGCATGGTCTCGGTCAGCCAGGCGATCATCGGCGATTTCGTGCCGCCGCGTGAGCGCGGCCGCTACCAGGGTTATTTCAGCAGCATGTACGCCGTGGCCAGCGTCGCCGGGCCAGTGCTGGGCGGCTGGCTGACCGAGTACTTGTCGTGGCGCTGGGTATTCTGGATCAACCTGCCGCTGGGGCTGGTTGCCTTGTGGGCGATCCGCCGTGCCCTCGGTGGCATGCCGGCGCAGCGACGCGAGGCCCAGGTGGATTACCTCGGCGCCGTGCTGCTGATACTCGGCCTGGGCAGCTTGTTGCTGGGCATCACCTTGGTCGGTCAGGGCCACGCCTGGATTGATCCTGCCGTACTGGCCCTTTTCGCCTGCGCTGTACTGGGCCTGGCGTTGTTCATCGCCCATGAGCGGCGCTGCCCGGAGCCGCTATTGCCCTTGGACCTGTTCAGCAATCGGGTGGCGGTGCTGTGCTGGGGGGTGATCTTCTTCGCCAGCTTCCAGTCGATTTCCCTGACGATGCTCATGCCGTTACGCTACCAGGGCATCACGGGTGCTGGCGCCGACAGCGCCGCGCTGCACCTGTTGCCACTGGCCATGGGCCTGCCCCTTGGCGCCTTCACCGGCGGTCGCATGACCAGCCGCACGGGGCGCTACAAGCCGCAGATCCTGGCCGGTGCGTTGTTGATGCCCGTGGCCATTTTCGCCATGGCGCTGACGCCGCCACAATCGGCTTTGCTCAGCGCGCTGTTCATGCTGCTGACCGGCATCGCCTGCGGGCTGCAGTTCCCGACATCGCTGGTGGGCACGCAAAGCGCGGTGGAAAGCAAAGACATTGGTGTGGCCACCAGCACCACCAACCTGTTCCGTTCGCTGGGCGGGGCCATGGGCGTGGCGTGCATGTCCAGCCTGTTACTGGCGCTGCTGCATCAGGGCGGATTTGAAATGCTGGGTAACCCGTTGCTGGGGAGCCTGAAGGCCGGTGAAGTGGACCTGGTGACACAGGCGCGCCTGACTGAAACATTCCGTCATTTGCTGATGGGAAGTGCCCTGATTGCGGTGCTCGGGCTAGTAGCCGCAGTGGCAATGCCCGACCGGCAACTGCGGGGGCGCTGAAGCGCGGGGCCACCCGCCGGCCCCGCCTTTAATCCCCGCTTAATACAAAGGGGAAACACTCCCTCACAATCCTTAACAAAGTGTCATTTGCGCAGCGCCGGGCTCAAGCGCAGCATATCCAACCCGGTGTCGACCCATTTTTCGACATCACCCAACAGATCGACACTGTCAGGCAGCAACAGCCAGCGCCCGATCAGGCCATCGACATAGGCAAACATGGCCACCGCCGCGCGCTCGACATCCAGCTCGCCAGGCAACTGGCCCCGGCGCACGGCATTGGCCAGCGCCAGGGTGATGCCCTTGTGGCAATCCAGCACCGCGCCCTGGCGCTGCTGGCGAATTTCACACATGTCATCGGTGAACTCGCACTTGTGATGCAGGATTTCATTGATACGCCGGGTTCGGGCATCGAGCACCAGCTCGTTGAACACCTGCAACAACAGCTTGCGCATGCAGCCAAGCGGGTCGACTTCGTCCTCGCTTTCGCTGGCCCGCGCCAAATGGTCATGGGTCTCGTGCAGGCTGTCGAGCAGCGCCTGCACCAGTTCGGCCTTGTTGTTGAAGTGCCAGTAGATCGCCCCGCGCGTCACACCCGCCAGTTCGGCGATGTCGGCCAGGGTGGTTCGCGCAACCCCGCGCTTGTAGAAGGCCTTTTCCGCCGCCTCGATGATCTGGGCGCGGGTTTCCTGGGCTTCCTCTTTGGTTCGACGGACCATGGCAGTACAACCTCATCTGGCCCGAACGCGCAGCGCGTACGGGGAACGCTCCGGGGGCACCTCTGCAGGGGGCCTCGCGGATGAGCTAATCAAGGGCTGTGGCGGTACCTAAGTACAACTCAGCGGTATTTACAAACAACCATGAATGTAAGTATATTCCTTAGCAAGCTATTTATCCACCGGATAGCATCTTTTCCAGATCAAGACACTTCCACTACTCTTGAGCGTCTCCCTGCTCCAGCGACCCGAGGATCCTCATGCAATTCAAGCCAGCCGTTACCGCTCTGGTTTCCGCCGTCGCCCTGGCAACCCTGCTCAGTGGCTGTAAGAAAGAAGAAGCAGCGCCAGCGGCGCAGGCTCCTCAGGTCGGCGTCGTGACCATCCAGCCCCAAGCCTTCACCCTGACCTCGGAATTGCCGGGGCGTACCAGTGCCTACCGCGTCGCCGAAGTGCGCCCGCAGGTCAACGGCATTATCCTCAAGCGCCTGTTCAAGGAAGGCAGTGAGGTCAAGGAAGGCCAGCAGCTCTACCAGATCGATCCTTCCGTGTACGAAGCCACCCTGGCCAATGCCCAGGCCAACCTGCAGGCTACCCGCTCGCTGGCCGAGCGCTACAAGCAACTGATCGACGAGCAAGCCGTTTCCAAACAGGAATACGACGACGCCAATGCCAAACGATTGCAGGCCGAGGCTTCGCTGAAAAGCGCCCAGATCGACCTGCGCTACACCAAGGTGCTGGCACCGATCAGTGGCCGTATCGGCCGTTCTTCGGTCACCGAAGGTGCGCTGGTGAGCAATGGCCAGAGCAACGCCATGGCCACCATCCAGCAGCTCGACCCGATCTACGTCGACGTCACCCAGTCCACCGCCGAGCTGCTCAAGCTGCGCCGTGACCTGGAAAGCGGCCAGTTGCAGAAGGCCGGCGACAACACCGCCTCGGTACAGCTGGTGCTGGAAGACGGCAGCCTGTTCAAGCAGGAAGGTCGCCTGGAGTTCTCCGAAGTCGCGGTCGACGAGACCACCGGCTCGGTCACCCTGCGCGCCATCTTCCCCAACCCCGACCACACCCTGCTGCCTGGCATGTTCGTGCATGCGCGGCTGAAGGCAGGTGTCAACGCCAACGCCATCCTGGCGCCGCAACAGGGCGTGACCCGCGACCTCAAAGGCGCGCCGACCGCGCTGGTGGTCAACCAGGAGAACAAGGTCGAGCTGCGCCAGCTCAAGGCCAACCGTACCCTGGGCAGCGACTGGCTGATCGAGGAAGGCCTCAACCCGGGTGACCGCCTGATCACCGAAGGGCTGCAGTACGTGCGCCCGGGCGTCGAAGTGAAGGTCAGCGAAGCCACCAACGTCAAGAAGCCGGCCAGCCCTGATCAGGCCAACGCGGCGAAAGCAGACGCCAAAGCGGAGTAAACCATGTCGAAGTTCTTTATCGATCGCCCGATCTTCGCCTGGGTGATCGCCTTGGTGATCATGCTGGTCGGCGCCTTGTCGATCCTGAAGTTGCCGATCAACCAGTACCCCAGCATCGCGCCGCCGGCCATCGCCATCGCCGTGACCTACCCGGGCGCCTCGGCGCAAACCGTGCAGGACACCGTGGTACAGGTGATCGAGCAGCAGCTCAACGGTATCGACAACCTGCGTTATGTGTCGTCGGAGAGTAACTCCGACGGCAGCATGACCATTACCGCTACCTTCGAGCAAGGCACCAACGCCGACACTGCGCAGGTGCAGGTACAGAACAAGCTGAACCTGGCCACCCCGCTGCTGCCGCAAGAAGTGCAGCAGCAAGGTATCCGCGTTACCAAGGCAGTTAAAAACTTCCTGCTGGTGATCGGCCTGGTGTCCGAAGACGGCAGCATGACCAAGGACGACCTGGCCAACTACATCGTCTCCAACATGCAGGACCCGATCTCGCGTACTGCAGGCGTGGGTGACTTCCAGGTGTTCGGTGCCCAGTACGCCATGCGTATCTGGCTCGATCCGGCCAAGCTGAACAAGTTCCAGCTGACCCCGGTCGACGTCAAGACCGCCGTGGCCGCGCAGAACGTGCAGGTGTCTTCCGGTCAGCTCGGCGGCCTGCCAGCGTTGCCGGGTACCCAGCTGAACGCCACCATCATCGGCAAGACCCGTCTGCAGACTGCCGAGCAGTTCGAAAAGATCCTGCTCAAGGTCAACAGCGACGGTTCGCAGGTGCGTCTGGGTGATGTCGCCCAGGTAGGCCTGGGCGGTGAAAACTACGCGGTCAGCGCCCAGTTCAACGGCAAGCCGGCTTCCGGCCTGGCGGTAAAACTGGCAACCGGCGCCAACGCCCTGGACACCGCCAAGGCGCTGCGCCAGACCATCTCCGACCTGGAACCGTTCTTCCCGCCAGGGGTGAAAGCCGTATTCCCGTATGACACCACCCCGGTGGTCACCGAATCGATCAGCGGTGTGATCCACACCCTGATCGAAGCCGTGGTCCTGGTATTCCTGGTGATGTACCTGTTCCTGCAGAACTTCCGCGCCACCATCATCACCACCATGACCGTTCCGGTGGTGTTGCTGGGTACCTTCGGCATCCTGGCCGCTGCGGGCTTCAGCATCAACACCCTGACCATGTTCGCCATGGTCCTGGCCATCGGCTTGCTGGTGGACGACGCCATCGTCGTGGTGGAGAACGTCGAGCGGGTAATGTCCGAGGAAGGCCTGCCGCCCAAGGAAGCGACCAAGCGCTCGATGGAGCAGATCCAGGGTGCCCTGGTGGGTATTGCCCTGGTGCTGTCGGCGGTACTGCTGCCCATGGCGTTCTTCGGTGGCTCCACGGGTGTGATCTACCGGCAGTTCTCCATCACCATCGTCTCGGCCATGGGCCTGTCGGTGCTGGTGGCGCTTATCTTCACCCCGGCCCTGTGCGCCACCATGCTCAAGCCGCTGAAGAAGGGCGAGCACCATGTGGCCAAGCGTGGCTTCTTTGGCTGGTTCAACCGCAACTTCGACCGCAGCGTAACCGGCTACGAACGCAGCGTCGGTACCATCCTGCGCAACAAGGTGCCGTTCCTGCTGGCCTATGCACTGATCGTGGTTGGCATGATCTGGCTGTTCGCCCGTATTCCTACCGCCTTCCTGCCTGAGGAAGACCAAGGCGTACTGTTCGCCCAGGTACAGACCCCGGCCGGTTCCAGTGCCGAGCGCACCCAGGTGGTGGTCGACCAGATGCGTGAGTATCTGCTGAAGGAAGAAGCCGACACCGTGGCCTCCGTGTTCACCGTCAACGGCTTCAACTTCGCCGGTCGCGGCCAGAGCTCGGGTATGGCGTTCATCATGCTCAAGCCTTGGGATGAGCGTTCCAAGGAGAACAGCGTGTTCGCCCTGGCCCAGCGTGCCCAGCAGCACTTCTTCACCTTCCGCGATGCCATGGTGTTCGCCTTCGCCCCGCCAGCAGTGCTCGAACTGGGTAACGCCACCGGCTTCGACGTGTTCCTGCAGGACCGCGGCGGTGTCGGCCATGAGAAGCTGATGGAAGCGCGCAACCAGTTCCTGGCCAAGGCTGCACAAAGCAAGATCCTCAGTGCCGTGCGCCCCAACGGCCTGAACGACGAGCCGCAGTACCAGCTGACCATCGATGACGAACGTGCCAGCGCCCTGGGCGTGACCATCGCCGACATCAACAACACCCTGTCGATTGCCTTGGGTGCCAGCTACGTCAACGACTTCATCGACCGTGGCCGGGTCAAGAAGGTGTACATCCAGGGCGAACCAAACTCCCGGATGAGCCCGGAAGACCTGCAGAAGTGGTACGTGCGCAATGGCGCTGGCGAGATGGTGCCGTTCTCTTCCTTCGCCAAGGGCGAGTGGACCTACGGTTCGCCGAAGCTGTCGCGCTACAACGGTGTCGAGGCAATGGAAATTCTGGGTGCGCCAGCGCCGGGTTACAGTACCGGTGAAGCCATGGCCGAGGTCGAGCGCATTGCTGGCGAACTGCCAAGCGGCATTGGCTTCTCCTGGACCGGCATGTCCTACGAGGAAAAACTCTCCGGCTCGCAAATGCCGGCGCTGTTCGCCCTCTCGGTACTGTTCGTGTTCCTGTGCCTGGCAGCCCTGTACGAAAGCTGGTCGATCCCGATCGCCGTAGTGCTGGTAGTACCGCTGGGTATCATCGGTGCCCTGATCGCCACCAGCCTGCGCGGCTTGTCCAACGACGTGTACTTCCTGGTCGGCCTGTTGACCACCATCGGCCTGGCGGCGAAGAACGCCATCCTGATCGTCGAGTTCGCCAAGGAGCTGCACGAGCAAGGCCGCAGCCTGTACGACGCGGCGATCGAAGCGTGCCGCATGCGTCTGCGCCCGATCATCATGACCTCGCTGGCGTTCATCCTCGGCGTGGTACCGTTGACCATCGCCAGTGGCGCCGGCGCCGGCAGCCAGCACGCCATTGGTACCGGCGTGATCGGCGGCATGATCAGTGCGACCGTGCTGGCTATCTTCTGGGTACCGCTATTCTTCGTCGCAGTGTCGTCGCTGTTCGGCAGCAAAGAGCCGGAAAAAGACGTCACCCCTGAAACTCCACGTTATGAGGCTGGGCAATGACCAAGTCTTTGTTGTCCCTGGCGGTAACCGCTTTCATTCTTGGCGGCTGCTCGCTGATCCCCGACTACCAGACCCCGGAATCGCCGGTGGCAGCGCAGTGGCCGCAAGGCCCTGCGTACTCGCCGACCCAGTCGGCAGACGTTGCCGCCGCCGAACAGGGCTGGCGCCAGTTCTTCCACGACCCGGCACTGCAGCAGCTGATCCAGACCTCGCTGGTCAACAACCGCGACCTGCGCGTCGCCGCGTTGAACATCGACGCCTACCGCGCGCAATACCGCATCCAGCGTGCCGACCTGTTCCCCGCGGTTTCGGCCACTGGCAGCGGCAGCCGCCAGCGCTTGCCGGCAAACATGTCGACCTCCGGTGAGTCGAGCATCAGCAGCCAGTACTCGGCCACCCTGGGCGTCAGCGCCTACGAGCTGGACCTGTTCGGCCGTGTGCGCAGCCTGACCGAGCAGGCGTTGGAAACCTACCTGTCCAGCGAGCAGGCGCGCCGCTCCACGCAGATCGCCCTGGTGGCCAGCGTGGCCAACGCCTATTACACCTGGCAGGCCGATCAGGCGCTGTTCAAGCTGACCGAAGAAACGCTGAAGACCTACGAGGAAAGCTACAACCTCACCCGTCGCAGCAACGAAGTCGGCGTGGCTTCGGCACTGGATGTCAGCCAGGCGCGCACCGCCGTGGAAGGCGCCCGGGTCAAATACTCGCAGTACCAGCGCCTGGTCGCCCAGGACGTCAACAGCCTGACCGTGTTGCTGGGCACCGGTATTCCGGCCGACCTGGCCAAGCCGCTGCAGCTCGATGCCGACCAACTGGCCGAAGTGCCAGCCGGCCTGCCGTCGGACATCCTCCAGCGTCGCCCGGACATCCAGGAAGCCGAACACCTGCTCAAGGCCGCCAACGCCAATATTGGCGCCGCCCGCGCAGCGTTCTTCCCGAGCATCAGCCTGACGGCCAACGCTGGCAGCCTGAGCCCCGACATGGGCCACCTGTTCTCGGGCGGCCAGGGCACCTGGCTGTTCCAGCCGCAGATCAACCTGCCGATCTTCAACGCCGGCAGCCTGAAGGCCAGCCTGGACTACTCGAAGATCCAGAAGGACATCAACGTCGCCAAGTACGAAAAAACCATCCAGACCGCCTTCCAGGAAGTCTCCGATGGCCTGGCGGCGCGAAAAACCTTCGAAGAGCAACTGCAGGCCCAGCGTGACCTGGTGCAGGCGAACCAGGACTACTACCGCCTGGCCGAACGCCGCTACCGCATCGGGATCGACAGCAACCTGACCTTCCTCGATGCCCAGCGCAACCTGTTCAGCGCCCAACAATCGCTGATCACCGACCGCCTGTCGCAGCTGACCAGCGAGGTCAACCTGTACAAAGCACTTGGTGGTGGCTGGTATGAGCAGACCGGGCAGGCCAACCAGCAGGCATCGGTAGACGTACCGAAAAGCTGACTCATGATGTAACAGCATCAGGCCCACCCTTGCGGTGGGCCTTTTGTTTGCCGGAGGAAATTAATTAACCAACCGGAACATTCCGTTCGATTATCGCCCCATTCCGTTTGCGGCGAATTGCCTCACCCCCGCACAACCCCGCACCATCCCCTCACGCAACGTTGCCCAAGTTCATCCAAAAGACCCGCACCTGCAGGCTCGATCCAGCAGTGCACCGGCTCGCCCCATAAAAACAAGAGATCCACGACAGATGAGCACTTTGCAACCCGCACGCCAGCTGCTGCCCGGCCTGTTGGCCATGTCCTGCGCCTTCCCGCTGTTCGCCGCCGAAGGCGGTTTCATGGAGGACGCCAAGGCCACCCTCAACCTGCGCAACTTCTACATCAACCGCAACTTCGTCGACCCCGCCCACCCGCAGGCCAAGGCCGAAGAATGGACACAAAGCTTCATTCTCGACGCCCGCTCCGGCTTCACCCAAGGCACCGTCGGTTTCGGCGTGGACGTCCTGGGCATGTACTCGGTCAAGCTCGACGGCGGCAAAGGCACCACCAACACGCACCTGCTGCCCGTGCATGATGACGGCCGCCCGGCTGATGACTTCGGCCGACTGGGTGTGGCGCTGAAAGCCAAGCTCTCCGAAACCGAGCTGAAAGTCGGTGAATGGATGCCGGTACTGCCCATCCTGCGCTCGGACGATGGGCGCTCGCTGCCACAGACCTTCCGCGGCGGCCAGCTGACCTCGAAGGAAATCGCCGGCCTGACCTTGTACGCCGGCCAGTTCCGCGGCAACAGCCCGCGTAACGATGCCAGCATGGAAGACATGTCGATGAACGGCAAAGGCGCGTTCACCTCTGACCGTTTCAACTTCGGCGGCGGTGAGTACACCTTCAACGACAAGCGCACCATGATTGGCCTGTGGGATGCCCAGCTCAAGGACATCTACCGCCAGCAATACCTCAACCTGACGCACAGCCAACCGCTGGGCGACTGGACCCTGGGTGCCAACCTGGGCTACTTCATCGGCAAGGAAGACGGTGCCGAACGCGCCGGCAAACTGGACAACCGCACCGCCTCGGCCATGCTTTCGGCACGCTACCAAGGCCACACCTTCTACGTCGGCCTGCAAAAGGTCAGCGGCGACGATGCCTGGATGCGGGTCAACGGCACCAGTGGCGGCACCTTGGCCAACGACAGCTACAACTCCAGCTTCGACAATGCCAAGGAACGCTCCTGGCAGGTGCGCCATGACTTCAACTTCGCCACCGTTGGCGTGCCTGGGTTGACGTTGATGAACCGCTACATCAAGGGTGACAACGTCACCGTGGGCAGCGTGGATGATGGCAAGGAGTGGGCACGGGAGACCGAACTGGCGTACGTGGTGCAGTCGGGCAGCTTCAAGGACCTGTCGGTGAAATGGCGCAACTCCACCATGCGCCGGGACTTCAGCACCAACGCGTTCGATGAGAACCGGTTGATTGTGAGTTACCCGCTGAATTTGCTGTGATCTGAACTGGCCCTATCGCCGGCAAGCCAGCTCCCACAGGTACTGCACACGCGTCATGGCCTGTGCAGTACCTGTGGGAGCTGGCTTGCCGGCGATAGGGCCAGTAGCAACTATAAATAACCAAAATGAATAAAATAAAAAATAATCCTTCTTTGACGACATAAGCTGTAACAGCTTGAATAGGCCCCTGATCCCCGCCCCAGAGCCGTGACATGGACCTCCGCCAGCTGCGCTACTTCATCGCCCTTACCGAATACCGCAGTTTCGTCCGTGCCGCCGAGGCCATGGGCATCACCCAACCCGCCTTCAGCCGTGCCATCCAAGGCCTGGAACACACCTTCGGCTGCCCGTTGGTCGACCGCGCCAGCAAAGCCCTGCCGCCTACACCCGAAGGTCTGGTGGTACTGCAACATGCCCGCCGGTTGGTTCAAGGCGCTGCGCAGCTGAGCAACGAAGTGCTGCAGATGACCAAGCTCGACGCCGGCGAGTTGCACTTCGGCAGCGGCCCGGCCCTGGCCGTGCGCCTGGTGCCCGATGCCCTGCGCCACTTCATCGAGCGCCATCCCGGTATCCGCACGTCCCTGCTGGTGGACAACAGCGAACGCCTCGGTCAGGCCTTGCGCCGCGAACAGATCGAGTTTTTCGTCGATGATATCCGCCCGTTCGAAGCCGACCCCAATTTCCACACCGAGCCCCTGTCACCACGCCCCGGCCTGTTCTTCTGCCGCCCCGGCCATCCGTTGCTGGCCAAGGACAGCCTGTCGACCAACGACCTGTTCAGTTACCCACTGGCCAGCGCCCTGCTCGCCCCCGGTGTGCGCAAGCGCCTGGCCAACCTGAGCGGGCGCAGCGATTTCACCCCGCATTTGCAAACTGAGCACCTGGCGGTGCTACGCAGCGTGGTACAGGCCAGCGATGCCATTGGTACCGCCAGCGAAGAGGCGGTGGCCGAAGATTTGGCCGCAGGCACACTGGTGCGCCTGCACTGGCGCAACTTACCGCCTGCACTGGAAGTGTTGAGCGTGCGCTGTGGGGTGGTCAGCCGCAGTGGCTATCGATTGTCGCCGGCTGCGCGGGCGATGATCGAGACACTGGTGGGGCTGGATATGCCAGTGCGGGCTGCTGCCATTCGCTGAGCTGATGATAGTGGTGGCTGCGGGCTATCCTGTTCACTATCAGGCAAAACAACGCTGAACAGGGAGGCACAACAATGAAAAACCTCGTCGACCACCTGAGCCAGTACGCCAGCTATCACCGCGACCCACGCAACATCGCCACCCACTTCGTCGGCATCCCCATGATCGTGCTGGCCGTCACCATCTTGCTATCGCGCCCTGGCTGGGAGGTGGCCGGCATGTGGCTATCCCCGGCCCTGCTGGCCGCAGCGGCCTCGGTATGGTTCTACCTGCGCCTGGACCTGCGCTTCGGGCTGGTGATGGGGCTGCTGTTGGGGTTGTGCCTGTGGGTAGGCCAGGTGCTGGCAATGCAGACCACAATGCTGTGGCTAAGCGCCGGGCTGGGGGCATTCGTGCTGGGCTGGATCATCCAGTTCGTCGGCCATTACTACGAAGGCCGTAAACCGGCCTTTGTCGACGATGTCAGCGGCCTGATCATCGGGCCGCTGTTCGTGGTGGCAGAAGCTGCGTTCATGCTGGGCCTGTGCCCGGCCCTGAAGTCGGCCGTGGAAACCTCTGCAGGGCCGGTCAGGCTTCAGCAATAACGCTTACTGGCGCGATTCTACACCCAGCTCATCCCACACCGACTCAGCCATGTGGAACGTGGCGTTGGCCGCCGGGATGCCGCAGTAGATCGCGCTTTGCATCAGCACTTCCTTGATCTCGTCGCGGGTCACGCCGTTGTTGGCTGCCGCACGCAGGTGCAGTTTCAGCTCGTCGTTGCGGTTCATGCCGATCAGCATGGCGATGGTGATCAGGCTGCGGGTATGGCGCGGCAGGCCCGGGCGGGTCCAGATATCACCCCAGGCATGGCGGGTGATCATCTCCTGGAACTCGCCGTTGAAGTCGTTGAGCTTTTCCAGGCTGCGGTCCACATGGGCATCGCCCAGCACCGCGCGGCGCACTTGCATGCCGGCGTCGTAACGTTGTTTCTCGTCCATGGCGTTGTCCTCAGTGAGCCAGCAGGAAGTCGAGCACGCGGCGGCTGAAGGCCTCACCGATTTCGACGTTCGACAGGTGTGCGGCCGGGAAGTCGACGTACTCGGCACCGTTGATACCGGCCTGCATGAAGCGGCCATGCTCAGGGGTGGTCACCACGTCTTCGGTACCGGCAACGATCAGCGCCGGCACCTCGATGCGGCCCAGTTGCTCACGGTAATCGGCATCACGCACCGCTGCACAGTTGCCGGCATAGCCTTGCGGGCTGGTTTGCGCCAGCATCTGGCAGATGCGCTGGGCCTGCGCGGGCTGGGCCTGGGCAAAGCCTGGGGTGAACCAACGGGCGATGGACGCATCGCGCAGGTCGACCATGGCCTGCTGGCCGCCTTTGAGCACGGTGTCGATACGGGTGTTCCACACCTCGTCGTTGGCAATCTTGGCGGCAGTGTTGCACAGGGTCAGGCTGTGCAGGCGATCACCGGCGTTGATGCCCAGCCACTGGCCGATCAAGCCGCCCATCGACAGGCCGACGAAGTGCGCTTTCTGAATGTCCAGGCCATCGAGCAGGGCCAGCACGTCCCGCCCCAGTTGCTCGATGCTGTAGGGGCCTTCAGTGACCAGCGAGGCACCGTGGCCACGGGTGTCGTAGCGCAGCACCCGGAAGTGCTGGCTCCACAGTGGAATCTGGGTGTCCCACATGCCCAGGTCAGTGCCCAGCGAGTTGGACAGGACGAGTACGGGGGCGTTTTCCGGGCCATCGATCTGGTAGTTCAAAACGCCATCGGCCAGTTGCAAGTGCGCCACAGCGGTCTCCTTCAGGCAGTGAAATGTTGATGTTCGGTCACGGCGCGCGCCACCCAGACGCGCGCCTGGCCCAGGTAGTGGGCAGGGTCGAGCAGGCGATCAAGTTCTTCGGCAGACAGTTCGGCACTGACCTGCGGTTCGTCACCCAGCACGGCACGCAGGTGACGCTGTTCTGCCACGGCGCGCTGGCAGCATTGCTCCAGCAGGTGGTGGGCACGGTCGCGGCCAAGGCGCTGGGCCAGCACGATGCTCACCGCTTCGGCCAGCACCAGGCCTTGGGTAAGGTCGAGGTTACGGCGCATGCGCGCTGCATCCACTTCCATGCCCTCGGCAATGACCTGGGCCTGGCGCAGCGCGCCGGAAACCAGGCAGCAGATATCCGGCAGGGTTTCCCACTCGGCATGCCACAGGCCCAGGCTGCGCTCGTGCTCCTGGGGCATGGCGGCGAACAGCGTCGACACCAGGCCCGGCACACGGGTGGCGGCGCCGATCAGCACGGCAGCGCCCACCGGGTTGCGCTTGTGCGGCATGGTGGAAGAACCGCCCTTGCCCGGCGCGGAAGGCTCGAACACCTCCCCCGCCTCGGTCTGCATCAGCAAGCTGACATCGCGGCCGAACTTGCCCAGGCTGCCGGCCACCAGGCCCAGCACCGAGGCAAACTCCACCAGGCGGTCGCGCTGGGTGTGCCAGGGTTGCTCCGGCAGCGTCAGCTTCAACTGTTCCGCCAGGGCCTCGGCCACCGGCATCGCCTTGCTGCCCAAGGCCGCCAGGCTGCCCGAGGCACCGCCGAACTGCAGCACCAGCAGGCGCGGGCGCAGTTCCTGCAGGCGCTGGCGGTGGCGGGTCAAGGCGCCTAACACGCCAGCCAGTTTCATGCCCAGGGTCACCGGGGTGGCATGCTGCAACCAAGTGCGGCCTACCAGTGGGGTATCAGCATGCTTCAAGGCTTGCTGCGACAGGGTGTCGGCCAGCTTGCCAAGGTCGGCTTCGATCAGGTCGAGGGCATTGCGCAGCTGCAAGATCAGCCCGGTGTCCATCGCATCCTGGCTGGTGGCGCCCAGGTGCACATAGCGCTCGGCCTCGGGCACGCCGCTGGCAATCACCTTGCCCAACGCCTTCACCAGCGGGATTGCCGAGTTACCCGCGGTGGCGATGGCATTGGCCAGCGCGCCAACGTCATAGCGCTCGGCCTGGCAAGCGGCCTCGATGGCGGCCACGGCGCTGTGCGGCACCAGCCCGGCAGCGGCTTCGGCACGGGCCAGCGCAGCTTCGAAATCCAGCATGCCCTGCAAGCGGCCACGGTCGGAGAAGATCTCGCGCATGGCCGGCGCGGTGAAATAGGCGTCGAACAGTTGGTTGGTCATGCCACGTCCTTAATCATCGTGATGCAGGTACGCCGCCTGCTTCGGCAGGCGCAGGCTGAACAGGAAGGCAATCGCCATCATGGCCGTCACGTACCAGTAGAAAGTGTTTTCCATACCCAGGGTCTTCAGGCCCAGGGCCACGTACTCGGCAGAGCCGCCGAATGCCGCGTTGGCCACTGCATAGGCCAGGCCCACGCCCAGCGCACGCACCTGCGGCGGGAACATCTCGGCCTTCACCAGGCCGCTGATCGAGGTGTAGAAACTGACGATACACAACGCCAGGCTGATCAGTACAAAGGCCATGAACGGGCTGGTCACCGTTTTCAGCGCCATCAGCAGCGGCACGGTGCACAGGGTACCGAGCGCCCCGAACAGCAGCATCGAATTACGCCGGCCGATGCGATCGGACAGCATGCCGAAGAACGGCTGCAGCACCATGAACAGGAACAACGCACCGGTCATCACGTAGCTGGCGTTTTTTGCCGTCATGCCGGCCGTGTTCACCAGGTACTTCTGCATGTAAGTGGTGAAGGTGTAGAAGATCAGCGAGCCACCCGCGGTATAGCCAAGCACGGTCACAAAGGCCGCGGCGTGATTGCGGAACAGGCCCTTGATGGTGCCGGCGTCCTTGTCCTGACGGGTTTCGGCGCTGCTGGTTTCGTGCAGCGAGCGGCGCAGCATCAGCGAGATCAGCGCGGCGATGGCGCCAACCACGAACGGAATACGCCAGCCCCAGGCACGCAGCTCATCTTCTGTGAGCAACTGTTGCAGGATCACCACCACCAGCACCGCCAGCAACTGGCCGCCGATCAGGGTGACGTACTGGAACGAAGCAAAAAAGCCGCGCTGACCGCGCAACGCCACTTCACTCATGTAGGTGGCAGTGGTGCCGTATTCGCCGCCCACCGACAGGCCCTGGATCAGGCGGGCCAGCAACAGCAGCGCTGGCGCCCAGGTACCGATGCTGGCGTAAGTGGGCAGGCAGGCGATCATCAGGGAGCCGAAGCACATCATCAGCACCGAGATCATCAGGGAATTCTTGCGACCATGGCGGTCAGCGAGGCGGCCGAAGATCCAGCCACCGATGGGGCGCATCAAAAAGCCTGCGGCGAAAACACCTGCCGTGTTCAACAACTGCACGGTAGGGTCGTCGGAAGGGAAGAAAGCCGGGGCAAAGTAGATCGCGCAGAACGCGTAGACGTAGAAGTCGAACCATTCCACCAGGTTGCCTGATGAGGCACCGACAATAGCGAAGATGCGCTTGCTGCGTTCTTCGCCGGTGTAATAGGTTGAGGTCATGACGGTTTTACTCCTAGAGGGTCCCAGGTAAGTCTAGACATACCTGGTAACACACTCGTTCCGCTTTCTGGCTGGCAATTGGCCTTGTGTCTAACAAGACCGGCCTCTTCGCGGGCAAGCCCGCTCCCACAGGTTTTCGTTGTGCAGTGGGCAACAATCATCCTGTGGGAGCGGGCTTGCCCGCGAAGAGGCCGGTACAGGTCAAACCCGCTCGATGGCCAAAGCCAGACCCTGGCCAACCCCTACACACATGGTTGCCAGGCCCTTGCGCCCACCACTCTTCTCCAGCTGGTGCAGTGCCGTCAGCACCAGGCGCGCACCGCTCATGCCCAGCGGGTGGCCCAGGGCGATTGCACCGCCATTAGGGTTCACCTGCGGCGCATCATCGGCCACACCCAGTTCACGCAGCACCGCCAGGCCTTGGCTGGCAAAGGCTTCGTTCAGCTCGATCACATCGAAATCATTGACTGCCACACCCAGGCGCTCGGTCAGCTTGCGTACCGCCGGCACCGGGCCAATGCCCATTACCCGTGGGGCAACACCGCCACTGGCCATGCCCAGAACGCGGGCGCGTGGGGTCAGGCCGTGCTTCTTCACCGCTTCAGCCGACGCCAGGATCAGCGCCGCAGCACCATCGTTCACGCCCGAGGCATTGCCGGCGGTCACTGTCTTGTCCGGGCCGTTGACTGGCTTGAGCTTGGTCAGGGCTTCCAGTGTGGTGTCCGGGCGCAGGTGTTCGTCACGCTCGACGATGGTTTCGCCTTTCTTGTGCGCAATGCGCACCGGCACGATTTCTTCGGCGAAGAAACCGGCGGCCTGGGCGGCTGCCGCTTTCTGCTGGCTGCGCAGGGCGAACGCGTCCTGGTCAGCACGCGAAACCTGATAATCGTCGGCCACGTTGTCGGCGGTTTCCGGCATGGAGTCCACGCCGTACTGGCTCTTCATCAGCGGGTTGATGAAACGCCAGCCGATGGTGGTGTCTTCCAGCTTCATGTTGCGCGAATAGCCGCTTTCGGCCTTGCCCATGACGAACGGGGCACGCGACATCGACTCGACGCCACCGGCCATCGCCAGCTCCATTTCGCCGCTGGCGATGGCGCGGAAGGCAGTGCCGATGGCATCCATGCCCGACGCGCACAGGCGGTTCAGGGTAACACCCGGGATGCTATCGGGCAGGCCGGCCAGCAGCAGCGCCATGCGCGCCACGTTACGGTTGTCTTCACCGGCCTGGTTGGCGCAGCCGAAGAACACTTCGTCGACTTGATCCCACTGTACGCTCGGGTTGCGTTCGATCAGCGCCTTCAGCGGCACGGCAGCCAGGTCGTCGGCACGCACGCCAGCCAGGGCGCCGCCGAAGCGGCCGATCGGGGTGCGGATGGCGTCACAGATAAATACGTCGCGCATTAAGCTTCTCCTGCGGTACGGGCTTCGAGGTCACGCAGGGCGGACGGCTCGACTTCAGTGGTTCGGGGGTGGTCTGCTGGAGGCTACTGGTCAGGGTGCTTCAGTGAGCTCAGATTAAGGAGACTGGCAGGTTGCTTACAATCCGATAATCGACTATTTGTGCGATTAGCGAACCATTTGTTGCAAACCTACCGATCCCCTTCTTGCCCTTTACCGGCCTCAGGTCGCGTCTGCGTGGCTCACCAGCCCTTTCACGATCACGCCCACGGTCGCCAGCGCCGCCGGTACCAGCAATGCCGTCAGCACCTGCTCGAAGTTCCAGCCCAGGCCCAGCAGCGTTGCGCCACTCCAGGCCCCGAGAATCGCGCCAAAGCGGCCAATGCCCAGCATCCACGATACACCCGTGGCCCGGCCCTGGGTCGGGTAGAAGCGTGCCGCCAGCGAAGGCATTGCAGACTGCGCGCCGTTCACGCACATACCCGCAATCAGTACCAGCGTGGCCAACACGGTGATGTTGCCCAGGCTCTGCCCCACGGCGTAAGCAAACACCCCGGCCAGCAAGTAGAAAATGCCGATGACCTTGTGCGGGTTGAAACGGTCCATGGCCCAACCCACACCGACCGCACTGAGCACGCCGCCAAACTGGAACAGCGCACCGATGAACGCGGCCTGCTCCATGCTCGCGCCGCTGTCCCGCATCAGGGTTGGCAGCCAGCTGGTCAGCAGGTAGACGATGACCAGGCCCATGAAGTAGGTCAGCCACAGCAGCATGGTGCCCAGGCCATAAGTGCCGGAGAAGATCACCGCAAACACGTTGCGTGCGGCCACGGCCTTTTGTTCCGGTACGGTGAAGCTGCCGGCCTCGGCCACCACCTGTGGCGCGATGGGCGACAGGGTCTTGCGCACCTTGTCGGTGCCTCGGTTGCGTACCACCAGGAACCGCGCCGACTCCGGCAGCCAGACCATCAGCACCAACGCCAGCAGCAGCGGCAGGACCCCACCGATAACCAGCAGGCTGTGCCAGCCGTAGGCCGGGATCATCTTGGCAGAAATGAAGCCACCACCCGCCATGCCCAGGTTGAAACCACAGAACATGCTGGTGACCAGCAACGACTTGAGGCGCTCAGGGGTGTATTCGGACAGCAGCGTGGTCGCGTTGGGCATACCGGCACCAAGGCCCAGGCCCGTCAGAAAGCGCAGTACCAGCAACTGGTCGACGTTGGTGGCATAGGCCGAAGCCAGGCTGAAACCGCCGAACACCAGCACCGCGCCCACCAGAACACCTTTACGGCCGAAACGGTCAGCCAGCGGCCCGGAACCCAGGGCGCCGAACACCATGCCGATCAATGCGGCACTCATGACCGGGCCGAGGCTGGCACGGTCGATCCCCCACTCCTGCGACAGGGCCGGGGCGATGAAGCCCATGGCGGCAGTGTCCAGGCCATCGAGGAAGACGATCAGGAAGCACAACAGCACAACCCGCCACTGATAGCGGGACAGCGGCTGCTGATTGATGAACGACTGAACGTCGAGGCTTTTGCCGACGTTGTTTTGCGCTTGGTTCATTGTTGTTATCCAGAATGTAGGGCACAGCCAGACCACTGCACACGGGCAACCGGCACAGAGGGCGATGAGTGGGGAATATGGCCTGCGTCAGCCTGGATACAACGGTACTGCGCGCGGGTGCGGCCGCGGCAGCGAGGGGACAGTATTCATGTTATGTGCCTCTTATGTTTTTCTTGTTCGGTAGGCAGGGCCGACCGTTGCGAGAAACATTAATCAGCGGGCGCAGGTGAAGCAATTCACCCGGAACGACACTGTGCGTTTATCGCACAGGAAACGGTTTTGCCTGTTCTATTTTGGGGCCGCCTTGCGGCCCCGACAATTTCAACCAAACAACTGATGGCAAAGGTCACGGCTGGCAGCGAGCAAAATCGGCAAGAAGCGCTGCTCCAGTTCACTGCGCGTTACCCGCCCTACGTGGGTACTCACGTTCAACGCCGCCAACACCTGCCCCGAAGCGTCATACACCGGGACCGCAATCGATCGCAGCCCCTGCTCCAGTTCCTGGTCCACCACGCACCATCCCTGGGCGCGCACCTGCTGGATGCAGGCGAACAGCGATTCAGGGTCATGCAGGGTTCGGCTGGTGCGCGCTTTCAGGTCGGCACGCTCCAGGTACTCGCGCAGGCTGGTGTCGTCCAGGGCCGCCAGCAGAATGCGCCCCATCGACGTGCAGTAGGCCGGCAGGCGCCCGCCCACCGACAGGTCGACCGAAATCAGCCGCTCCACCGTGGCCGAGCGGGCTATATAAAGAATGTCGTCACCTTCGAGCGTGGCCATGTTGGCCGCCTCGTGCAGCTGGTCGCTGATGCGGTCCAGGTATGGCTGGGCAGAAATCGCCAGCGGTGTCGACGACAGGTAGGCATGCCCCAGGGTCAGCACTTTGGGCAGCAGTGAGTAGGTACGCCCGTCGGTGGTCGCATAACCCAGCTTTATCAACGTATGCAGGCAACGGCGCACCGCTGCACGAGGGATTTCCGTGCGGTGGCTGATCTGGGCGATGGTCAGGTGGCGCTTGCGCTCCTGGAACGCCTGGATCACGGCCAGGCCACGGGCCAGGGAGGTCATGAAGTCCGGGTCGCCGGTAAAGGCCTGGATGCGCTTGGCCGGAGAAGCCACGATCGGCGGCGCCATGGCAGCCGAAGCAGGCCGTGCCACCTCCGGGTTGCCAGAATCGTTGCCCAAGGTTTCGTCACTCATCGCACACCTCAAAAAAAACGCCGGTTCGTGCGATTATCGAACAAATGGCCGATAATCGCAATTGACCGCCGACACTTTTGCTTATACCTTTCTCATGCCACTTGTGGCTTCTTTGGAGAGACTGGTCAGGTACCCACCGTAGAAGTCCCCAGGCAACGGCCTCGCCTTTTGGCGAGGCCGTTTTTCATTCGGGCCTCGCCCCGGCATTGCAGCGAACTTTTATCCGCCTTGCCTTTCAAACTTGTACGAAAGGTCCAAACTGTTTCCAGGCACATCCCACTACTTACGTCAGATGATGCCAGGGCCGGGTAAATAACGATGTTCGGCGAATTACCGGTTGCTATAATCGATTGCGCAGGCCCCGACACCAGCGTGGTCAAGGAACCTTCCGTTGTATCTAGCCGTTGCGGCCCGCATGGCCTGTGCATGCTGCACAGTGCATAACAACAGTCATTACTCTTAATTCAGGTACTGCATGTGACGAAAGATGAACTGCGCGCAGAACTCGAGCGCCAGGCTGAACGTTACAAGGATGTTTACGGCGGCGAAGTCACCACTTATGCCGCACAACCGGATCCGGAACGCAAACCTTGGCGCAAACGTGCCAGTGTGCGCGACCAGGCTTTCAGCCAGGAACTGGAACGCATGGAAAAAGAACTGCGCAGCGACACCCCCTGACCCCAGGACTACGCCAGCGCGTCGTCGCCCGGCCAGCCCGGGCGCGGTCAAAATTGCCTCGATCTTTACCGCCTGACCGATGATGAAATGGAATTACACAAATTTCATACGATCGTTTGAATGGTGGCAAACCCGTATTTTCTTGGCTTTTATGCCTGATTTCGCCAACCTTTACGCTTTTTAGCCGATATTTCCCTGCCTGAATGCCCCACCTTGCACGGCGCACCCACGCCATGAAGATTGCCATCGGTCTGTAGCAGGTGCATCGATTGCCAAGGTTTTCTGGCATAATCCCGCCCCCCTATGACCGCCAGACAACCTTCATGATCGATTTATTCAGCGGACTGGATGCCTGGGTGTTGGTGAGCCTGCTGCTCGCCTTGACCTTCGTACTCGCCTTCGAGTTCATCAATGGCTTTCATGACACCGCCAACGCGGTAGCTACCGTCATCTATACCAAAGCCATGCCGCCGCACCTCGCCGTGTTCTTCTCCGGCGTGTTCAACTTCCTTGGCGTTCTGCTCGGCGGTGTCGGGGTGGCCTATGCCATCGTGCACCTGCTGCCGGTAGAGCTGCTGATCAACGTGAACACCGGACACGGCCTGGCCATGGTTTTCTCGCTGTTGGCTGCGGCCATCACCTGGAACCTGGGCACCTGGTACTTTGGCATCCCCGCTTCCAGCTCGCACACGCTGATCGGCTCCATTCTCGGCGTCGGCCTGGCCAACGCCCTGATCAACGACATTCCGCTGGGTGACGGCGTCAACTGGCAGAAGGCGATCGACATCGCCATGTCGCTGGTGGTCTCGCCAATGGCCGGCTTCGCCGTTGCAGCCCTGGTGCTGATCGGCCTGAAGTGGTGGCGCCCGCTGTCGAAAATGCACAAAACCCCCGACCAGCGCCGCAAGCTCGACGACAAGAAGCACCCGCCGTTCTGGAACCGCATGGTGCTGGTGGTTTCCGCCATGGGCGTCAGCTTCGTGCACGGCTCGAACGACGGCCAGAAAGGCATCGGCCTGATCATGCTGGTGCTCATCGGTATCGTCCCGGCCAAGTTCGTCCTCGACCTGAACAGCACCACCTACCAGATCGAGCGTACCCGCGACGCCACCCTGCACATGAGCCAGTTCTATCAGCGCAACGCCGCCACCCTGGGCGAGTTCCTGGCGCTGGGCAAAGCCAAGTCCAGCGACCTGCCGGAGCAGTTCAGCTGCAACCCGCAGCAGACCGAGCCGACCATTGCCGCGCTGCAGGCCTCGCTGCAAGGCGTGACCGACTACCACAGCCTGAGTGCCGACAAGCGCGTCGAAGTGCGCCGCTACCTGCTGTGCCTGGATGACACGGCGAAAAAGGTTGGCAAGCTGCCAGGCCTGGAGGCCCGTGAAAAGGCCGACCTGGAAAAACTGCGCAAAGACCTCACTGCCACTACCGAATACGCCCCGTTCTGGGTGATCGTGGCCGTCGCCCTGGCCTTGGGCCTGGGCACCATGGTTGGCTGGAAGCGTGTGGTACTGACCGTCGGCGAGAAGATCGGCAAGCAGGGCATGACCTATGCACAGGGCATGTCGGCACAGATCACCGCAGCCTGCGCCATCGGCATGGCCAACGTGTTCGCCCTGCCGGTATCGACCACCCACGTGTTGTCGTCCGGCGTGGCCGGCACCATGGTCGCCAACAAAAGCGGCCTGCAAGGCGGCACCGTGAAGACCATCCTGTTGGCCTGGGTCCTCACCCTGCCGGCCTCGATGGGCCTGGCGGCCGGCTTGTTCTGGCTGGCATCGAAAGCCATTGGCTGAGTGATAACGCTATGAACGAAGGCGCCCTCGTGGCGCCTTTTTCATGAGCGTCAGTCCTGTGCCAACTACCTTTTCTTACCCCCCAGCAACGACCCCATCAACCCGCGCACCAGTTGCCGCCCCAGCTGATTGGCCGCCTGGCGCACCGCCGATTTGATCGCCTGCCCCGCCGCACTCTGCAAGAAGTCCCCCGCCTTGTCGGCAAAGCTCTCCTCATCCGCCTTTGGCTGCGGCGCCGGTTCCACGGCCTCGCCCTTGCGCTGGGTCAGCATTTCATAAGCCGACTCACGGTCCACCGGCTTGTCATAGCGCCCCGCCAGCGGCGAAGCGGCAATCAGCGCACTGCGTTCAGCCGCAGACAATGGCCCGATGCGCGACTGCGGCGGCGCAACCAGCACCCGCTGCACCATGGCCGGCGTGCCCTTCTCTTCCAGCGTACCCACCAGCGCCTCGCCAATCCCCAGTTCGGTCAACACCGCCAGGGTGTCGAACGCCGGGTTGGGGCGAAAGCCATCGGCCACCGCTCGCAACGACTTCTGCTCCTTGGCGGTAAAGGCCCGCAAGCCATGCTGAATGCGCAAGCCCAGCTGGGCCAACACCGCATCCGGCAGGTCGCCGGGCGACTGGGTAACGAAGTACACCCCCACACCCTTGGATCGAATGAGCCGCACCACCTGCTCCAGCCGGTCCTGCAACGCCTTGGGCGTGCCGTTGAACAGCAAGTGCGCTTCATCGAAGAACAATGCCAGCACCGGTTTGTCGGCATCCCCACGTTCGGGCAACTGCTCGAACAACTCCGCCAACAGCCACAACAGGAAGGTGGCGTAAACCTTGGGCGCTTCGTGCACCAACCGGCTGGCATCGAGCAGGTGGATGCGCCCACGGCCATCCGGGTCCGGCCGTAGCAGGTCTTCAAGCTGTAATGCCGGCTCACCGAACAGTGCCTCGGCGCCCTGCTGCTCCAGGGTCGCCAGCCGCCGCAACAACGCCTGGGTTGAGGCAGTGGTCATCAGCGCGCTGTCTTCGCCCAGCAGTTGCGGGTTGTCCTTGAGGTGCGCGAGCAGCGCCTTGAGGTCTTTCAGGTCCAGCAGCAACAGGCCCTCGCGGTCGGCAACCTTGAAGGCGGCGTACAGCGCGGCTTGCTGGCTGTCGGTCAGCTCCAGCAGGTTGCCCAGCAGCAGCGGCCCCATCTCACTGAGCGTGGTGCGCAAGGGGTGGCCGGACTGCCCCGCTATATCCCACAAGCTCACGGGATAGGCCCGAGGCGTATGCCCCAGCCAGGGCATGCCGGCGATGCGCTCGGCCACCTTGCCCTGTGGCGCACCGGCAGCCCCCAGGCCACAGAGGTCACCTTTGACGTCGGCCGCGAACACGGCCACCCCTGCGTCACTGAACACTTCCGCCAGGTGCTGCAGGGTGACGGTCTTACCCGTGCCCGTTGCACCTGCCACCAGACCGTGACGGTTGGCCAGCCGCATCGCTTGCCCGACTGGCTGGCCATCCGGGCCAGCGCCTACAACGATGGTCGAAGATTCCGACATCTCATTAATCCTCTGCTCAAGCTTTAGCTTAATTCGGCCGATACCTTTGGGTGATATTCGCCTTAATAGAGAGGAACAACCGAAAAGGGATATTTCGGGATGTTGCACTGCCTTGCGCTCCTCCGGAGCGAACGCCTGATATAACACCTTAGCGGAACCGATTACGCCATGAACAAAAGCCTTCGTTTCAGCCACAAGATTCTTTTGGCCGCATCACTGATCGTGATGCTCGCCTTCAGCCTTTTCACCCTCTACAACGATTACCTCCAGCGTAATGCGATCCGCGAGGACCTGGAAAACTATCTGGCTGAAATGGGCGCCTCCACGTCGACCAACATTCGTAACCTGTTCGAAGGCCGTATCAAACTGGTAGAGAACCTGGCGCAGAACATTGCCCAGGACCCGACCAACGCCGAAACACTGATGGGCCAGAATGCCCTGATTTCCAGCTTTCTTACCGTTTACCTGGGCAAAACCGACGGCGGCTTCAGCGTACGCCCGGACGCCAAGATGCCCGATGGCTACGACCCGCGCACCCGCCCCTGGTACAAGGACGGCATGAATGCGACAGGCGCGACCCTGACCGAGCCATACATCGACATGACCACCAACAAGATGGTCATTGGCATCCTCAGCAAGGTGTCCAGCAGTGTCGGCGTGGTGGGTGGCGACCTGGCCCTGGACGGCCTGGTGCAGATCATCAACTCGCTGAACTTCGGCGGCATGGGCTACGCCTTCCTGGTCAACGATCAGGGCAAGATCCTGGTGCACCCGGACAAAGACCTGGTGATGAAGTCGCTGTCGGACCTGTTCCCGCAGCACACGCCGAAACTGACCGGTGAACTGACCGAAGTGCAGAGCGATGGCCAGGCCCGCCTGCTGACCTTCACCCCGATCACCGGCCTGCCGGCGGCCAACTGGTACATCGGCCTGTCGGTGGACAAGGACAAGGCTTTCTCGATGCTCAGCACCTTCCGCACCTCGGCGGTGATCGCCACGGTGGTAGCGGTGGTGATCATCATCGGCCTGCTGGGCCTGCTGATCCGCGTGTTGATGCAGCCGCTGCACACCATGACGCGCGCCATGGAAGACATTGCTGAAGGTGAAGGCGACCTGACCAAGCGCTTGCGCATTCACAACCACGACGAGTTCGGCATCCTCGGTAACGCCTTCAACCGGTTCGTAGAGCGTATTCACAGCAGCATCCGCGAAGTGTCCTCGGCCACCGAGCAGGTCAACGAAGTGGCCCTGCGTGTGATCAGTGCTTCGAATTCGTCGATGACCAACTCCGACGAGCAGTCCAACCGTACCAACAGCGTGGCAGCCGCCATCAACGAACTGGGTGCCGCCGCCCAGGAAATTGCCGGCAACGCTGCCCAGGCTTCACAGCATGCAAGCTCCGCGCGCCTGTTGGCCGAGGAAGGCCAGCAAGTGGTCGAGCGCAACATTGCCGCGATGAACCGCCTGTCCGATCTGATCGTCACGTCCAGCGAGCATATCGAAACGCTGAACAGCAAGACCGTGAACATCGGCCAGATCCTCGAAGTGATCACCAGCATTTCCCAGCAGACCAACCTGCTGGCGCTGAACGCCGCTATCGAGGCGGCCCGCGCCGGTGAAGCCGGGCGTGGCTTTGCCGTGGTCGCCGATGAAGTACGCAACCTGGCGCACCGCACCCAGGAATCGGCGCAACAAGTGCAGACCATGATCGAAGAGCTGCAAGTCGGTGCCCGTGAGTCGGTCGAGACCATGGACCAGAGCCAGCGTCACAGCCAGGACAGCGTGCAGATCGCCAACCAGGCCGGTGAGCGGCTGGACAGCGTGACGGTGCGCATTGGCGAGATCGACGGCATGAACCAGTCCGTGGCCACGGCTACCGAAGAGCAGACCGCCGTGGTCGAGGCCATCAACATGGACATCAACGAGATCAACATGCTCAACCAGGAAGGCGTGGAGAACCTGCAGGCCACCCTGCGCGCCTGTTCCGACCTGGAGCAGCAGGCTGGTCGCCTTAAACATCTGGTGGGCAGCTTCCGCATCTAAGCACGTACCGCGTCGCCTGCTTCGCGGGCTCGCCCGCTCCCACAAGGGATAACACAGGCCTCAAGGCCTGCGCAGTCCCTGTGGGAGCGGGCGAGCCCGCGAAGAAACCAACACCGCTCCCCAACCCTGCCCCGCCCAACCCCGATCGAACAAACTATCCTTCTGAAAGGTCAACCTTTAGGCGCGTCATCGCCGGCCCGTTACCGCCGGATGACAGACCCGAAGACGATCCCGGAGGGATGCTGATCGTGCACATCGCCGACATCACCATGTTCTACGCCCCGGCCAGCGGTGGCGTACGTACCTATCTTGATGCCAAACACCGCCGCCTCGACGCCATCCACGGCGTACGCCATAGCCTGTTGATTCCCGGTGCCAGCGCCCGGCATGCCGATGGCATCTTTCAGGTACCCGCCCCACCCCTGCCGTTTGGCAAGGGCTACCGGTTTCCGGTACGCCTGGCCCCTTGGTGCAAGACGCTGCGCACGCTCAAACCCGACCTGATCGAAGTCGGCGACCCCTACCTGACCGCTTGGGCGGCACTGGAGGCAAGGCGCCAACTGGATGTGCCGGTGATCGGCTTCTACCATTCCGACCTGCCGTTGCTGGTCAGCAACCGCATGGGCAACTGGTTCACGCCCAATGTCGAAGCCTACGTGAGCAAGCTGTACGGCAATTTCGACCGGGTGCTGGCGCCCAGCCAGGTCATGGCCGACAAACTGCGCCGCCTGGGCATACGCGACGTGCATGTGCAACGCCTGGGCGTGGACCTGGCCACGTTCAACCCCGACCAGCGCGACCCCCACTTGCGTGCGCAGCTGGGCATTGCCGACACCAGCCGCCTGTTGATTTACGCCGGCCGCGGGTCGCGGGAAAAGAACCTGCCGGTGCTGCTCGACTGCATGCAGCAGCTCGGCGCCCCCTACCACCTGGTGTTGGTAGGTTCGAACATGCCCGCCAACGTGCCACACAACGTCAGCGTCATCGACCACTTCTGCCCGGCTGCAGAGGTGGCCCGGCTGATGGCCAGCGCCGACCTGCTGGTGCACGCAGGCGACCAGGAAACGTTCGGCCTGGTCATTCTCGAAGCCATGGCCAGTGCTACACCGGTGGTGGCCGTGCGCGCGGGTGCCTTTGGTGAAATCATCAATGATCAGTGCGGCCTCCTGTGCCGCGCCAACGATGGCCGCGCCATGGCAACCGCTGTGCGCGAAGCGTTCGAGGCTGGCGTAGGCAAGCTGGGGGCGCAGGCCCGTCGGCATGTAGAACAGCATTACTCGTGGGACAACGTGGTCGCGGGCCTGCTCCAGCACTACCAGGCCGTGCTCGGTTATCAGCCACAGGTGCGTGCCCATGCCTGAGCCTTCCTCCAGCCACCGCAGCCTCATGCTGGTACTGCATGATGTAGCCCCGGAAACCTGGCCGGACTACGAGCCGTTCGTAGAAGCCGTCGACGCGCTGGGCAATGTGCCCATGACATGGCTGGTGGTCCCGGACTTCCATCGGCGCAATCCGCTGCACCTGGCGCCCTCGTTCTGCCGTCTGCTGGACAAACGCCTGGCCAACGGGGACGAACTGGCGCTGCACGGCTACGCCCATGCGGACGAAGGGCCGCCACCGCGCAGGCCCATCGATTACTTCATGCGGCGCATTTATACCCATGAGGGCGAGTTCTACAGCCTTGATGAAGCCGAAGCACTTACCCGCCTGCAGGAGGGCCTGGCACTGTTCGAGGGCCAAGGTTGGCCTGTGGCAGGGTTTGTCGCACCGGCCTGGCTCATGAGCCAGGGCACTCGGCAAGCGTTGCGTCGCCTGCCGCTGAAGTACACCAGCACACCACAGCATCTGTACCGTTTGCCTGACTTCATCCCTATCGATGCACCGGGCCTTGTCTGGAGCGCCCGCAGTGCATGGCGTCGCACGTTGTCCCGCGTGCTGTGCGACTGGCAATGCCGTCGCTGGAAAGGCGCGACCACATTACGCCTGGGGCTGCACCCGGTAGACATGCGCCATCGATCGTCCCGCGACTATTGGCTGCGAACACTGGAACAACTGCTGAAGGATGGCCGCGAACCGCTGACCAAATCGGCCTGGCTGGAGCGCCAGGTGGCAGCATGAACCGCTGGGCCTTGCTGATGCTGGCATTGTTGGGCGCAGCACTGGTGCCAGCGCTGTTGGGAGGTAGCCAGCTGCTTCCCAGACTAAGCCGGTTCGACCCGCAACTGCTGCTCATATTGTTTGGCATGATTCTGTCGTGCTGGGTCATCAACACGCTGCGCTTGCGCTTGTTGCTGGGTGAGCAGGCAAAACAGTTAAGCCACGCACGCAGCCTCGGCGTGGTCATGGCCACGGAGTTTGCCATCTGCACGACCCCCGGTGGCAGTGGCGGGCCATTGACCCTGATGGCCCTGCTGGCGCGTCACCGCATCGGCCCGGCACGCAGCGGCGCCGTGTTCGCCATGGACCAGCTGAACGATCTGGCGTTCTTCTTCTGCGCAATGCTCGCGATAGCCGGCTACGCCTTGTTCCACAGCCTGGGCCGCAGCCAGGAAAGCATGCTGCTGGGCAGTGCACTGCTGCTCTGCACGGCACTGGCCGGGGTGATCGGGCTGTTGCGCTACCGGCGCACGGTAATGCGCATGAACGGCAGGCTGCTGCAGCGCTTGGGCGTAGGCCAGCCGCGCCAGCGCCGCTGGGCGCGCAAACTGCTGCACTTCATCGAAGCACTGGCGCAGACCTGGCGCCTGCCCAAACGCACCCTGAGCCTGGTATTCACCCTGACCTGCGTCCACTGGGGCCTGCGCTACAGCGTGCTGTACCTGGTATTGAGAGGATTGGGTGTGGACCTGGCATGGATCCCCAGCTTTCTGGTGCAGATGCTATCGCTCAGTGCCGGCCAGTTCAGCCTGTTGCCTGGAGGGGCGGGTGCCGCCGAGTTGACGTCGGCCAGCCTGCTGACGCCCTTGGTGGGCAGTTCGACCGCAGCGGCGGCGATCCTGATATGGCGGGCGGTTACTTACTACTTTTATCTGCTGGCGGGTGGGCCGGTGTTTGTGTGCCTGCTGGCGCGTCCGTTGCTGGAGCGCTGGCGGCGTCAGGCGGGTTGAGCTGCTGCCACAATTCGGCGGCGCCGGGGAAGTCGGTGCCGTCAGTGTCATCCATGGCTTCGGGGTCGTAGCGGGCCAGGCAGCCTTCGCCGAGGGTGGGCGGGGGTGAAGCAGTGGGGGTGTTACGTTGCTTGGTCATCGCATATCACTCAAGAATGCAGGGGGCACTTCGTGCCCCATTCGCCGGCAAGCCAGCTCCCACAATGACCGCATCGACCCCAAGCCATGTGCAATCCCTGTGGGAGCTGGCTTGCCGGCGATGGGCTGCAAAGCAGCCCCCTACATCTTCAATCAAAAACGACCGTCTTGTTGCCATGCACCAGCACCCGGTCTTCCAGGTGATAACGCAGGCCACGGGCCAGCACCATCTTTTCGACATCGCGACCAAAGCGGACCATGTCTTCGATGCTGTCGGCATGGCTGACGCGTACCACGTCCTGCTCGATGATCGGGCCGGCGTCCAGCTCTTCGGTAACGTAGTGGCAGGTCGCACCGATCAGCTTCACGCCACGCAGAGCGGCCTGATGGTAAGGCTTGGCACCGACGAACGACGGCAAGAAGCTGTGGTGAATGTTGATCACCTTCTCGGCATAGTCCTGGCACAGTTGCGGCGGCAGGATTTGCATATAGCGGGCCAGCACTACCACGTCGGCAGCATGCTCATTGACCAGGCGCGACACTTCGGCAAAGGCCGGGGCCTTGTCCTTGGGGTCGACCGGTACATGGAAGAACGGAATACCGTGCCACTCGACCATGCTGCGCAGGTCGTTGTGGTTGGAGATCACGCAGGGGATCTCGCAGTCCAGCTCGTCTGTATGCCAGCGATGCAGCAGGTCGGCCAGGCAGTGCGACTCGCGGCTGGCCATCAGCACCACGCGCTTTTTCTGCGCCGAGTCGGTAATGCGCCAGGTCATGGAGAACTCTTCGGCAATGGGCGCAAACGCCTCGCGGAAGGCTTCGATACCGAACGGCAGCGATTCGGCGCGGATTTCATGGCGCATGAAGAACCAGCCGCTGTGCTCATCAGAGTGGTGGCTGGCCTCGTTGATCCAGCCATTGTACAAGGCCAGGAAATTACTGACTTTCGCCACGATGCCTACGCGGTCGGGGCAGGCGATCACCAGACGATAGGTGCGCATGAATGAGACTCCAGAACTTCGCAAAGGCGCCTATTCTAGCGGCCCGACAGAAAAAACGCAGTATTGATCGCAGCCGCGTGGGTCAATGCTGGCCTGCAAACGCAGCAGCGCGCCTTGTCTGACAGACATGACGAAATAGCGGGCCTTTATGTAAATTTTTGTTCACCTGGAGAAATGTTGTCACAGCTTAATTAACAGTTAATTGCCCAATAGCATGTTTACTTGCGACTATCGCCTGTCTATTATTGCCCCACACATTTCTGAACACGCATTAAGGAACACTCCATGTCCCTGATCAACGAGTACCGCGCCACCGAAGAAGCCATCAAGGAACTTCAGGCCCGCCTGGCCAACCTGTCGCAGGATGACAAGCTGAAGAAAGAACTGGAGTTCGAAGGCAAACTGCGCGCACTGATGGGCGAGTACTCCAAGTCGCTGCGCGACGTGATTGCCCTGCTCGACCCAGAGTCGAAACTGAGCAAGGCACCTCGTGGTGCGGTCAAGGCTGTTGCCACCAAGCGTGCACGCAAGGTCAAGCAATACAAAAACCCGCACAACGGTGAAGTGATCGAAACCAAGGGCGGCAACCACAAAACCCTGAAAGAGTGGAAAGCCACTTGGGGTGGCGATGTGGTTGAAAGCTGGGCGACCCTGCTGGACTGATTGTCCAACTACGCCTTTTGCTTATCGCAACAAAAACGCCGGCACATCGCCGGCGTTTTTGTTTGTCTGGTGATCAGCCAACTGCAAATTGTGCCTGCAATTGCCTGGCATGCACTTGCCAAGCCTCCAGCACACGCCGGCCCGCTTCGTCAGCGCCCTCCCAGGCTTGCTGGCGCGCCTGCTCAAAGTCACCCAGCGTATTCGGTGCCCCCCATCGCGGGTCGCTCAGGCGCTGCTGGCAGAAGCCATGCCAGCGCTGGCGTTCTTCGCTATTCAAGGTATCGGGGAAGTTGCGTGCCCGATAGCGGAACAACAGTTCCGGTAAGCGCGGATCATCGAACATCCAGTGCCCATGGCTCAACTGCGCCGGTTCCAGCGCACGAACTTGCTCGCATAAGCGCCGGTCACGGTCGCCAATAAAACCATCGTACAATTGCTGTTCCGGGTCCTCGCTCGGGGCAAACTCATCCTTGCCATAGATGTGCTCCAGCTTGTCTTGCCATTGCGCCTGTTGATTGGCCAGCTGTTCACCGCGCAATTGTAACAACGTCAAGTCCAGGCCCAATCGCTGTTGATCGACCGGGCGCAATACCGACAACGGCGCCAGTACCGGGCAGCGATTGATCTGCACCAGTTTGAGCGGTACCGGTAATTCCCCCTCGGCCAATTCATCATGCCGGGTGTACAAACGCTGGCGCAAAACTTCAGCACTTTCCCGTAGTAACGGTAGGGTTTCCTGATGCAGGTCGCACACAATCAGTGCATTGCGATTACGCGGGTGCCAGGCCAGTGGCAATACGATACCCAGGTAACTACGCGCCGCCGAAAAGCGCCCGGATATATGCACCAGCGGCTGTAACAAACGGATTTGCTCCATCACTTTATGCTTACTGCGTAACTGGAACAGCCAGTCATACAATTTTGGCTGCTTCTGCCGAATCAGGCGGGCCAGGGCAATGGTTGCCCGTACGTCGGAAAGCGCTTCGTGGGCATGCCCGTGATCAATGCCATTGGCCTTGCTCAGCAGCTCCAGGCGCAGGCTGGTGCGGCCGTCCTGCTGCGGCCATTCAATACCGTCCGGGCGCAGGGCATAGGCAGTACGCACGATATCGATCAGGTCCCAGCGGCTGTTGCCGCCCTGCCACTCACGGGCATAAGGGTCGAAAAAATTGCGGTACAGACTGTAGCGGGTCACTTCATCGTCAAAGCGCAGGGTGTTGTAGCCGGCACCACAGGTGCCCGGTTGAGCCAGCTGTGCATGCACCCGGGTCATGAACTCGGCTTCGCACAGCCCCTGCTCGGCCAGCAGCTGTGGCGTGATACCTGTCACCAGGCAAGCGGCCGGATGCGGCAGGATATCGTCAGAGGGCCGGCAATAAAGGCTGATCGGCTCGTCAACCTCGTTGAGGTCAAAGTCTGTGCGTACACCGGCCACCTGCAGTGGGCGGTCGCAGCGCGGGTTGATGCCGGTGGTTTCGTAGTCGTGCCAGAAAATGCTGGAGGTCACGGGGTCGTCCTGTATCGAGGTCGACCCGATTCTAGCGCAGCCTCAGACCGAAGCGTTGGCGGGGTGGAAACTGAAGTAATCACGCAACGAATGCACGAACTCGTCGTATTCGCGCGGGGCCTGCAGCAGCATGAAGCCCGAATCATAGTGCCCGGGCGTCTGGTCTTCGCGGCACCACAGGCAACTGGCGGTGAGGTTGACGAACTGATGCCCCCCGCCGACCAACGGCATGCGCAGTTGCAGCTCGTAATCCGGCCCGACCAGCACGGGCAGCTGGCTGATGACCATCAAGCCATCTTCGGAGGCATTGCCTAGCTGGCCGATTTCCTGGTTGGTAAACCGGTTGAACACCTTGAGGACACAAGGCAGCTGATGGCGTTCGATGTGGCGCTTGTTGAACATGATCGCGAGTGTATTCCGTACCTGATGCCAGGAATACAAGGAACTGGCGGTTGTTGTAACAGCTGAGTTACAGATTAGCGCAGCACGCGCTGCAAATCTCGTAAAATAAACCACACCTTGGTGTTAGCGCCAAGGTACGGTCGTCACCGGCTTGGCCACCGCCGTTTCGCCGCCGCGCAAATGGCCCAGTTTCTCCAGCGTCTGCAGGCGGGCCTGGGCGCGATAGGCATACTCGTTGCCCGGGTACTGCTGGATCAGGTACTGATAGGTCTGCGCGGCATCCACATAAAGCGCCTGGCGCTCCAGGCATTGCCCGCGTAGCAGCGACACCTCGGGGTGGATGAATGGCCGCGCACGGCTGGTGCGGTCGACCTGCGACAGCTCCAGCATGACCCGGGCGCAATCGCCACGGTCGTAGGCACGGTAGGCATTGTTCAGGTGGTGGTCCATGGACCAGCGGGTGCAGCCGACGACGCTGGCGGCCAGGGCTAAAACGATCAGGGCTCGCATGGGGATCTCCTTTGATGCCTGTTTATCGGCCAACGCCAACAAATCTTCACAGCCTTTTGCAAGCATACCCTGCCCGTTCAAATGCCACCCTGCCTTGGTCGCAGGTAGTGCAACGGAACAATGACTACAGCGAGATTCAGGAGTAGCCTTTCGCTGCGCTTCACTATAGGAGTCTGTGCATGAGCATCCGCCGTACCAAAATCGTCGCCACCCTTGGCCCCGCCAGCAACTCGCCGGAAGTGATCGAACAGCTGATCCTCGCCGGCCTGGACGTGGCACGTCTGAACTTCTCCCACGGCACTCCGGACGAGCACAAGGCCCGCGCGCGCCTGATCCGTGACATCGCCGCCAAGAACGGCCGCCATGTAGCATTGCTGGGCGACCTGCAGGGTCCGAAGATCCGCATCGCCAAGTTCGCCAACAAGCGCATCGAATTGAAGATCGGTGACAAGTTCACCTTCTCTACCGCCCACCCGCTGACCGAAGGCAACCAGGACATCGTCGGTATCGACTACCCCGACCTGGTCAAGGACTGCGGCGTCGGTGACGAACTGCTGCTGGACGATGGCCGCGTGGTCATGCGCGTCGAAACCGCCACCGCAGATGCCCTGCACTGCGTGGTGATCATCGGTGGCCCGCTGTCGGACCACAAAGGCATCAACCGCAAAGGTGGCGGCCTGACCGCACCGGCCCTGACTGAAAAAGACAAGGCCGACATCAAGCTGGCGGCGGAAATGGACCTGGACTACCTGGCCGTGTCCTTCCCGCGTGACGCCAGCGACATGGAATACGCGCGCAAGCTGCGTGACGAAGCCGGTGGCAGCGCCTGGCTGGTGGCCAAGATCGAACGCGCCGAAGCGGTTGCCGACGACGAGACCCTCGACAAGCTGATCGCCGCCTCCGACGCGGTGATGGTTGCCCGTGGCGACCTGGGCGTGGAAATCGGCGATGCCGAGCTGATCGCCATCCAGAAGAAGATCATCCAGCACGCCCGCCGCAACAACAAAGCGGTGATCGTGGCGACCCAGATGATGGAGTCGATGATCCAGAACCCGATGCCGACCCGTGCCGAAGTGTCCGACGTGGCCAACGCCGTGCTGGACAATACCGACGCGGTGATGCTGTCGGCTGAAAGTGCTGCAGGTTCGTACCCGATCGAAGCCGTTCAGGCCATGGCCCGCATCTGCCTGGGCGCTGAAAAGCACCCGACCAGCCAGAAGTCCAGCCACCGCCTGCACACCACCTTCGAGCGCTGCGACGAAAGCATCGCCCTGGCGGCCATGTACACCGCCAACCACTTCCCGGGCGTGAAGGCGATCATCGCCCTGACCGAAAGCGGCTACACCCCGCTGATCATGTCGCGCCTGCGTTCGCACGTGCCGATCTTCGCCCTGTCGCCGCACCGCGCCACCCAGGCACGCGCCAACATGTTCCGTGGCGTGTACCCGATCGCCTTCGACCCGGCTTCGCTGCCGGCCGACAAGGTGAGCCAGGCTGCGGTCGACGAACTGCTCAAGCGTGGTTTGGTGGAGCAAGGTGACTGGGTGATCCTGACCAAGGGTGACAGCTACCACACCATCGGTGGCACCAATGGCATGAAGATTCTGCATGTCGGTGATCCGCTGGTCGGCTGATCCTGCCTGAAAGGGGGCCGCTTTGCGGCCCTTCGCGGGCAAGCCCGCTCCCACAAGGACCGCGCAGGCTCAGGTCTGATGCAATTCTGTGGGAGCTGGCTTGCCGGCGATGAGGCCAGCCCAGGCAACATAAATGCCTCAGGCATGTTCAACGAATTCATCAGCAAACACCTGCCCCCGCGGCACCCCGGCAATGAACAGCCGCCGCGCAAACCGCTCGACACTCCCCGGCGCCCCACACACCAGGGCCACCGTCTGCCGTGACGCCAGCCGCAACCCGGCCAGCGCTTGCTCCACATGTTCCGCCATCACCAACTCGGTAGTCACACCTGCCATTCCCTGCAACGGCCCAGCCAGATAATGCCCGGCGCTGTCCCCCGCCACATGCAGCACCCGAATCTCGCCGCGATGCCCCTGTCGCACCGCCTCGCGCAGGATGCCCCACAACGGCGCAAGCCCGGTGCCCGCTGCCAGCAGCCATAGAGGCCGGTCCTGCCAGTCCGGATCGTAATGCAACGCCCCGCCTCTGAACTCACCCAGGCGCAGCACATCATCCACCCGCAAGCCACGGGCCTTGTCGCAGAAAGCGCCAGGGCGCTGGCAATCGATGTGGAACTCCAGAAAGTCCTCTTCCCCCGGCAGGCTGGCCAGCGAATACGGCCGCGCTACCGAACCATTCCACAACACCACATGCTGCCCCGCCTGGTAACGCACGGCCCGCTCAGGCCGCAGCCGCACGCGCAATACATCACCGAACCAATCCAGCGCACAGACTTGGGCCGGCACGCCATCGCGCTGCGGGTCGAACAGCGCCACTTGCAGGTCCTCGACCACCCGGCACTGGCAGGCCAGGCGCCAGCCCATGGCATGCTTGTCCAGCGCCAGGGCCTCGGGCAGGGCATCCAGCGGTTGCCCGGCAAGGCAATGCACCAGGCAGGCATGGCAACTGCCGGCGCGGCAGCTGTAAGGCACGTTGAGCCCGGCATCGTTCAAGGCATCGAGCAGGTTGCTGCCGGTTGGCACCGCCCAGCGGCGCTCGCCCACGCAAAGTTCGGGCATGGTTGGTCGTTCTCCACAAATCACAGTCCACTGTAAGCCAAGCGCGCAACGGCAGCAAAAAGGATGCCCAACCACTGCCGACCATGGTCCAGACCGGCCGCAGGTGTGCCCGGCAAGGATGCGCGCTATACTGCCGCGCCTTTTTCCGTCGGCCTGACCTGCCGGCGCCTTGCAAGGCGCTTCGACATGCTGGTCGGCACCGTCGATGCGTCTTTTTGAATGTTCCCGTCTTTAAGAGGAGCGCGCTGCATGACCGTGATCAAGCAAGACGACCTGATTCAGAGCGTCGCCGACGCCCTGCAATTCATTTCGTACTACCACCCCGTCGATTTCATCCAGGCCATGCACGAGGCCTACCTGCGTGAAGAGTCGCCCGCTGCGCGCGATTCCATCGCCCAGATCCTGATCAACTCGCGCATGTGCGCCACCGGCCACCGCCCGATCTGCCAGGACACCGGTATCGTCACCGTGTTCGTGCGCGTGGGTATGGACGTACGCTGGGACGGCGCTACCCTGAGCGTCGACGACATGATCAACGAAGGTGTGCGTCGCGCCTACAACCTGCCGGAAAACGTCCTGCGCGCTTCGATCCTGGCCGACCCGGCCGGTGCCCGCAAGAACACCAAGGACAACACACCAGCGGTCATCCACTACTCGATCGTCCCGGGCGACAAAGTGGAAGTGGACGTGGCTGCCAAAGGCGGTGGTTCCGAGAACAAGTCGAAGATGGCCATGCTCAACCCGTCCGACTCGATCGTCGACTGGGTACTGAAGACCGTCCCGACCATGGGTGCTGGCTGGTGCCCGCCTGGCATGCTCGGCATCGGCATCGGCGGTACCGCCGAGAAAGCCGCCGTCATGGCCAAGGAAGTGTTGATGGAGTCCATCGACATCCATGAGCTGAAAGCCCGTGGCCCGCAGAACCGCCTGGAAGAAATCCGTCTGGAGCTGTTCGAGAAGGTCAACCAGCTGGGCATCGGCGCCCAGGGCCTGGGTGGCCTGACCACCGTGCTCGACGTCAAGATCATGGACTACCCGACTCACGCCGCCTCGCTGCCGGTGTGCATGATCCCCAACTGCGCCGCTACCCGCCACGCCCATTTCGTGCTCGATGGCTCCGGCCCGGCCGAGCTGGAAGCACCGTCGCTGGACGCTTACCCGGAAATCGTCTGGGAAGCCGGCCCGAGCGCCCGTCGCGTCAACCTCGACGACATCACCCCGGAAGAAGTCGCCAGCTGGAAGCCGGGCGAGACCATCCTGCTCAACGGCAAGATGCTGACCGGCCGCGATGCTGCGCACAAGCGCATGGTCGAGATGCTCAACCGTGGCGAAGAGCTGCCGGTCGACCTGAAAGGCCGCTTCATCTACTACGTAGGCCCGGTCGACCCGGTCGGTGACGAAGTGGTAGGCCCAGCCGGCCCGACCACCGCCACCCGCATGGACAAGTTCACCCGCCAGATCCTTGAGCAAACCGGCCTGCTGGGCATGATCGGCAAGTCCGAGCGTGGCCCGACCGCCATCGAAGCGATCAAGGACAACAAAGCCGTCTACCTGATGGCCGTGGGTGGCGCTGCCTACCTGGTGGCCCAGGCCATCCGCAAGTCGAAGGTCCTGGCCTTCGCCGAGCTGGGCATGGAAGCGATCTACGAGTTCGAAGTCAAGGACATGCCGGTGACCGTTGCTGTAGACAGCAACGGTGAGTCGGTACACATCACTGGCCCTGCCCTGTGGCAGAGCAAGATTGCCGAGAGCCTGGCAGTCGAAGTGAAGTAAGCCTGATGTAAATGCGGTGCGTTTTTCGCGATAAAGCAGCGAAGAGCGCACTGCAGCTTTTACCGGAAGCTACCAAACGGCTCCGGCCAGTCCCTGCAGGTAAGTACCTGCCCTTCCTAGCCCTCCCTCTTCATATTGGCAGTTCCTTCAGCCAGTAGGACATCAGTTTGTCGGTGCTTTGCGTCTCATCCAGGTCTCGCCAGGCAAAGCTTGTGCGCAACGATGGGTCGTGCAGAAAGCCACGGTTACGCCAGAAGCCGTGCAATGGTTTGTAGTCTGCTGGCCGTTTCGGGTGCACGCCTGGCCGCTCGACCGCACAGAATGCGCAGTAATCAAATTCGGCCAGCTTGTGCGCGTAAGACTCACGCTCGATGAAGAAGCGCACCCCCAGGCCCTGACCACGGTATTCCGGCAGTACCAGCGACCCACCGAAGTAGTACACGCTGGCCGGGTCACGCCCTTGGGCCAGGAACGGCTGCTGGAATTCGGGGGCGACATCCACCAGTGGCAGGCCGGTGGAGGCGCCGACCACCTGGCCGTCGTCCAGCGCCAGCACCACCAGGCTGCGCCCGGAGCGCGTATAGGTAGCGAGGTAGTCGGCCTCGTATTCCGGAGTGCCGTCGTAAAGGTAGGGGAACTCGCGAAACACGCTAAGGCGCAGGCGAGCGAGGTCATCGATGTAAGGCGCGATAGCGGCGCCGTGCAACAGGCGTATTTCCATGCTTGGCGGTCGTTTTGTCGATGTGGATGACGCGCTCGGCTAAGCCGGGCTTGAGGGGAAACCCTATCATCCGTGGCAACGACCGGCCTTTTCCCTACACGACAGGTATTGTTCCATGACCGCTACCGAACTGGTAAATGCTTACTACGCCGCCTTCAACGCCGGTGACATGCAGGGGTTTCTGGCGCTACTGAGCGAGGACGTGATCCACGACATCAACCAGGGCGAGCGGGAGATGGGCAAGGCCCGGTTTGCCGCGTTCATGGACAAGATGAACCGCTGCTACCGCGAGCGCCTGGCCGACATCGTGGTGATGCAGAACGCCGATGGCAGCCGTGCGGCGGCAGAGTTCACGGTACACGGTGAATACCTGGCCGATGACGAAGGACTGCCAGCGGCCAACGGGCAGACCTATGTGCTGTCAGCGGGGGCGTTTTTCTACATTCACTGCGGCAGAATTGCCCGGGTGACCAACTACTACAACCTCAATGACTGGGTTGAGCAGGTGGGTTAAGCCTGGTTGAGCTGTGCTGCCTGCACTGGCCTAATCGCCGGCAAGCCAGCTCCCACAGGTACTCCACAGGTCTTGAAACCTTCGCTAAACCTGTGGGAGCTGGCTTGCCGGCGATTAGGTCCTATCAGGCAATACGAGTGCCCAGCACCTTGAGGAGGGCCGCCAGCCACGCAGGATGCGCTGGCCATGCCGGTGCGGTCACCAGGTTGCCATCCACATGCGCCTGGTCCACTGCAATATCAATGAACGTCCCACCCGCCAACCGCACTTCAGGCGCACACGCCGGGTACGCGCTGCATTCACGCCCTTCCAGCACACCCGCCGCCGCCAGCAATTGGGCGCCATGGCACACCGCCGCAATCGGCTTTCCAGCCTGGTCGAACGCCCGCACCAGCTCCAGCACTTTTTCATCCAGGCGCAGGTACTCTGGCGCACGGCCACCCGGGATCAACAGCGCGTCATAACTCTCGGCCCGCACGCGCACGAAGTCATAATTCAGGGCAAAGTTGTGCCCCGGCTTTTCGCTGTAGGTCTGCTCACCCTCAAAATCATGAATGGCGGTGCGTACCGTCTGCCCCGCCAGTTTTTCCGGGCACACCGCATGCACCGTATGGCCGACCATGCTCAAGGCCTGGAACGGCACCATCGCCTCGTAGTCCTCGACGTAATCACCCACCAGCATCAGGATCTTCTTCGCTGTCATCGCACCCACTCCTTCGGTTAACAGATACTGCACGATAGCCCCTGTCAGTCACGGCGGTCGAGCAGGTTGACCACCAGCCGGTCGATCCATCCCCAGATCCGCTGCTTCACCCTGCGCCACAGCGGCCGGGCATGCCAGTGGTCGAGGTCGACTTCCTCGCTCAAGGCAAAGTCACGCTCGAAGCTGGCCACCACAGCCGCCGTCAGTGGCGGGTCCAGCGCCTCGATGTTGGCTTCAAGGTTGAAGCGCAGGTTCCAGTGGTCGAAGTTGCACGAACCGACGCTGACCCAGTCGTCTACCACGGCCATCTTCAGGTGCAGGAAGCACGGCTGGTACTCGAAAATCCGCACCCCGGCACGCAGCAGCCGTGGGTAGTAGCGGTGCCCGGCGTAGCGTACCGACGGGTGGTCCGTACGTGGGCCGGTCAGCAACAGGCGCACATCAAGCCCTTTGCTGGCAGCACGGCGTAACGAACGGCGCACGCTCCAGGTCGGCAGAAAATACGGTGTGGCCAGCCATACCCGCTGCTTGCCACTGTTCAGTGCCCGCACCAACGAATGCAGGATGTCCTGGTGCTGGCGGGCGTCGGCATAGGCCACTCGCCCCATGCCTTGCCCTTGCGCAGGCAGTTTGGGCAGGCGCGGCAAGCCAAAGCCCTCGGCGGGGCGCCAGGCGGTGCGGCGGTTGTTGGCGGACCACTGGCGGTCGAACAGCAGTTGCCAGTCGGTAACCACCGGCCCCTGGATCTGCACCATCACCTCATGCCATTCGCTGGTCGCATCGCCCGGCGTCCAGAACTCGTCGGTAACACCCGTGCCGCCCACCACGGCCCAGCGTTCATCCACCAGCAGCAGTTTGCGGTGGTCGCGGTACAGGTTGCGCAGGCCGCGCTTCCAGCGCAGGCGGTTGTACCAACGCAGGTACACGCCGGCCTCCAGCAGGCGCTGGCGCAAGGCGCTGTTGAACGCCAGCGAGCCATAGTCATCGAACAGGCAGCGCACCCGTACACCGCGCCGTGCGGCCTGTTCCAACGCCTCGACCACGGCTTCGGCACACGCGCCAGCCTCGACCAGATACAACTCCAGATCGACCTGGAACTCAGCACGCACGATCGCCGTGAGCATGCGCGGAAAGAACTCGGGGCCGTCGATCAGCAGTTCGAACTGGTTGCCATCCCGCCAGGGGAAGACCGGCCCCGGCATGTCAGCGGGCGGTGAAGATCAGCACCGCGCTAACCGGCACCGATGGGTTGATGGACTTGAGCCCGGCGAGCTTGCGCAGGGTTTGCAGCCCAGGCAGCAGGCCGAAATCCTCGGCACGTAGCACCAGAGGTTCGAGGGTTACCACCTGAAAGCGTCGCTCATCCAGACGCGTGGCCAGCAGCAGGGCGTTGTAGCTGTGCGACTGGCCATGCAGGGTAACGGTAAGCGGCAGGCGCAGTTCGATCTGGGCACCGTTGGCCAGGTCGTTGATTGGCCGCAGGTCCAGTTGCGCCTGCACCTTGGCTTCGGCAAAACGCTCGACCTCGAACAGGTCGTCACGCATACGCTCGTCACGCAGCGGGATGCCGCTGCTGACCGAATCCATCTCGATACTCAAGCCGGCCGCGCCCTTGCGGTCGACCTTGCCATGCAGCACCAGAAAGCGATGCACCTCGGCCGTGTCACCGTTCTTGCCGGTAATGAACGACAGGCGCGACGATTCGCCATCGAGGTGCCAATTGGCGTGGGCGGGCAGGCACAAAGCCAGCAGCAGGGCGGGCAAAAGACGGGGCAGCTTGAACATGACAGATCTCGTGAAACCAGGCCGCCAACCTTACCCGCCCGCCTTCATGGCAGCAAGCGGCAGCCCTCGCGCGGGCCCAGCCAGGCAGCCTGGTTGCGCCGCCCCAGGCCCTCGGCAGTGATGTGTCGCTGCGAGGTGTTTTCCTCAAGCAGGCTCAGTGGCAGCCACTGTTTTACATAGCCTTGGCAATACGCCTGCTCGAAGCCCATGACGAAGCGGCACGAGCAGTATTCCTTGGCCGAGTAGGCCGAGAGGATGCCAGGGAAGTCTGCCAGGGCCTGACGCTCGTACCAGGCCCAGAACACCAGCCCTGACAACACCAGCAGCAGTACGCGCTTCATGCCCCCTCCCCGGCCAGTACCGCCAGCACTCGCTTGAGCAGTTCGTCATGCTGATAAGCGCCGTCCCGGTCATCGGCATAGCGCACGATCACCAGCTTTTGCGTGGGCAAGATGTACAGCGCCTGGCCCCAATGGCCCAGGGCGGCGAAGGTGTCTGCGGGCGCATTTGGCCAGGGCCGCGTAGCGCCGGCCAGCGGCTGGTTGAGCCACCAGTGGCCGCCTGGGTTGGCCTCTGCGGGGACAGGTTCGGCATGGGCAAACGGCGTACGGTTGAAGGCCACCCAGGCCTTGGGCAACAGTTGCCGGCCTTGCCAGCGCCCCTCGCGTTGCATCAGCAAGCCGATACGGGCCAGGTCACGGGCGCTGAGGTAGAGGTAGGAAGAGCCCACGTAGGTGCCCGCCTGGTCACGTTCCCACACCGCGCTGTCGATACCCAGCGGGGTGAATAATGCGTGCCAGGGGTAATCGGCGTACTGCCCGGCATCGAGCATGCCGCGCAGTGCGGCGGCCAGCAGGTTGCTGTCGCCACTGGAATAGAGGAACCGCTGGCCGGGGCTGGCCGTCGTACCTCGGGCTGCCGTGTAGGCGGCCATGTCTTCGTGGCCACGGGTATACAGCATGGCCACCACCGAGGACTTGAGCGGGGCGTATTCGTAGTCTTCCTGCCAGTCCAGGCCACTGGCCCAGTGCAGCAGGTCGGTCATGCGCACGCCCGGGTGGGTGCGCATGGCGGGATAGAAACGCGCGACCGGATCTTGCAACTGGAAGCGTCCCTCTCCTTGGGCCACGCCCATCAGCGTGGCGAGTACGCTTTTGCTGACCGACCAGGTCAGGTGTGCGGTGGCGGCAGTGGTGGGGGCGGCGTAGCGTTCGTGGAGGATGCGGCCGTCGCGGATGATCAGCAGGGCGTCGGTGCGGATGCCGCTGCGGTCTGGGGTGCGGGCGGGGAAGGCGTAAGTGTCGACGGCTTGCCAGTGGAGGGTGTCAGGGTCGGTCTGCCATTGCGGATCAGGCCAGTCCTCGGCCTTGGCGGGTGCCATGGCCAGGCAAAGAACCAACAACAGACCTTTCAGCATCGTGTTTCAGGCTCACAATTTTGGGGCTGCTGCGCAGCCCTTTCGCGACACAAGGCCGCTCCCACAAAAGCGAGACCTGCGCCGGCCCTTGTGGGAGCGGCCTTGTGTCGCGAAAGGGCCGCAAAGCGGCCCCAGGATTCATCGGTTCACGCAAAACTATCAGGCATTCATGACAATCCCGCAGCAGCCCAGGCTTTGTTCAGCCGCTTCTCCCGGGCCGCCGCGGCCAGCGCCATCACCCCTTGGTCCCGCTGCCAGATCTGCGCCCAATGCGCCGGCCCCGCTGCCAGTGCCGCATCAATCTCCCCCCGCAACGCCTGGAACTGCGCAAACAACCCACCCAGCAGCAAATGGCACCCCACACTGTCGGCACACTGCCGGCTGCCCTCGGCACACCCGGCCAGCAACCCAAGCAATTGCAGCCGCAACCCCTGCGGCCAGGCGCACGCCTGTCCGACGCCATATAACCAGGCCGTCAACGCCGCCAGCACATACAAGTCTTCCAGCGAGCGGAACGGTTTTACATAGGCATCCCAACCGTCACCCGCCAGCAACTCGCACGCGGCCTGCTCCAGCACCAGCCGGCCATGGCCCACTTCCGGCATCAACGGCAGGGTTGGTAGCGGCTCGAGCGTTACCCCAGGCTCCCCGGGATAGACCACCGCCAGGTTCAACTGTGGCGCCGCGCCAGCCGCCTCGCTACGCGCGGCCACCAGTAGCCACTCGGCATCCAGCCCGGCCGTGACGAAATCCTTGCTGCCCGTGAGCCGCAAGTGGTCGAGCCGCGTATGCATGTCCGCTGGCCGCACGCTACGCCGCTCGGTGGCGCACAGGGCGCCGAGGCTTGGCGGGGCACTGGGCCACAGCACGCGCAAGGCGGCCTGGTAACCCACCAGGAACGCCAGGCCCGGCGTGGCCATCGCACGCCCGCCCAACACCGCCAGTTCAAAAGGGGCAACCGGGCCGAGGCGCTCAAGCAGCGCGGCGTAGGTTTCGCCCAGGGTGCCCGCCAGCGCTTGGCGAAGCGGGTCGTTCAGTCGTTGCAACCAGGCCATGTGACGGCTCCTTGCTGGGGCTTTCTGGTCAAGGTTCTAGGGGTGTCACGCAAGCATCACCAAAGATTCACAGGGGTGACACCGCGCCTACCTAGGCTGACTTTGCACAACAAAGCCGACCGGCCGCAACCCTTCATGGCTGGCTTATGGAGACTCGCAATGACTCGGATCGCTCTCTCTGGCGACAACAGCACTGAACGCCGTCTGCAAGCCGAACGCCTGGTTGGCGCCACGGCGCTGCAAGAGGCCCAGGCCCTGCGCTACAAAGTGTTCAGCGCAGAATTCAAGGCCAAGCTCAAGGGTGCCGAGCAAGGTTTGGACATGGACGACTACGACGTGCATTGCCGCCACATTGGTGTTCGCGACCTGAGCACCGGCGAGCTGGTCGCCACCACCCGTCTGCTCGACCATCAGGCCGCCAGCAGCCTGGGCCGCTTCTACAGTGAAGAAGAATTCCGCCTGCACGGTCTGTTGCAACTGCAAGGGCCCATCCTCGAACTGGGCCGTACCTGCGTCGCCCCCGACTACCGCAACGGCGGCACCATCGCCGTGCTGTGGGGCGAACTGGCCGAAGTGCTCAACGAAGGCCGCTACAGCTACCTGATGGGCTGTGCCAGCATCCCCATGCAAGACGGCGGCGTGCAAGCCCATGCCGTGATGCAGCGCCTGCGTGACCGTTACCTGTGCACCGAGCACCTGCGCGCCGAGCCGAAGAACCCGCTGCCGAACCTGGCCCTTCCGAATAACGTCATCGCCGAAATGCCACCGTTGCTCAAGGCCTACATGCGCCTGGGCGCAAAAATTTGCGGCGAGCCGTGCTGGGACGAAGACTTCCAGGTGGCTGACGTGTTCATCCTGCTCAAGCGCGACGAACTGTGCCCGCGCTACGCGCGCCACTTCAAGGCGGCCGTCTGATGCCGAAGCTGCGGGTAATGACCCGCCTGGCTCGACTGCTGCTGGTGCTGTTGCTGGGCATGCTGATGGCCAGCCTGATCGCCCTTGGCGAACGCCTGGGCTACAAGGCCCCCATCGAACGCCGCCAGCGCTGGACCTGCCTGTTCATGAAGCGCCTGGTCGCCGCCCTGCCCTTCGACGTGCGTGTAGTGGGCGAACTGCCGCAGCGGCCGATGCTGTGGGTGAGTAACCATGTTTCCTGGACCGACATCCCCTTGCTGGGCATGCTGCTGCCACTGTCGTTCCTGTCCAAGGCCGAGGTGCGTCACTGGCCAGTAGCCGGCTGGCTGGCGGAAAAAGCCGGAACGCTGTTCATTCGACGTGGCGGTGGCGACAGCCAGCGCCTGCGTGAGCAGATTGCCGGGCAACTGGGCCTGGCCCGACCGCTGCTGATCTTCCCCGAAGGCACCACCACTAGCGGTCGCACCTTGCGCACCTTCCATGGCCGCCTGCTGGCAGGCGCCATCGACCGGGGTGTGGCGGTGCAGCCGGTGGCTATCCAGTACTTGCGCGATGGCCAGATCGACCCGATTGCGCCGTTCATTGGCGATGATGATTTGGTGTCGCACCTGATGCGCTTGTTCGCCCAGCCGCGGGGGGAGGTTTGCATTCACCTGCTGCAGCCGATTGGCAGTGTGGGCAAGGAACGGGCGGTGCTGGCGTTGCAGGCACAGCAGGCGATTCACCTGGCGTTGTTTGGGGTTGAGGAAGTCGAGCTGGCGCCACGGCGGCAAGCGCGGGCTGCCTGAGGATTTGCACTGCCAGTGCTGGCCCTTTCGCGGGTAAACCCGCGAAGAGGCCGGCACTACCAGTACAGAACTAACTGTCAGACATCCGCCCCGCCGCCGCAAACGCCTGCAACTGCGGGTAAAACTCCCGGAAGTCCGCCATCAGCGGCTCATACAGCCGCTCCAGCTCTATCATCACCCCAGCCATCCCCTCCGGCCGGGACAGCCTCCGGGCAATGCCGTTGAACACCTGCTCCAGCGTGGCAAACTCGCCATACGCCCCCAGCCAGTCATCCGCTGCCATGAACGGCGCAATCCGCGCCAGCCGCCCCGGCAGCTCGGGCTCCGCCAACAACACCCGATAAAAATCCCCGGTGAACTGCGCCAGCGGCTGCTCGGCATAGTCCTGCCAATGCCGCGCCAGGCAATGATCAAAAAACACGTCCAGCACAATACCCGCAAAGCGCCGCCGCTCGCGCGGAAAGCGCGCCAGTGCCGCCAGCACCAATGGGTGCTGGTCGGTGTAACTGTCGATATGCCGGTGCAACCGTATGGCCGCCTCCAGCGCAGGCGGGAAGCGCCCTTCCAGCGAACCTTTGACAAAGTCGCCATACAGGCTGCCAAGCAGTTGTTGCGGCGCCGGGCCGCCCAGGTGCAGGTGCGCAAGGTAGTTCATGCGCGCAGTCTAGCACCGCTCGCCCCTATATCGTCATAACGCGATATAGCGATTCGTGCTCAGCTCAGAACCTCTTCATATTTGTATATCGGGAACTGACGATTTACATTTCGTTCCATCGCGATATACCGCTACAACGAGCCTCAACCCATGCCTCTCGATCTCGACGAAATCATAAAAGCGCTGGCCCACCCGGTCAGGCGAGAAATCCTCAGCTGGCTGAAAGACCCGGCAACGCAGTTCCCCGACCAGTACCACAGCACCGAAAACGGTGTGTGTGCCGGGCAGATCGACCAACGCTGCGGCCTGTCGCAGTCGACCGTCTCTGCCCACCTGGCCACCTTGCAGCGCGCCGGGCTGATCCGCAGCCAGAAGATCGGCCAATGGCACTTCTTCAAACGTAACGAGGCCACCATCGAGGCGTTCCTCGAACAACTGCGCCAAGCACTTTGACAAGGCAGGTAACCGCTATGACCACGCTTTTCGATCCGATCACCCTGGGCGACCTGCAACTGCCCAACCGCATCATCATGGCCCCACTCACCCGCTGCCGTGCCGACGAAGGCCGCGTGCCCAATGCGCTGATGGCCGAATACTACGTGCAGCGCGCCAGCGCCGGGCTGATCCTCAGCGAAGCGACGTCGGTCAGTGCCATGGGTGTCGGCTACCCGGATACCCCCGGTATCTGGAACGATGAGCAGGTACGTGGCTGGAACAACGTCACCAAGGCTGTGCATGCCGCAGGCGGACGCATCTTCCTGCAACTGTGGCACGTTGGCCGTATCTCCCACCCCAGCTACCTGAACGGCGAGCTGCCGGTGGCCCCCAGCGCGATCCAGCCCAAGGGGCATGTAAGCCTGGTGCGCCCGTTGAGTGACTACCCCACCCCACGCGCGCTGGAAACCGAAGAAATCATCGACATCGTCGAGGCCTACCGCAGCGGTGCCGAGAATGCCAAGGCGGCTGGCTTTGATGGTGTAGAAATCCACGGTGCCAACGGTTACCTGCTCGACCAGTTCCTGCAAAGCAGCACCAACCAGCGCACAGACCGCTACGGCGGCTCGCTGGAAAACCGTGCGCGCCTGCTGCTGGAAGTGACCGATGCGGCCATCGAGGTGTGGGGCGCGAACCGCGTGGGCGTGCACCTGGCACCGCGTGCCGATGCGCACGACATGGGCGATGCCGACCGCGCCGAAACCTTTACCTACGTGGCCCGTGAACTGGGCAAGCGTGGCATTGCCTTTATCTGCTCGCGTGAGCGGGAAGCCGATGACAGCATTGGCCCGCTGATCAAGGAAGCGTTTGGTGGCCCGTACATCGTCAATGAGCGGTTTGACAAAGCCAGTGCCAATGCGGCGCTGGCCAGCGGCAAGGCCGATGCTGTGGCATTTGGCGTGCCGTTCATCGCCAACCCTGATTTGCCGGCGCGGCTGGCAGCGGATGCGCCACTGAACGAGGCGCGGCCCGAGACCTTCTATGGCAGGGGGCCAGTGGGGTACATCGACTACCCTCGGTTGTGATCAACGGCCATTCGCGGGCACGCCCGCTCCCACAGAGATATCACCAAGCCTGAAGGCTATGGAGACTCTGTGGGAGCGGGCGTGCCCGCGAAGAAGGCTCAGGTGATCTTACGGCCGGGTGTTGATCTGCTGTTGCAGGTTCTGAATCTGGCTCTGCAAGGTATTCAGGTTCCGCGTCATCTGCGCCCGGAAAGCATCGAACTCCTGCACCGAAGCACCACCGGACGCCGCCGCAGCCGGGCGGTTGTCGATCTGGCTCTTGAGCACCAGCATGTCCTGCTCCAGGCCTTGAATGGCAGCGCTCGGGTTACCCTGCTTCTTCAGCGCCGCTATATCGCTGCCCAGGCTCTTGAGCTGCCCGTCCAGCTTGCCGCCATCCACCTGCGCGGCCTTCAGCGCGGCAACCTGCTCGTTCAGCCCCTTGAACTGGGCATCCAGCCTGCCCCCATCCACCTGGCCCGAACGCAGCGCGGCCAGTTCGCCATTCACCAGCTTCAACTGCGCCTGTAACTGGCTTTGCAGCTCGGTCACAGCCTTCTGCTGCTCACGGGTATCAGCCAGCACCTGCTCCAGGCGCTTGCCCAGGTCACCGGTCTGCCCGGCCACACCTTTCTGCAACTGGCGCAGTTGAAGCTTCAATGCCTCGCTGCTGGTGGTAGCGCCAGACTCGCTGGCATCCACCTTGCCGCTGATCGCCTGCAGGCGCCCTGCCGCTTCTTCACTGATGCGGGCAAAACTTTCCTGGGTCGCCACCAGTTGCTGCTCCATCAACGAGATCTGCTGGAAGCTCCACCAACCCAGGCCTACCAAGGCGATGAACGAAGCACCGAGCAACGCCCACAACGGCGCCGTGCTTGGCCCGCGCGCGGCCTTCTGGCGGCTGCGCACGACGTGCGCCGGCATCAGTTCGTCATCATCAACGGTGCCCGCCCGCAAGGTAGGCACGTCATCGTAGTCATCGTGAGCATGGTTACGCATGGATACATTCAACCGCGGTAGTCGCAAAGAGGCACGAGTATAAACCGCCAGCGCGGCGCATTGATGACCATTGTCAGCCCTGCGGCTTCACTGCCCCGGCGGCAGGTGCTTCCACCAGCCACAGAATTCATCCAGCGCTGTCCACAGGCTGACCTTGGGCTGGTAGTCCAGATACTGCCGGGCGCGGCTGATATCCAGGGTGAAATCGCGGCTCATCACCTGCATCCCCAGGCGCGACAAGGTCGGTTGCGGACGCCCTGGCCACAGCATGCAGGCCGCCTCGTTCAGCGCGGCCAGGCTGTAGGCCAGGCCGTAGGAACGGTAGCGGGTAACCTGCGGCAGCTGCATCTGGCGCATCACGTAGTTGACCACATCCCACAGCGGCAGCGGCTGGCCGTTACTGATGTTGTAGGCCTGGCCCAGCGCCCTATCGTCGGCGAACAAGGCGCTGAGCAGCGCCTCGTTAAGGTTGTGCACACTGGTGAAGTCAACTTTGTTCAGGCCATTGCCGATGATTGCCACGCGGCCTTTGCGCTGCATCTGCATCAGCTTCGGGAAAATGCTGGCATCACCGGCGCCCGTGACGAAACGCGGGCGCAGCGCCAGCACTTCCAGGCCAAACTCCTGCGCGCCGAATACTTTCTGCTCGGCCAGGTGCTTGGTTTGCCCATAGTGGTCGTGGAAGCGGCGCGGTACCTGGTCTTCACGGACATCCAGGCGCGAACGGCCATTGAAATAGATCGACGGCGACGACAGGTGCACCAGGCGCCGTACATGCTCCTTCAGGCAGCCCTCGACCACGTTCTCGGTAACCACCACGTTACCTTGATAGAAGTCCTGGTAGCGCCCCCAGTTGCCCACCGCACCCGCGCAGTGCACCACGGCCTCGACGCCCTGGCACAAGCGACGGGCCAGCTCGGCATCGCTCAGGTCGCCAGGGATGAACTGGGCGCCGCGCTTGACCAGGTGCTCGACCCCTTCGGCGCGGCGGCCGCTGACCCGCACGTCCAGGCCCTGCTCAAGGGCAAAGCGCGCAAAGCGCCCGCCGATGAAGCCGCTCGCGCCGGTGACCAGAATTCGCATGTAAGACTCCGTCTTGCCAGATTTCAGATGCAACTGACGCCAGCTGTGGCTACAAGGGCACCAGCCAGTGCCGTGCGGTGTACCGCAGGTGGTCGGTCAGTTGCGCGAGCAATTGCCCGCCATTGCGCCAATGATGCCAGTACAGCGGCACATCGATAGGGGTATCGCGGCAGATTTCCACCAACTGCCCGCTGGCCAGTTGCTCCCGGGCCTGCAATTCGGGCACCAGTCCCCAGCCCAGGCCGGCCTCGGTCATGCGCAGGAAGCCTTCGGAGGACGGGCACAGGTGATGCAGAAAACCGTCCTCGATACCCAGCGATGCCAGGTAGCGATGCTGCAGGAAGTCGTCCGGGCCATACACGATCGCCGGGGTACGGGCCAGGCGGCTGGCGACAAAACCCTGGGGAAAATGCCGCGCCATGAACCCGGGGCTAGCCAGTGCCCGGTAGCGCATGGCGCCCAGTGGCTGGCTGCGTGCCCCCGCTACCGGGCGCTCACTGCCACACAGGCAGGCCGCCACTTCGCCGGCACGCATACGTTTGAGGCCCACTTCCTGGTCTTCTACCACCAAGTCGGTCAAAACGTTCTGCTGTGCGCAGAAATCCCCCACCGCGCCGGCCCACCAGGTGGCCAGGCTGTCGGCGTTGAGGGCGATGCGCAGGCGCTCCGGCATACCCTCTTCGTCCAGCGCCGGCACCTGGCGCTGCAAGTCACGCTCAAGCAGGCGCACCTGCTGCACATGGTTGAGCAACTGGCGGCCTACCTCGGTCGGGCCAGGCGGCGTGGCACGCACCAGCACTGGCTGGCCGACCCGCGCCTCCAGCAGCTTGATGCGCTGGGAAATGGCCGACTGCGACAAGCCCAGCACTTGCGCCGCACGCTCGAAACCACCCTGTTCGATCACCGCAGCGAGGGCGGCCAGCAGCTTGTAGTCGAACATCGATTTCTCTAATGCCTTATCAGCTTTATTTGTTTTTCTTATACAGCGCCGGTCATCACAATAGCCAGCATCTTTTACGACCTTTCTGGAGAGCCCCATCATGTGGCAAAGCTATCTCAACGGCATGCTGGTGGCCTTCGGCCTGATCATGGCCATCGGCGCACAGAACGCCTTCGTCCTCGCCCAGAGCCTGCGCCGGGAACATCACTTGCCCGTGGCGGCGCTGTGCATCGTCTGTGACGCCATTCTGGTGGCTGCCGGTGTGTTTGGCCTGGCCACGGTACTGGCGCACAACCCGACCTTGCTGGCGGTCGCGCGCTGGGGCGGTGCGGTGTTCCTGATCTGGTACGGCGCCAAGGCACTGCGCAGCGCCTGCTCCAGACAGAGCCTGCAGCACCAGGAAGGCCAAGGCATGCGCTCACGCCGCGCAGTGCTGCTCAGCGCCCTGGCAGTGACGCTGCTGAACCCGCACGTGTACCTCGACACGGTGTTGCTGATCGGCTCGCTGGGCGCCCAGCAGACCGCCCCCGGTGCCTACGTGGCGGGCGCGGCCAGTGCTTCGCTGCTGTGGTTCTCCAGCCTGGCCATCGGCGCAGCCTGGCTGGCACCGTGGCTGGCACGGCCGGCAACCTGGCGCATGCTCGACCTGATGGTGGCGGTGATGATGTTCGCGGTGGCGGCGCAGTTGATCTTCAACTGATGTCAGGCCTGCAAGGACCGACGTAACGCGTACCGCCTGAAAGCGACCACCATTGGTCGGCACCCGCCAAGCCGCTCTGGAACCTCTATTCCCTATGTTTGTTGCGTGGTTATGCGCCGGGGCTGGTGCTATGATCGGGCCCTTGCGTCGCAAAGAGTACAAACTCGCCGACGTACATAGGGCCGCCCGTGATCGGCCCTGCGCAAACCGCGAACTAGACCTGAATCAGGAGATCCACCATGGCTTTTGAATTGCCGCCGCTGCCGTACGCCCACGATGCCCTGCAGCCGCACATCTCCAAGGAAACCCTGGAGTTTCACCACGACAAGCACCACAACACCTATGTCGTGAACCTGAACAACCTGGTCCCAGGCACCGAATTCGAAGGCAAGACCCTGGAAGAGATCGTCAAGACCTCTTCGGGCGGCATCTTCAACAACGCCGCTCAAGTCTGGAACCACACCTTCTACTGGAACTGCCTGGCGCCAAACGCTGGTGGCCAACCGACCGGTGCCCTGGCTGACGCCATCAACGCCGCTTTCGGTTCCTTCGACAAGTTCAAGGAAGAGTTCACCAAGACTTCGGTTGGCACCTTCGGTTCCGGCTGGGGCTGGCTGGTGAAGAAAGCTGACGGTTCCCTGGCCCTGGCCAGCACCATCGGCGCCGGTTGCCCGCTGACCAGCGGCGACACCCCGCTGCTGACCTGCGACGTCTGGGAACACGCCTACTACATCGACTACCGCAACCTGCGTCCGAAGTACGTCGAGGCGTTCTGGAACCTGGTCAACTGGGCCTTCGTTGCCGAACAGTTCGAAGGCAAGACCTTCAAGGCCTGAGTCATTCAGCCCTGAACATGAAGACCCGGCCCTGTGCCGGGTTTTTTTATGCCGGTACCGGCCTCCCGCGCCCACGAAAGCCAACACGGTTTTGCTTGCTCAGCCCGCATAGCGCGCTAACATCAAACCTCTGGAAGATTGACACAGCGCATTCAAGTTGCGGGGTCAGGCAACCGATACACTGCTCATGATCGGCCGATAGTGTATCGTCATCGTTGATGGCAAAATGATGCCATGCGCATGGATTAAGGAAACCCCATTGAAGCTGGAATTGCGGAACAGCTTGTCGGTCAAGTTGCTCAGGGTCGTGCTGCTGTCGGCGCTGGCAGTCGGCGTGGTGCTCAGCTGTGCGCAAATCGTCTACGACACCTACAAGACCCGCCAGGCCGTTAACAACGATGCCCAGCGCATCCTCGACATGTTCCGCGACCCTTCCACCCAGGCGGTGTACAGCCTCGACCGCGAAATGGGCATGCAGGTGATGGAAGGCCTGTTCCAGGACGAGTCGGTGCGCATGGCCTCCATTGGGCACCCCAACGAAACCATGCTGGCCGAAAAGTCGCGCCCGCTGCAGGACATGTCCATGCGCTGGCTGACCGACCTTATCCTCGGCCAGGAACGCACCTACACCACACAACTGGTCGGCCGTGGCCCTTACAGCGAATACTACGGCGACCTCAGCATCACCCTCGACACGTCGTCCTACGGCGAAGACTTCCTGATCAATGCGGTAATCATCTTCATTTCCGGCGTGTTGCGGGCCTTGGCCATGGGCCTGGTGCTGTACCTGGTGTACCACTGGCTGCTGACCAAGCCGCTGTCCAAGATCATCGAGCACCTCACCCAGATCAACCCCGACCGCCCCAGTCAGCACCAGATACCGCTGCTCAAGGGCCACGAGAAGAACGAACTGGGCCTGTGGGTCAACACCGCCAACCAGTTGCTGGCCTCGATCGAGCGCAACACCCACCTGCGCCACGAGGCCGAAAACAGCCTGCAACGCATGGCCCAGTACGATTTCCTCACCGGCCTGCCCAACCGCCAGCAACTGCAGCAGCAACTGGACAAGATCCTCGTCGACGGTGGTCGCCTGCAGCACCGTGTGGCGGTGTTGTGCGTGGGCCTTGACGATTTCAAGGGCATCAACGAGCAATTCAGCTACCAGGTGGGCGACCAGCTGCTGCTGGCCCTGGCCGACCGCCTGCGCGCCCACAGTGGCCGGCTGGGGGCCCTGGCGCGACTGGGCGGTGACCAGTTTGCCCTGGTGCAAGCCAATATCGAGCAGCCCTACGAGGCAGCCGAACTGGCGCAAAGCATCCTCGACGACCTGGAAGTGCCCTTCGACCTCGACCACCACCAGCAGATCCGCCTGCGCGCCACCATCGGCATTACCCTGTTCCCCGAAGACGGCGACAGCACCGAAAAACTGCTGCAAAAAGCCGAACAGACCATGACCCTGGCCAAGGCCCGTTCGCGCAACCGCTACCAGTTCTACATTGCCAGCGTCGACAGCGAGATGCGCCGCCGCCGCGAGCTGGAAAAAGACCTGCGCGAAGCCCTGCCCCGCAACCAGCTGTACCTGGTTTACCAGCCACAAATCAGCTACCGCGACCACCGTGTGGTCGGCGTGGAGGCGTTGCTGCGCTGGCAGCACCCGGAGCTGGGCATGGTGCCGCCAGACCAGTTCATCCCGTTGGCCGAGCAAAACGGCAGCATCATCAGCATCGGCGAATGGGTACTGGACCAGGCCTGCCGACAACTGCGCGAATGGCACGACCAGGGTTTCAGCGAACTGCGCATGGCGGTCAACCTGTCGACCGTACAGCTGCACCACAGCGAGCTGCCACGGGTGGTCAACAACCTGCTGCAGGCCTATCGCCTGCCGCCGCGCAGCCTGGAGCTGGAAGTCACCGAAACCGGCCTGATGGAAGACATCAGCACCGCTGCCCAACACCTGCTGAGCCTGCGCCGTTCCGGGGCACTGATTGCCATCGACGACTTCGGCACCGGCTATTCGTCGCTCAGTTACCTGAAATCGCTGCCGCTGGACAAGATCAAGATCGACAAGAGCTTCGTCCAGGACCTGCTCGACGACGATGACGACGCCACCATCGTTCGCGCCATCATCCAGCTGGGCAAGAGCCTGGGCATGCAGGTGATCGCCGAAGGCGTGGAAACCGCCGAGCAGGAAACCTACATCGTTGCCCAGGGCTGCCACGAGGGCCAGGGCTACCACTACAGCAAGCCACTGTCGGCCCGCGAGCTGACCAGTTTCCTCAAGCAGGCGCAGCGTAACCAGGTTTCGATGTTTTGAGTGTGCCTGCCCGGTTACGCCCCGTGACCGGCATTTACATGAATTGCACGCCCGCCTCTTTACAGCAAATGCAAATCTTTCGCATGATGTTGCGGTTTCGCGTGCCACGGCGCACGGTCCACCCCTTGGTCCAACCACACGACGCAGGAAAACCAACAATGATTCGAATGCCTCTGGCCTCCGCCAGTCTGCTGGCCATTGCCATCGCTCTCGCCGGCTGCGGTGAAGGCAAGGACGACAAAGCCGCCGCGCCGCAAGCCCAGGCACCTGCTGCTGCCGCCACCACCGCTGCCGCGCCCGGGGCTGTCGACGAAGCCGCCGGCAAAGCCGTGGTCAAGCATTACGCCGAAATGGTCCATGCTGTGTACAGCGACTCGCTGAGCACCGCCAAAACCCTGCAGACCGCAGTGGACGCGTTCCTGGCCAAGCCCAACGACGAAACCCTGAAGGCCGCCAAGGAAGCCTGGTTCGCCGCGCGCGTACCGTACCTGCAGTCCGAAGCCTTCCGCTTCGGCAACACCATCATCGACGACTGGGAAGGCCAGGTGAACGCCTGGCCCCTGGACGAAGGCCTGATCGACTATGTCGACAAGAGCTACGAGCATGCCCTGGGCAACCCGGCCGCCGGCGCCAACATCATCGCCAACACCGAGATCCAGGTGGGTGAAGAGAAAGTCGACGTCAAGGACATTACCCCTGAGAAACTGGCCAGCCTGAACGAACTGGCGGGCTCCGAGGCCAACGTTGCCACGGGCTATCACGCCATCGAATTCCTGCTCTGGGGCCAGGACCTGAACGGCACCGGCCCAGGCGCTGGCAACCGCCCGGCATCCGACTACCTGGAAGGCCAGGGCGCCACCGGTGGCCACAACGAGCGCCGCCGTGCCTACCTGAAAGCCGTTACCCAGCTGCTGGTTACCGACCTTGAAGAAATGGTCGGCAACTGGGCGCCGAACGTCGCCGACAACTACCGCGCCAAGCTGGAAGCGGAGCCTGTCAACGACGGCCTGCGCAAGATGCTGTTCGGCATGGGCAGCCTGTCGCTGGGCGAACTGGCGGGCGAGCGCATGAAGGTTTCGCTGGAAGCCAACTCGCCGGAAGACGAGCAGGACTGCTTCAGCGACAACACCCACTACTCGCACTTCTACGACGCCAAGGGTATCCGCAACGTCTACCTGGGCGAGTACACCCGCCCGGACGGTACCAAGCTGACCGGCCCAAGCCTGTCGTCGCTGGTAGCCAAGGTCGACCCGGCCGCCGACGCCACCCTCAAGGCCGACCTGGAAGCCACCGAAGCCAAGATCCAGGTAATGGTCGACCACGCCCTCAAAGGCGAGCACTACGACCAGCTGATCGCGGCCGACAACGCTGCCGGCAACCAGATCGTGCGTGACGCCATCGCCGCACTGGTCAAGCAGACCGGTGCAATCGAGCAGGCGGCTGGCAAGCTGGGTATTGCCAACCTGAACCCGGACACTGCGGATCACGAATTCTGATCCTGCTGTAGCGGTTCTGAAAAAAGGCGGCCTTCGGGTCGCCTTTTTTGCTTCTGGCCTCTTCGCGGGTAAACCCGCTCCCACAGGGTCGTGAAAGGGCTGGCGCCGAACATGAAAATGCTGGCATTTCACAACCTTTTCACCCAAGCAATTGCAAATTGCTCTTATTCAAAAAACGCTGGCCTGCTAAGCTTGCACGCCGGTTTTTCGTCCACGCCCAGGATTTTGCATGTCCTCGTCGCTGTCCCGACTCTCCCCGCTGCTGCTGGTCCTCGCCCTCTCTGCCTGTGACGACGCCCCGCGTTTCACCCAGGCCGAACCCGGCGAAGCATTGTCGGGCGGCAAGGCAACCGTGCAGCGGACTGACCGCAACGCCTATTCCCTGCCCTCGGCCAACCTCGCAGCCGAACGTCGCGTGGATTTCGCCGTGGGCAACAGTTTCTTCCGCAACCCCTGGGTGATCGCCCCTTCCACCACCACCGCCCGCGACGGCCTGGGCCCGCTGTTCAACACCAACGCCTGCCAGAACTGCCATGTGCGCGACGGCCGCGGCCACCCGCCAGCGCCGGGCAACAGCAACGCGGTGGGCATGCTGGTGCGCCTGTCGATCCCCGACCAGCCCTATCTGGCCAAGGTCATCGAGCGCCTGGGCGTGGTGCCTGAGCCGGTGTACGGCACTCAGCTGCAGGACATGGCCATCCCCGGTGTGGCGCCGGAAGGCAAGGTACGGGTGAGTTACACCCGCGAAACCGTGTCGTTCAAGGACGGCCATCAGGTCGAACTGCGCAAGCCGACCCTGCAGATCAGCCAGCTCGGCTACGGCGTCATGCACCCCGACACGCGCTTTTCGGCGCGGGTGGCACCGCCAATGATCGGCCTGGGCCTGCTCGAAGCCATCCCCGAAGCCGACGTGCTGGCCAACGAAGACCCCGATGACCGCAACCGCGACGGCATCCGCGGGCGGGCCAACCGCGTGTGGGACGACGCCCTGGGCAAGACCGTGGTCGGCCGCTTCGGCTGGAAAGCCGGGCAGCCCAACGTCAACCAGCAGAACGTGCACGCCTTTGCCGGCGACATGGGCCTGACCAGCACCCTGCAGCCCAAAGACGATTGCACACCGGCACAAACCGACTGCCTCGCCGCGCCCAATGGCGACGGCGCCAATGGCGAAAAGGAAGTCAGCGACAACATCCTGCGCCTGGTCACCTTCTACACCCGCAACCTGGCCGTGCCGGCCCGCCGCGACGTCGGCTCGCCGCAGGTGCTGGCAGGCAAGAACCTGTTCTACCAGGCTGGCTGCCAGGGCTGCCATACACCGCAGTTCACCACCGCCGCCGATGCTGCCGAGCCAGAGTTGGCCAACCAGGTCATCCGCCCCTACAGCGACCTGCTGCTACACGACATGGGCCCAGGCCTGGCCGATGAGCGCACCGAGTTCGCCGCCAACGGCCAGGACTGGCGTACCCCGCCACTGTGGGGCATTGGCCTGAGCGAAACGGTCAGCGGCCACAGCCAGTTCCTGCACGACGGCCGCGCCCGTAACCTGCTGGAAGCCGTGCTCTGGCACGGGGGCGAAGCCGAGGCGGCACGCAACTTCGTACTCACGTTCAATGCCGAGCAACGCACTGCGCTGCTGGCGTTCCTGAATTCACTTTAAAACGCGCAAAGGAGCCGGGCATGTTCCGACCCAAACTGTTGTTCACCAGCCTCGCTGCACTCGCCCTCGGCGCCTGCTCGCCGCAGGACCCGCAAGCCGTCACCTCCGCTGCCATCGCCAAGCAGGTCATCCTGCCCACTTACAGCCGTTGGGTCGAAGCCGACCGCACGCTGGCCGCCAGCGCCTTGGCCTACTGCGAAGGCAAGGAAGACCTGGAAAAGGCCCGTGCCGACTTCCTCAATGCGCAAAAGGCCTGGGCCGAGCTGCAACCGCTGCTGGTCGGCCCGCTGGCCGAAGGCAACCGCGCCTGGCAGGTACAGTTCTGGCCCGACAAGAAGAACCTGGTCGGCCGCCAGGTCGAGCAGCTGGTCAACGGCGACAAGCCGGTAGACGTCGCGTCCCTGGGCAAAGCCAGTGTGGTGGTACGTGGCCTGTCGGCCTACGAGTACATCCTGTTCGACAGCAAGCCGGACGTCGCCACTGCCGAGCAGAAAGCCCGCTACTGCCCGCTGCTGGTGGCCATTGGTGAACACCAGAAGGTCCTGGCCGAGGATATCCTCAAGAGCTGGAACAGCACCGACGGCATGCTGTCGCAGATGACCAAGTTCCCCAACCAGCGCTACGCCGACTCCCACGAGGCCATCGCCGACCTGCTGCGCTCCCAGGTCACCGCCCTGGATACCCTGAAGAAGAAGCTGGGTGCGCCGATGGGCCGCCAGAGCAAGGGCATCCCGCAGCCGTTGCAGGCCGAAGCCTGGCGCAGCCACTCCTCGCTGAAGAGCCTGGAAGCCACCCTCAAGGCGGCCGAAACCGTCTGGGTCGGGGTCGACAACCAAGGCCTGCGCGGCTTGCTGTCCAGCGATCAGAAAGCGCTGGCGGACAAGATCGACGCCGCCTACGCTACCTCGCTCAAACTGCTGGCCGACAACCAGAAGTCGCTGGGCGAGCTGCTGGCCGACGACGCTGGCCAGCAAACCCTGAACCAGATCTACGACAGCCTCAACGCTGTCCATCGCCTGCACGAAGGCGACCTGGCCAAGGCGTTGAACATTCAGCTGGGCTTCAATGCCAACGACGGTGACTGATCATGCTGCGACGCCAGGCCCTCAAACTCGGTAGCGTTTTGCTCAGTGCCCTGACCCTGGGCGGCTGGAGCCTGTTCCGCAACAAAGGCAGCGAACCCCTGCTGCTTTCGGCGCGTGACGATGGCGACGGCAAGCACTATGCCGTGGGTTTCCGCCTGGACGGCACCCAGGTGTTCAGCACCCAGGTCGCCCAGCGTTGCCACGCCATCATCCACCACCCCGAGCAGCCAATCGCCCTGTTCGTCGCCCGCCGCCCCGGTACCGAAAGCTACCTGGTCGATTTGCGCGACGGGCGCCTGCTGCAAACCGTGACCTCGCAGCCGAACCGGCACTTCTATGGCCACGCGGTGGTGCACAAAGGGGGTGAATGGCTGTATGCCACCGAGAACGACACTACCGACCCTGGGCGTGGCGTGCTGGGCGTGTACCGTTTTGAAGGCGAACGCCTGGTACACACCGGCGAAATCCCGACCCACGGCATCGGCCCGCACGAGGTTGCCTGGCTGCCCGACGGCGAGACGCTGATCGTGGCCAACGGCGGCATTCGTACCGAAGCCGAAAGCCGGGTAGAGATGAACCTCAATGCCATGGAACCGAGCCTGGTGCTGATGCAGCGCGACGGCACCTTGCTGAGCAAGGAAACCCTGGCCCAGCAGATGAACAGCGTGCGTCACCTGGCAGTGGGCAGCGATGGCACCATCGCCGCCTGCCAGCAGTTCATGGGTGATGCCGATGAAACGGCCGAGTTGTTGGCGATCAAGCGCCCGGGCGAGCCGTTCAAGGCCTTCCCGGTGCCGGAGCGGCAGTTGCAGGCCATGGCCCAGTACACCGCCAGCGTCGCGATCCACAGCGACCTGCGGCTGGTGGCGCTGACTGCGCCACGGGCCAACCGGTTGTTTGTCTGGGACCTGGACACGGGTGCGGTGCGGCTGGATGCACCGATGCCCGATTGCGCGGGCGTTGGCGCGGTGAAGGATGGTTTCGTCGTTACCTCCGGGCAGGGCCGTTGCCGGTTCTACGATTGCCGCAAGGCCGAGCTGGTCGGGCAGCCGATGAACCTGCCGTCCGGTTTCTGGGACAACCACCTGCATCTCGTCTGATTTCTCTGTTGCCTGGACCGGCCTCTTCGCGGCTAAAGCCGCTCCTACACTGACCGCGCGATCCGATGACTACGCGCTCTCTGTAGGAGCGGCTTTAGCCGCGAAAGGGCCGGTACAGGCATTTCACTCCCCCTCAAACCAAAAACAGTCAATACTTCCCCCATCCACACGTGGGCAGGATCGCCCGTTGTCGTGTCTAAACGAATAACAACCAAATCCAAGGAACCGGACTTATGCTGCGCCGCCGCATGCTCATCATGTTGGCCGTGGTTCTGCTGATCGTGCTGGCCCTGGGGGGCTACAAGGCGTTCTCGATCTACCAGCAGATCCAGGTGTTCACTGCCCCCAAGCCGCCCATCACCGTTGCGGTAGCCTTGGCCGAACAGCGCCAGTGGCAAGCGCGCCTGCCCGCCGTGGGCAGCCTCAAGGCACTGCAGGGTGTGGAGCTGAGCCTGGAGGTGGAAGGCATCGTCAAAGCCCTGCACTTCGACTCAGGGCAGCAGGTCAAAGCCGGCCAGTTACTGCTGCAACTCAACGATGACCAGGAAACCGCCCTGCTTGGCACCGCCCAGGCCGACCTGGGCCTGGCCAAGGTCGATTTCGGTCGTGGCAGCCAGCTGGTTGGCGACTCGGCCATCTCGCGCGGCGAGTTCGACCGCCTCACCACTCAGTACCGCCGCAACCAGGCGGTGGTCGAGCAACTCAAGGCGCAGAAGATCAAAAAAAGCATCAACGCCCCGTTCAGCGGCACCATCGGCATCCGCCAGGTGGACATCGGCCAGTACCTGGCCGCCGGCACGGTGATTGCCACCCTGCAGGACACATCCAGCCTGTACGTCGACTTCAACGTACCGGAACAGGCCCTGCCGCAATTAAGCCTAGGCCAGCAGGTGCTGGTGCAGGTAGCCGCCTACCCAGGCCAGACCTTCCCCGCCAGCCTCAGCGCCATCAACCCCAAGGTCGAGGAAACCACGCGCAACCTGCTGGTGCGCGCCCCCCTGGCCAACCCCGGCGGCAAACTGCTGCCAGGCATGTTCGCCAGCCTGCTGGTGCTGCTGCCTAACCCACAGCCACAAGTGGTGGTGCCGGAAAGCGCCATTACCTACACCCTGTATGGCAACTCGGTTTACGTCGCCACGCCGAAGAAGGACAAGGACGGCAAGCAGGAAAACGACGACAAGGGCCAACCCGAGCTAGTCGCTGAACAACGCACCGTACAGACCGGCGAACGCCGCGACGGCGTAGTGGTGGTCAGCAAGGGCCTGCAAGCCGGGGAACAGGTGGTTACCGCCGGGCAACTCAAGCTCACCCCCGGCGCCGCGATCCGCATCGGCCAGGACAAAGCCCTCAAGCCCGAACAGGGCGCGCCGGGCAAGGACTGAGGAGGCAGGCATGGCGTTCACCGACCCGTTCATCCGCCGCCCGGTGCTGGCCAGTGTGGTCAGCCTGCTGATCCTGCTGCTGGGTTTCCAGGCCTGGAACAAACTGCAGATCCGCCAGTACCCACAAATGGAAAACGCCCTGATCACGGTGACTACCGCCTACCCCGGGGCCAACGCCGAAACCATCCAGGGCTACATCACCCAGCCGTTGCAGCAGAGCCTGGCCAGTGCCGAAGGCATCGACTACATGACCTCGGTGAGCCGGCAGAACTTCTCGATCATTTCCATCTACGCGCGCATCGGCGCCGACAGCGACCGGTTGTTCACCGAGCTGCTGGCCAAGGCCAACGAAGTGCGCAACAAACTGCCGCAAGACTCCGAAGACCCGGTACTCAGCAAGGAAGCCGCCGACGCCTCGGCGCTGATGTACGTCAGTTTCTACAGCAAGGAGATGAGCAACCCGCAGATCACCGACTACCTGTCGCGGGTCATCCAGCCCAAGCTGGCCACCCTGCCGGGCATGGCCGAAGCGGAGATTCTCGGCAACCAGGTGTTTGCCATGCGCCTGTGGCTGGACCCGGTGAAACTGGCCGGTTTCGGCCTGTCGGCCACCGACGTGACCAACGCCGTGCGCCGCTACAACTTCCTCTCCGCTGCCGGTGAGGTAAAGGGCGAATACGTGGTCACCAGCATCAACGCCAGCACCGAGTTGAAGTCGGCCGAGGCGTTCGCCGCCCTGCCGGTCAAGACCAACGGCGACAGCCGCGTGCTGCTGGGCGATGTGGCGCGGGTCGAGATGGGTGCGGAAAACTACGACACGGTCAGCTCGTTCGACGGCACCCCCTCGGTGTACATCGGCATCAAGGCCACCCCGGCAGCCAACCCGCTGGACGTGATCAAGGAAGTGCGCCGCATCATGCCCGAGCTGGATAGCCAGTTACCTTCGGCGTTGAAAGTGTCGATTGCCTACGACGCCACGCTGTTCATCCAGGCCTCGATCGACGAAGTGATCAAGACCCTTGGCGAGGCCGTGCTGATCGTCATCGTGGTGGTGTTCCTGTTCCTCGGTGCCTTGCGCTCGGTGCTGATCCCGGTGGTGACCATTCCGCTGTCGATGATCGGGGTGCTGTTCTTCATGCAGATGATGGGTTACTCGCTCAACCTGCTGACCCTGCTGGCCATGGTGCTGGCCATCGGCCTGGTGGTGGACGACGCCATTGTGGTGGTGGAAAACATCCACCGGCACATGGAAGAAGGCAAATCGCCATTCGATGCGGCCCTTGAAGGCGCCCGCGAAATCGCCCTGCCGGTGGTGTCGATGACCATCACCCTGGCTGCCGTGTATGCACCGATCGGCTTCCTCACCGGGCTTACCGGGGCCTTGTTCAAGGAGTTCGCCCTGACCTTGGCCGGGGCGGTAATCATCTCTGGCATCGTCGCTCTCACCCTGTCGCCGATGATGTGCGCCCTGCTGCTTCGCCAGGAGCAGAACCCCAGTGGCCTGGCCCACCGTCTGGACATGCTGTTCGAACGCCTGAAGGTGCGCTACCAGCGCCTGCTGCATGCCACCCTTGACAGCCGCCCGGTGGTGCTGGTGTTTGCCGTGATCATCCTGTGCCTGATCCCGGTGCTGCTCACGTTCACCCAGAACGAACTCGCCCCCAACGAGGACCAGGGGGTGATTTTCATGATGAGCAGCTCGCCGCAGCCGGCCAACCTCGATTACCTCAACGCCTACACCGACGAATTCACCCCACTGTTCAAGGCCTTCCCCGAGTACTACTCATCGTTCCAGATCAACGGATTCAACGGCGTGCAAACCGGCATCGGCGGCTTCCTGCTCAAACCCTGGAACGAACGCGAGCGCACGCAGATGGAGCTGTTGCCGCTGGTGCAGGCCAAACTTGAGGAAATCGGCGGCTTGCAGATCTTCGGTTTCAACCTGCCCTCCCTGCCCGGCACCGGCGAGGGCCTGCCGTTCCAGTTCGTGATCAACACCGCTGGCGACTACCCGGCACTGCTGGACGTAGCACAGCGCATCAAAGCCCGGGCGCAGGCATCCGGCAAATTCGCCTTCCTCGACATCGACCTGGCCTTCGACAAGCCCGAAGTGGTGGTGGACATCGACCGGGCCAAGGCCGCGCAGATGGGGGTATCGATGGACACCCTCGGCGGCACCCTGGCCACCCTGCTGGGCGAGGCGGAAATCAACCGCTTCACCCTCGAAGGCCGCAGCTACAAGGTGATTGCCCAGGTCGAACGGCCGTACCGCGACAACCCCGGCTGGCTGAACAACTACTACGTGAAGAATGACCAGGGTCAGATGCTGCCGCTGTCGACCCTGATCACCCTCACCGACCGCGCCCGCCCACGCCAGCTCAACCAGTTCCAGCAGCTGAACTCGGCGATCATCCAGGGCGTGCCCATGGTCAGCCTGGGCGAAGCGCTGAAAACCGTGCAGGACATCGCCCGCGAAGAGGCCCCGGAAGGCTTCGCCTTCGACTATGCCGGCGTGGCACGCCAGTACGTGCAGGAAGGCAGCGCACTGTGGGTCACCTTTGGCCTGGCGCTGGCGATCATCTTCCTGGTGCTGGCGGCGCAGTTCGAAAGCTTCCGCGACCCGCTGGTGATCCTGGTGACGGTGCCATTATCGATCTGTGGGGCGCTGCTGCCGCTGTTCCTGGGTATTTCGAGCATGAACATCTACACCCAGGTCGGGCTGGTGACCTTGATCGGGCTGATCAGCAAACACGGCATCCTGATCGTCGAATTCGCCAACCAGTTGCGTGAGGAACGCGGCTTGAGCGTGCGTGAGGCCATCGAGGAAGCGGCGGCCATTCGACTGCGGCCGGTGCTGATGACCACGGCGGCGATGGTGTTCGGCATGGTGCCGCTGATTCTGGCGACCGGGGCCGGGGCGGTGAGCCGTTTTGACATCGGTACGGTGATTGCCACCGGGATGTCGATTGGTACGCTGTTTACCCTGTTTGTGCTGCCTTGTATCTATACCTTGCTGGCACACAAGGCGGTGGCCAAGCAGCCTGCTGTAGCCTGATCCGGCCTCTTCGCGGGCTCGCCCGCTCCCACAGGGACGGCACCGCTACTGAGACTGGTGCAGTACCTGTGGGAGCGGGCGAGCCCGCGAAGAGGCCAGCAAAGCAGACACAAAAAAGCCAGAGGCCCCGCAATCGCGAGGCCTCTGGCTTTTCTAGCTAACGCAGGGTTCAACCAAATGGCCGCAACCCTTGACGCAGGCCGAACAGGAACAGCAACAGGTCCTGGTCTGGCGCGACCTGTGCCTGCTGCGGTTTCGCTTCCCGCGGCAGTGCACACTGGTCGGCCATCTCAGCCTTGCTGAACACGGTCGGCCTCGGCTCTTCCCAGGCAGCCACCGCCACGGTGGTCACCGCCAGGCCAGCTACCAGGAACAAAGCTCGAGCTATTTCTAGTTTCATTACTCTAACCCTTTGACAGCGCTGCCAAACGCCATCTTGTAAAAGTAGAGCAGCGTCTGCCATTCGGCGTCATTGATCGACGAATGGCGGCGCAGCTGGCGCAGGTCGTTACCTGCCGCACGCTGGCAGCTGATGCGCCGCCGGCATTTTTCCAGGTCCAGCAGTGCGACTTCGACCCGCGCCTGCTCGCCTTCGCCGATCACCTTGATGAATACGTGCTTGCCATACAGGCAGCCGTGCTGCCAGTGCCCCAGGTGCATGCGCGCCAGGTTGTCCGCCAGGTCCTTGAGCATGCGCTCATGCACCACCTGCGGGTAACGCTCACGGGCACCTTCGGCATGCCAGGTGTCGAGTTCGACAAAGCCATCCAGGGCTTCGCTGACCAGCAGCGCACGCCATTGGTGGTCGGCATCGCGCTCGGCACCACAAAAGACGATACGCGGGACGCGAACGCCCAGTTGCTCGAAGCTGTTCAGTGCATCGAGCTCACGCAATACGGTTGGTCGCCCAAAAGGGTGCATAAGGCTGCGGTAGATATGCCCGACCTGGCGCTTGGCATACAGCAGCTTGCCATTGGCATCGTTGAGGCGTTGCACGCCACTTTCGCCGCCACGGCGCTGGTTAGGCTCCTCGACCCACTCGCCCTGCTGGCGCCAGTAAAAATCGAACCGCGACTCCCCTTTCTGGGCTACAGCCATCAAACACTACCCCTTACGCAATACGTAGACCCGCCACATGGCATAGAACGGCAGGAAGTCGAGGCGTTCCTGGATTCTGAAGCCGGCGGCCCTGAATTCTTCTTCGACCGTTTCGGCTGGTAACACGAAACGGTTCTGGTAATTGTCCTGCTCGGCCTTGGCACTGCGGCGTTGCTCCAGTTTTTTCCGGCGCCAGGCCTTGAAGTTGCCATCGACCCACAACGACAGAATCACACTATCACGGCTAACCCGTTGAAATTCCGAAAGTATGGTCTTTCTGTGCGCCGATTCGCCAATGTGGTGGAACAGGCGCATGCAGAAGATGCTGTCCACCGAATTATCCGGCAGGTCAATGGCGAACGCTGAAGTTTGCAAAGGGCGTACCCGCGCCACCACTTCTGGCGGTTGCGCGGCACAGGCTGTCTCGATCATCGCTTCGGAGTTGTCGGCACCGATGATCACCCGGTTGGGCTTTTCTGCCAGCAGTGGCCAGAAACGGCCGGCACCGCACGGCAGGTCCAGTACCAGGCCGGGCTCGCCGGCCAATGCCAGGGCGCGACGCGCCAGCTGCTCATCTCGCTTGTGGGAAAGGCGTCGCGCCAGGCCATCCTGGTGCTTGAGAAAGTACTCGCGGGCGTGGTCTTTGTCGTACTTCTCGGAAAATTCAAGCTTGATGGGGCTACGCATTGGGCATCTCCTGACTCCAGTGCCGCTCACCTTAGGTAAGCAAGCGTTGGAATCAGGTCATGCCAATGTGAAAAAAATGTTGCGCGCCCTTTAACCTGTTACAACAGATTACTCGGCCATGGCGTCCGGGCCGCCTTGGGCCTTGGTGTTGCTCAGGTCCACCTGGAAGCGGCAACCATGCGGCAGGGTCGATGTGAGGGTGACATGCCAGCCTTGGTCGTCGCAAATTCGTTGCACCAGCGATAGCCCCAGGCCCAAGCCTTCGCCACGCCGCTCGTCACCGCGCACGAACGGCTTGAACATCGCCTCGCGCTGCTCTTCGGGGATGCCCACGCCACTGTCCTCCACACTGAAACCGTTGGCCTCCAGGCTCAGCCGGATGTAGCCGCTGTCGGTGTAGTGGGCAGCATTGCGCAACAGGTTACCCATCACCGACTGCAGGAAGGTAGCGTTGTACAGCACCGGGCTGGCGCTGATGCGGCCATCGAAATAGAGGGTCAGGCCCTTCTGCTCGATGGTATCGCGCCACACACCGATGAGTTCGTCGGCCACTTCGCGCAAGGTCGCCCGCGACGCCACCGCGCCTTCGTCACGTTGGGCCCGGGCCAGCATGAGGAAGGTCTTGACCAGTTCGCGCATCTCTTCCGTGGCACGCGCCACGCGCTCTACCTGGCTACGCGCGCGGGCGTCGAGGTTGGGGTTCTCCATCAGCAGCTCGCAGGAGGTGGCCAGCACCATCAACGGTGTGCGCAACTCATGGCTGACGTCACTGGTGAACAGCCGTTCACGGGTCAGCGCATCGCGTAAACGGCCCAGGGTATCGTCGAAGGCCACCGCTAACTGGCCGACTTCGTCCGCCGCATAGTCCGGTGCCAGTGGCGGGGCCAGGCCCAGCAGTTGATCGCGATGGCGCACCTGGCGCGCCAGGCGGATCACCGGTGCCATTACCCGGCGCGCCACCAGCCAGCCGAGGATGACTGCCAGCACCAGGCTGAGCACGAAGCCCACCACCACCACCGCGAACAACACGCGCTCGCGTTCTTCGAAGTCGCTCTGGTCCTGCAGCAGCACGTAACGGCGGCCATCGACGATCTCGACCATGGCGTGGTACGACAGCTGGTCGCGAAATACTTCGTGGAAACCCCGGTCGAGGTGGCGCAAGTCTTTGGGCAGTTCGAAGTCGTCACGCCCGCCACTGAAGTAGAACAGCTGGTCGGGGCGCGGCCGGTGGCTCCAGTCGCTGACGCTGTCCATGCGCAGCAGGCGCTGCAGGTCGCCACCCAGCACAGAGGAAATCAGCCGCTCTTCAACCAGGTGCACGGTGGCGACGATGCCGAAGGCGAACGCCCCGGCCACCAGCGCGCTCATCAGGGCAAAGGCGATGATGATGCGCTGGGCAAGGCTTTGTTTAAACTCCATCGCGGCCCTCGGCGAGGCGATAGCCGACGCCATGGACGGTATGCAGCAAGGGTTTTTCGAACGGCTTGTCGATCACCTGGCGCAGCTGGTGTACATGGCTGCGCAGGCTGTCGCTGTCGGGGCAATCGTCGCCCCACAGGGCTTCTTCCAGTACTTCGCGGCGCAGTACGTGCGGGCTTTTCTGCATCAGCACGGCCAAGAGCTTGAGGCCCACCGGGTTGAGCTTGAGCAGGCGGCCCTGGCGGGTAACTTCCAGGGTGTCGAGGTCGTAACTGAGGTCGGCTACCTGCAAGGTCCGGCGCCCTCCGCCCTGGGCGCGGCGCAGCACTGCTTCGATGCGCGCCGCCAGCTCTGACAGGGCGAACGGTTTGAGCAGGTAGTCGTCAGCCCCGGAGCGGAAGCCTTGCAAGCGGTCATCCAGTTGGTCGCGGGCGGTGAGCATGATCACCGGTGTGTCGCGGCGGGCGTCTTCGCGCAGGCGCTTGCACAGGGTGTAGCCATCGATGCCGGGCAGCATGATGTCGAGCACGATCAGGTCGTAGTGTTCGGTGGCGGCCAGGTGCAGGCCGGACAGGCCATCCTGGGCGCAGTCGACGGTGTAGCCCTTCATACCCAGGTAGTCGGCCAGGTTGGCCAGAATATCGCGGTTGTCTTCAACCAAAAGAATGCGCATCGGTTTCTCCTGTGCGGCGCTTCTCGCAGTGGTGCGCGGCAGGCGCAGCTTAAGGCCTATGCTTGCACGGTGCCAGCCCCCAGGAAAATTCACCCCACTTGACGGTTTTTTCACTGATCCTTCACGGACACAGGATAGCGGGCAGCCGACAATGCCCGATCTTTTTCGTGCCCTGGAGCCACCATGCAGCAACGAACCCGCCCTCGCCCGATCAATTTCTGGCTGTATCTGGGCGTCCCCTTGGCGACCGCGCTGGCCTTGATTCTGCTGGAGCTGACGTCAGTCGACATGGACGTGGCCAACCTGTTTTTCGACCCCGCTGCCGGGCAGTTCATCGGCCGCCACAGCTATTGGCTGGAGAACATCCTGCACGACCGGGTCAAGCAGGTGGTGATCTTGCTGGGGGTGATCTCGCTGCTCACCTTTGCTGCCAGTTTCTTCTGGAAGCGCCTGTTCGGCTGGCGCCGCGAGCTGGGCTGCCTGGTGCTGGCACTGGGCCTGTCCACGGCGTTTGTCACGCCGTTGAAGAAGGTGACCCAGGTACAGTGCCCGTGGAGCCTGACCCAGTTTGGCGGCACGGAAACCTACAGCAAGTTGCTGGAACCGCGGCCTGCTACCGACAAGCCTGGCCTGTGCTGGCCGGGTGGGCATGCGGCAACCGGGTTCTGCCTGTTCGGCCTGTTCTTCATGCTGCGTGATCGCAAACCACGGCTGGCGCGGGCAGCATTTGTGGTGGCTTTGCTGGCCGGTTCGGTACTCGGCGTAGGGAGGATGATGCAGGGGGCACACTTCCTGTCGCATAACGTGTGGACGGCGGTGTTCTGCTGGTTGATCGGGTTGGGGTCGTATTACCTGGTTCTGTATCGGCGTGGAGTGGTGGAAGCGCCAGCTGTCGAACGTAGCGTCGCCTGACACTGGGGCCGCTTTGCGGCCCATCGCCGGCAAGCCAGCTCCCACAGGTAACGCGCCGGCTTCAAGGTTGATGCAGTCCTGTGGGAGCTGGCTTGCCGGCGATGGGCTGCACAGCAGCCCCAATGGCCCCAACAGGAAAAAGAAAAGCCCCGGTTCTCACGAACCGGGGCTTTTTGATGGTGCAGGGGGTAAGGCTGGCTTACATCATGCCGCCCATGCCACCCATGCCGCCCATGTCAGGCATGCCAGCAGCTGGCTTGTCTTCTGGCAGGTCAGCAACCATGGCTTCGGTGGTGATCATCAGACCGCCAATCGAAGCAGCAGCTTGCAGGGCCGAACGGGTGACCTTGGCTGGGTCCAGGATGCCCATCTCGATCATGTCGCCGTATTCGCCGGTAGCGGCGTTGTAGCCGAAGTTGCCCGAACCTTGCTTGACCTTGTCAGCAACAACGCTTGGCTCGTCGCCGGCGTTGGCAGTGATCTGGCGCAGCGGGGCTTCAACAGCGCGACGCAGCAGGGCGATACCGACGTTCTGGTCTTCGTTGTCGCCTTTCAGGTCGGCAATGGCAGCCAGGGCGCGAACCAGGGCAACACCACCGCCAGGCACCACGCCTTCTTCAACGGCTGCACGGGTAGCGTGCAGGGCGTCTTCAACGCGGGCTTTCTTCTCTTTCATTTCAACTTCGGTGCCAGCACCGACCTTGATCACGGCAACACCGCCAGCCAGCTTGGCCAGACGCTCTTGCAGCTTCTCACGGTCGTAGTCCGACGAGGTTTCTTCGATCTGGGCACGGATCTGCTTGACGCGTGCTTCGATCTCGGTGTCGGCGCCAGCGCCGTCGATGATGGTGGTGTTTTCCTTGGACAGGATCACGCGCTTGGCGTTACCCAGGTGCTCCAGGGTAGCGGTTTCCAGGGACAGGCCGATTTCTTCGGAGATGACCTGGCCGCCAGTCAGGACAGCGATGTCCTGCAGCATGGCCTTGCGACGGTCGCCAAAGCCTGGGGCCTTGACCGCAGCAACCTTGACGATGCCGCGCATGTTGTTGACTACCAGGGTAGCCAGCGCTTCGCCTTCAACGTCTTCGGCAACGATCAGCAGTGGGCGGCCGGCCTTGGCAACGGCTTCCAGAACTGGCAGCAGCTCACGGATGTTGGAGATCTTCTTGTCGACCAGCAGCAGCAGCGGGCCTTCCAGCTCGGCAACCATGGTGTCCGGCTTGTTGACGAAGTATGGCGACAGGTAGCCACGGTCGAACTGCATGCCTTCTACGACGGACAGTTCGTTTTCCAGGCCGGAGCCTTCTTCAACGGTGATCACGCCTTCTTTACCGACTTTTTCCATGGCTTCGGCGATGATTTCACCGATGGAGTTGTCGGAGTTGGCGGAGATGGTACCCACCTGGGCGATGGCCTTGGAGTCGGCGCATGGCTTGGACAGGTTCTTCAGCTCGGCAACAACGGCAGCAGTGGCCTTGTCGATACCGCGCTTCAGGTCCATCGGGTTCATGCCGGCAGCGACGGCTTTCAGGCCTTCGTTGACGATGGCCTGAGCCAGAACGGTAGCGGTGGTGGTGCCGTCACCGGCAGCATCGTTGGCCTTGGAAGCAACTTCCTTGACCAGCTGGGCGCCCATGTTTTCGAAGGCGTCTTTCAGCTCGATTTCTTTTGCGACGGAAACGCCGTCCTTGGTGATGGTTGGCGCGCCGAAGCTCTTGGCCAATACCACGTTACGGCCTTTCGGGCCCAGGGTCGCTTTTACCGCGTCAGCCAGAACGTTGACACCAACCAGCATTTTCTTACGAGCGGAATCGCCGAATTTTACGTCTTTAGCAGCCATGATCGTTTAATCCTTGGAATTCTTTGGAGTAACGGGAAGTCGGGGAAATCAGCCTTCGATAACGGCGAGGATTTCGTTCTCGGCCATGACCAGCAGGTCTTCGCCATCGACTTTCACGGTGTTGCTGCCCGAGTAAGGGCCGAAAACCACTTTGTCACCCACTTTCACGGCCAGCGCGCGAACTTCGCCGTTGTCCAGGATGCGACCGGTGCCGACGGCAACGACTTCGCCGCGGTTTGGTTTTTCAGCGGCCGAACCCGGCAGGACGATACCGCCAGCGGTTTTCGATTCTTCTTCGCTGCGACGGATAACGACGCGGTCATGCAGAGGACGAAGCTTCATTGTCGATCTCTCCCAAATTGTGGTTTTCATCGGCCGGTGTCGACACCGGCGGGTTGATGCTGTCCGGCGTTGCCGGGGGGTGGCCCGCATTGGGCGAACCACCTGAGTCATGTCTGGCGTTGCCACCAGAAACCTTGCGGTGACCACATACATGAGGCCGCCATATTCAATTACAAGGCTTGATATACAAAATTTTTCTTAAGGCTGAAAAACACCGGGGCCGCGTGTGCGGCCCCGGGCGTATTACTTGTCGCGGCGCTCGTACTCGCCTTCGATCACGTTCGGCCGGTGGCCACCGTCACGCGGCTGCGCCTGGAACGGGTCGTCCTGAAACGCACGCTGGCGCATGGCCTGGGCCTCGGCACGCTCGCGCATCTTGCGCGCAGCCAGATGGCGGGTGAACGGCAGCAGGCACAGCAGGCCCAGCACGTCGCTGATGAAACCCGGCAGCAGCAGCAGGCCACCACCAACGGCCAGCATCATGCCCTGGAACATGTCCTCGGCAGGCAGCTCGCCGCGTTGCAGGCTTTCACGGGCGCGAAGTGCGGTGGCCAGGCCGGCCACGCGCATCACCAGCACACCCAGGGCGGAGCCGGCGATGATCAGCAGCAGCGCCGGGAAGAACCCGATGGCCGCGCTGACCTTCACGAAGACGAACAGCTCCAGAACGGGAAACAGTAGAAGCAACAGTAGAAAAGCACGCATCAAAGCATTCCTCGTCGGAAGAGAACCTTCCTGTAGGACCTACAGATGGATGCGGGTGCTCGCTTTTTCAACCCTCTGCCTGCGCCACAGCCGGCCACTGGTCGGCGCGCGCCAGCAGCACCAAGGCTTCGCGGACTTGTGTCGGCGTGTTGCAAGTATTTGGGAACGGCAACCAGTGCACCGCCTGGCCGATGCGCAAGTGCATGCCTTCGCTGTCTACCCCCACCATCTGCGCCGGGGTATGGCGTGGCAGGTCGGTCAGCTCCACGTAGTGGGCGATGGCATTGGCGTGGTCACTGTTCATGTGCTCGACCATGCTCGCCTCGGCCTTGCCGGCGAACGGGTTGCCCAAGGTTACCTGGTCGAGCCAGTGGATCGCGCCGAAGCCGCCAATGTAGCGATGGCGCACCGGCTGCAGGACCCAGAAGTCGAAATCGTGAGCCTTGTGATAGTTGGCAGCGTCCGGGAAATAGCGGTAGTAGCGTGCGGCAGCCGCCTCGACAGCCGCTTCGTCGACCAGCTTGTGCGCCTCGGCCATCACGGTCAGGCGCCCCACGGCCTGCACATCTTCGGCCTCGCGCTCACCTACCAGCAGCGAGCACTTGGGGTCTTTCTGCAGGTTGTGGGTGTGCTGGGCGATGCGGCTGATGAGGATCAATGGATTGCCGTGGGCGTCCAGGCAGTACGGCACGACCGAGCCAAAGGGGAAACCGGGCATCGACTTGGAATGGGTCGAGAGCACGCCACGGTACTCTTTGAGCAGCAGTTCCCGGGCGGGGCGGATGGCGTTGGTACTCACTTGGGGATGGCTCCTGGCAGTGGACTGGATGGGGACAAGATAAGCATTATCAGTTCCAGTGCCAATGGGGCCGCTTTGCGGCCCCCAAAAAACTACCAGGTCACGCCGAAGCCTGCGGTATAGCGGGTCTTGTCCAGGTCACTGTCGCGCGTACCGGTGATGATGTCCTTCTCCGCCTTGAGGTTGAGCGAGGCCCATTCGGTAACTTTGTAGCGCAAGCCAACCTCGGCATCCAGCGAGTAATCGGCCACGCCCCCCAGCGGCTTGGCAAACTCGCCGTTGGTGAACAGTTGCACGTTCTTGCCGATCAGGTAGCGGGTGTAGTCCCACTTCACCGCCGCAGAGTAGAAGTTGTCCTTGGCGCCGTCCTGGTATTCGAAGTCGGTGCGGTTGATCAACGAACCCAGCGAGAATGCGCCCAGCTCGTTGTCCCAGAACTGATAACCCGGGCCGGTACCGACCGTGCGCTGGCGGGCCAGGTCTTCGATACGGTCTCGCTTGTACTCCGCTCGGCCCTGCCAGAACCACTTCTCGGTCATGAAGCGGTCCAGCGCGTACTCGGCGCTCCAGTTATCGGTGGTGGTGACATCGTCCTTGGTCTCGCGGTTGTATTCGCCTTCGGCGTTGTGCCGCCAGCGGCCGTGGCGGGCGGTGGTCTTGAAGCCGACATCGTAATCGTCGGTGTCGTTCTCGGCGCGCTTGTAGTCCAGGGCCACGTCCACGTTGCCCTTCCACACGAAGTCTTCGACCAGCGGCCTGGGCTTCATGATCTGCTCGATGCTGGCCAGTTCCACGGTCTTGGGCGCTTCGCCATTGGCCAAGGTGACTTTGCCAGGCTCGGCCGCTTTCAGCGACTTGGCCTTTTCCCCGGTGTAGGCATCCTGCTTGACCAGCATCTCCTGGTCACTCTCCAGGGTCTGGACCTCTTTCCAGTCCAGCGCGATGGACCCGCCATAAGGGGTTTCCAGCAGCAGCTTGCCGCCGTCGAACACTTTGATCTTGCCGCTGAGCCGGTCACCGTTCTTCATCCACACGGTATCGGCGAACACCGGGGCGGCGCACAACGAAGCAGCTAGCAAGCACAACAGGGATCTAGAATACATAAGCGGACTACGGGTTCGATTTGACGAAAAAAGCCGGGCATTATCCAGATACCGACGACCAGAGCAAGGACAGACCGAGCGTATGCCGTTGAGTTCAACTCTCATTTGCCGGACCACCTGTCCGGTTTCATCTGCAGCCCAAGGGGGGCGTGATGTCTGATGGATATGAGCCTGCGCTCGAATCCGCCGAGGGCCGACGAACGGCGCTATATTCAGTACTGGGCCAGGTGCCTTCCGGCAAGGTGGTGAGCTATGGCCAACTGGCCGAGCTGGCGGGCCTTGGCCGTGCAGCGCGTTGGGTCGGGCGCACCCTCGGGCAGTTGCCTGCGGACACCCGCCTGCCCTGGCACCGGGTGCTCGGCGCAGGCGGCCGGCTGAGCCTGGCATTGGGTACCCCGTCGGGGGATGAACAACGGGCGCGATTACGCGCGGAAGGTGTGAATGTAACCAACAATCGTGTGGATATGACGCGCCATGGCTGGCGCCCAATGGAGCACAGCGGTTAGAGTGCGCGCTTTGTTTTCGCAAACTTGAGGCAGATGTTGGCCCATGCCCCGTAAAACCTGGCGCGCTGCGCTTGCTGCCTATGCCAGCCCGTCAACCTTGGTACTTTTGCTGCTCGGCTTTGCCGCCGGCCTGCCCTACATGCTGGTGTTCTCCACCCTGTCCGTGTGGTTGCGCGAAGCCGGTGTTGCCCGCGAGACCATCGGCTACGCCAGCCTGATCGGCCTGGCCTACGCCTTCAAGTGGGTGTGGTCGCCGCTGCTCGACCAATGGCGCCTGCCCCTGTTGGGTGGCCTGGGTCGGCGTCGTTCGTGGCTGCTGTTGTCGCAAGCGCTGGTGGTCATCGGCCTGGTCGGCATGAGCCTGTGCGACCCGCAACAGCACCTGTCGTGGCTGATCGCCATGGCCGTGCTGGTGGCCTTCGCATCGGCCACCCAGGACATTGCTGTTGACGCCTACCGCCTGGAAATCGCTGACGATCAACGCCAGGCCGCGCTGGCTGCCAGTTACATGGCTGGCTACCGGGTGGCCGCCCTGCTCGCCACGGCCGGCGCCCTGTTCTTCGCCGAGTGGTTCGGCTCCACCGGTTTCAGCTACCTGCACAAGGCCTGGGCCGGCACCTATGTGATGTTCGGGGTCATGATGCTGCCCGCCCTGTTCACGACCCTGGTCATGCGCGAACCGCCGGTGCCCTTGCGCACCCAGCTGTCGGCAGCGCGCTACGGCCTGGTGCACCAGATGGCCTCGGTGTTCGTGCTGATCATCCTGCTGGTGTCGGTACCGGCCAGCTTTACCCAGATGTTCAATACCGGCTGGTCCAGCGTCATTTCCGGTGATGCCACGCCGCTTGACCTGCTGCTGGAAGACCGTGCGTTCCTGCGCCTGATCCTTTACGTACTGCTGACCTGGGCGTGCTTGTCGAGCCTTGGCCGTCGCGGCCTGGCCCCGGTGCTGACGCCAGTCAACGACTTCATCACCCGCTACCGCTGGCAGGCGCTGTTGCTGCTCGGCCTGATCGCCACCTATCGCATGTCGGACACGGTGATGGGTGTGATGGCCAACGTGTTTTACATCGACATGGGCTTCACCAAGGACCAGATCGCCAGCGTCAGCAAGATCTTCGGCCTGATCATGACCCTGGTCGGCGCCGGGGTTGGCGGGCTGCTGATCGTGCGCTTCGGCATCATGCCGATCCTGTTCATCGGCGGCGTAGCTTCGGCCGGCACCAACATCCTGTTCCTGATGCTGGCCGACATGGGCCCGAACCTGGAAATGCTGGTGGTGACCATCTCGCTGGACAACTTCAGCTCCGGCATGGCCACTTCGGCCTTCGTCGCCTACCTGTCAAGCCTGACCAACCTGAAGTTCTCGGCGACCCAGTACGCGCTGCTCAGTTCGATCATGCTGTTGTTGCCAAGGTTGATCGGCGGGTATTCGGGGGTGATGGTGGAGAAGTTCGGCTACCACGACTTCTTCCTGATTACCGCTTTGCTGGGTGTGCCGACGCTGATCCTGATCGCCCTGCAGTGGCGGCAGGAGGCTGGGCGGGGGACGCCGGTGACAGAGGAAGGATCAGCGGCCGAGCGGCCCTGATAGATTTGTAGCGCCTGATCTGGCTTGCCGGCGATAGGGCCAGAACAGGCAATAAAGATTACTGAGCGACAGCCCCTTCCCCAGGCCGCCCACCCACCACAAACCACAGCGGCCACAGCGCCAGTGCCCCCGCCACACCTGCCGCCAAGGCAAAGTGCAACAAGCTGGCCCCGGCGCCGATCATGGCCAGCACTGCCCCGCCCAAGCCCAGCAAGGCAATGGTGATCATCCCCAGCATGGCCGACACCAGGCCCTTGCTCTGCTCGCTGGAGAACAACGTCATGCGGTACAGCACGGCGTTGGCTACACCCAGCCCCAGTGCGTACAGCGACATGCCCGCCACTACGCTGGTCACGCTCGGCCAGTACCAGGTCGCCAGCACCATCAGGCACAGGCCGGCCAGGTAGGGCCACAGTGCACCACGCACCAGGGCCGGCAGCGGGTAGCGGTCGGCGATGCGGTTGATGATCAGGTTGCCCAGGATCAGCCCGCCAAATACCGGCAGCTGCCACAAGGCGTATTCCATTGTGCTCAGCCCCTCATCGTGAATCAGCAACACCGGCGACAGGCCGATCCAGCCGATCAGTGGCAAACCAACCAGGCCTAGGGCAGCGCTGCCGGCAACGAAGCGGCGATTGCTCAGTAACTGGCCGTAGCCTGCCAGCAGTGGCAGCAGATGAATCGGTGTAAACGCCAGGCGTGAACCGTCACGGCGCTCCACGCCCAGCGTTTCCGGCATCAACCGGTACAACAGCACCCAGGCCAGCACCGCACCGATGGCAAAGGCCACGAACAGCCAGCGCCAATCCAGCCACTGCAGCAGCAAGGTACCCACCAGCGGCCCAAGCAACGGCGACAGCAAGGCGATGTTGGCCAGCAGGGCCATCATGCGCACCGCATCAGCCTCGCTGAACGCTTCGTTCAAGGCCGGGTAGCTGACCGTGACCACGAAGCCCAGGCCAATGCCCTGCAACAGGCGCAGCAGGTTGAACAGGCCGATGTCGTGGACCCAGAACGTGGCCAGGCAGGCGAGGCCGAAGAACGCGCAGCCAGCCAGCAACAGCGGGCGCCGGCCATAACGGTCGGCCAGCGGGCCGATCAGCCATTGCAGCACCACGCCCCCCAGCAGGTACAGGTTGAGGGCATGGGGGATGTATTCGGGGCTGGCGTTCAGGTCGCCCACCACCACCGGCATGGCCGGCATGACCGCGTCGCTGGCCAGGTAGGTCAGCAGCTCGAACAGGGCAAGGGTGAGGCCGAACAACAAGGCGCGCAGGGGGGTGATGTAGAGCAGTGGTTTCATGATGGCGTATCGGGTGTGGCAGGAGGGGTCAGGCTATATGCCAGAAATAGCGGGATATTGCTGTGAACAAGTGTAAAAACCGGGGCGTTGCGCCCCGGTTTCAATGCGGTGTTACTGCGTTGCAGTCTCCTGCACCACGCGAATCACCCGCTGCGGAAACGGAATATCGATCCCTTCAGCCTTCAGTCGGTCACGCGCATGCTCGTTGAGCATGAACATTACATCCCAGTAATCGGCGGTCTTGACCCACAGGCGCAACGACACGGTGATCGAGCTGTCACCCAGGGTCGAAATCACCGCCTGCGGTGCCGGGTCGGGCAACACGCGCGGGTCCTGCGCCAGCTCCAGCAATACGTTGCGGGCCTTTTGCAGGTCGGCCTCGTAGTCCACGCCCACATCGAACACCACCTTGCGCGTCGGCTGGCGGTTGGTGTTGGTGATGATGCCGTTGGACAGGCTGCCGTTGGGCATGATCACTGTCTTGTTGTCACCGGTGCGCAGCACGGTGTGGAAGATCTGGATGCTGTCGACCGTACCCGCCACACCCTGCGCCTCGATCCAGTCACCGATGCGGAACGGGCGGAACATCAGGATCAACACCCCACCCGCGAAGTTTGCCAGGCTACCCTGCAGCGCCAGGCCGATCGCCAGGCCTGCGGCACCGATAGCCGCGACGAACGAGGTGGTCTCGATGCCGATCATCGACGCCACGCTGACGAACAGCAGCACCTTCAGCACAATGTTCGACAAGGTGCTGATAAACCCTTGCAGGGCCGCATCGGCGCGCAACCCGGCCAGCTTGCCCAGGCGCGTGCTGACCCGGTTGATCAGCCACCAGCCAATGGCCAGTGTCAGCAGCGCCAACAGCAGGCGGCTGCCGTATTGCATGATCAACGGGATCCACGTCTGGGACTGGCGGACGAGCTGATCGACTTCAGCGTTCAAATCCATATTCATCTCCTGATGCCTGAAGGCATGTACACGGTAAAACCGGCCGCAACCCACAACGCGGCCATGGAACCGATGGACATCATTTGGCCATCGGGGTTCCGGGCATTACCTGCATCAGTCGCGGAAGTTGTTGAACTGCAGCGGCATGTCGAATTCCTTGGTGCGCAGCAGGGCGATGGCTTCCTGCAGGTCGTCACGCTTCTTGCCGGTCACGCGCACTTGCTCGCCCTGGATGGCGGCCTGCACTTTCAGCTTGCCATCCTTGATGGTGGCGACGATCTTCTTGGCCAGGTCCTTGTCGATGCCTTCGCGGAACTTGGCTTCCTGTTTCTTTTCCTTGCCGGAGGCGTACGGGTCTTTGGTTTCCAGGCATTTCACGTCGATCTTGCGCTTGACCAGTGCCAGGCGCAGGATTTCCAGCATGGCTTCGAGCTGGAATTCTTCCTCGGCGGTGAGCATCACGGTCTGCTCTTTGTCCTTGAACTCGAAGGTGCCCTTGCCCTTGAGGTCGTAGCGGCGGTCCAGGTCCTTGATGGCGTTGTCGACCGCGTTCTGCACTTCGTGCTTGTCCAGTTCCGATACCACGTCGAACGAAGGCATGGTTGTTCTCCCAAAATAAAAGCGCGCTCAGGCTGAAGATGGAGCGCGCTGGGTTTGACGGTTAAAATGCGGGCTCATTATAACGGGTTGCGAAACGCATATGAGCAGCACCTGGCATATTCTCGGCGCCGGCAGCCTGGGCAGCCTGTGGGCCTGCCGCCTGGCACGCGCAGGCAAAGCTGTGCGCCTGATCCTGCGGGACGGTCAACGGCTGCAGGCCTACCAGCAAGCCGGCGGCCTGACCTTGGTCGAACAGGACCAGCCCCACCACTACGCCATTCCTGCCGAAACCGCGCAGGCGCAAGGCCCCATCCACCGCCTGCTGGTGGCCTGCAAGGCCTACGATGCCGCCCCGGCCATTGCCGGTGTGGCACACCGACTGGCCGAGGGTGCCGACGTGGTGTTGCTGCAGAACGGCCTGGGCAGCCAGGACGATGTGGCCGACCTGGTGCCCCATGCACGCTGCATCTTCGCGTCCAGCACCGAAGGGGCGTTCCGCGAAGGTGACTGGCAGGTGCGCTTTGCCGGCCACGGTTTCAACTGGCTGGGTGACCCGCGCAACCCGACCATCCCCGCCTGGTTCGATGACCTGCATGACGCAGGCATCCCCGCTGAATGGACCGTGGACATCCTCACCCGCCTGTGGCGCAAACTGGCGCTCAACTGCGCCATCAACCCGCTGACCGTGCTGCACGACTGCCAGAACGGCGGGCTGCTGGGGCACCTGGGCGAAGTTGACGCGCTGTGCACCGAACTGGCCGAATTGCTGCGCCGCTGCGGCCAACCGCAAGCAGCAGTCGAGCTGGACGAAGAAGTGCAACGGGTGATCCTCGCCACCGCAGCCAACTACTCTTCCATGTACCAGGACGTGCGTGCAGGCCGACGCACCGAGGTGCATTACCTGCTCGGCCATGCCTGCCGCGCAGCCGGGCGCCATGGCCTGCAATTGCCGCAGCTTGAACACTTGCTGCAGTGCCTGGTCGATAACTTGCGCACACGTGGCTTGCCCTGCGACTGATGCGGCCCTTCAACCGGATACGGACATTGCCTAGCCCATGACCTTGCGCCAACGCCTGGAAAACCTCCCGGTCGGGCAGAAGCTGCTGGCGGCCCTGCTGGTATTGCTGGTGACCATCCTGCTGGTGGCCAACCTCACCTTCATCAGTGCCGCCTACTGGATCACCCAGGAGAGCATGGCCCCGCAGGCGCTGCAGACTATCGGGCGGCTGGTGGCCAACCCGCAGCTTGCCGCCCGCGCGGGTGACACCGCAGAAACCGCCAACGCCCTGCTCAAGGAGCTGGACAGCTACACGCCATTGCGTGCGGCCGCCGTCTACGGTGGCGATGGCCGTATGCTGGCGCAACTGCAGCATGGCGATCCGCTAACCCTGCCCAAGCGCTTTCGCAACATCGACGGCTGGCGCCTGATGGAGTTTCGCAGCACCCAGCTGATCCGCATCCCGCGCGACGCCAACCCGCCGGCGCACCTGCTGCTGGTGGCCAGCAGCGAGCTGCCCACCGCCTTCTACACCGGCACCCTCAGCGCCAGCCTGGGCATCCTGGTGTTCAGTATCCTGCTGTGGATCGTCATCGCCCGGCAGATCAAGCGCCTGATTACCCAGCCGATCAACCAGCTTGAAGAGCTCAGCCGCCAGGTCACCCGCGAAGAAAGCTACGCCCTGCGCGCCCGGCGCGGCAACGACGATGAAATCGGCAGCCTGGCCGATGCCTTCAACACCATGCTGTCACGCATCGAAGCCCGCGAGCAGCAGCTCAAGCGCGCCCGCGACGAGTTCCAGGATGCCTATGACCAGGCCCAGGGCCTGGCCGAGGAAACCCGCCACACCAACCGCAAGCTGGAGCTGGAAGTACAGGTACGCAGCAAGATCGAGAAAAAGCTCACGGGCTTCCAGAACTACCTCAACAGCATCATCGACTCGATGCCCTCGGCGCTGATCGCCCTCGACGAACAGCTTTACGTGACGCAGTGGAACCACGAAGCCACGGTACTCTCCGGCACACCACTGGACGAAGCCCTGAACCAACCGGTATTCATCGCCTTCGAGCCGCTCAAGCCATTCCTTCCGCAACTGAAGGAAACGGTCGAGAAGCACCGGGTGGCGAAGATCGAGCGGGTCACCTGGCCCAAGGGCGATGACCTTCGCCACTACGCCCTGACCTTCTACCCGCTGACCGGCGGCGGCGGGCGCGGCGTGGTGATCCGCATCGACGACATCACCCAGCGGCTGTCGTTGGAAGAGATGATGGTGCAGTCGGAGAAAATGCTTTCAGTCGGTGGCCTGGCTGCCGGCATGGCCCACGAGATCAACAACCCGCTGGGTGCCATCCTGCACAACGTGCAGAACATCCGCCGGCGCCTGTCACCAGAGCTGCCGCGCAACCAGGAACAGGCCGAAGAGCTGGGTATCGACCTGCCAACGGTCAACCGTTACCTGGCCAGCCGCGAAGTGCCGCAATTGCTGGACGGTATCCAGCAGGCCGGCGCGCGGGCCGCCAAGATCGTCACGCACATGCTCAGTTTCAGCCGCCGCAGCAACCGCCAGCTGGTGCCGTGCGACCTGCCGGCCCTGATCGACCAGGCGGTGGAAATTGCCAGCAACGACTTCGACCTCACCATCGGTTTCGACTTCAAGGGCCAGGCCATCGTGCGCCAGTTCGACCCCACACTGGGCCCGGTGCCCTGCACGGCCAACGAACTGGAGCAGGTACTGCTCAACCTGCTGAAAAACGCCGCCCAGGCCATCCACCTGCGCCCTCAGCCGAGTGAACCCGGGCGTATAACCCTGCGCACGCGGCTGAATCCGCCTTGGGCGGAAATTCAAGTCGAGGACAACGGCGTCGGCATGCCCGAGGCGGTGCGCAAGCGCACCTTCGAGCCGTTTTTCACCACCAAGGAAATTGGCCAGGGCACCGGGTTGGGCCTGTCGGTCTCGTACTTCATCATCACCAATAACCATAAGGGGCAGATGGAAGTGCAGTCCACGCCCGGCCAGGGCACCTGCTTTACCCTGCGCCTGCCCCTCGGCCAGCCGGCGGCGCCGGCCAATACGGAGAAGTGACATGGGCTACCGCCTGTCGAAGATCTACACCCGCACCGGCGACAAGGGCGAAACCGGCCTGGGCGACGGTCGCCGGGTACCCAAGGACCACCCGCGGATCGAGGCGATTGGCGAGGTGGACAGCCTGAACAGCCAGTTGGGCGTGCTGCTGGCGGGGTTGGCCGAGCAAGGGCTGGATGAGGTGAGCGCCGTGCTGGCGCCGTGTCAGCACCGCTTGTTCGACCTGGGGGGCGAGTTGGCAATGCCGAGTTACCAGGCGCTGAACCTGGCGGAGGTCGAGCGGCTGGAGGCGGCTATCGATGTGTGGAATGAAGAGCTGGGGCCGTTGAAGAACTTCATCTTGCCCAGTGGTTCGGCGCTGGTGGCACAGGCGCATGTGTGCCGATGCTTGGCGCGTAGTGCTGAACGGCGCTGTCAGCAGTTGAATGCAGTTGAGGCGTTGGAGGGGGTTGGGTTGGCGTATATCAACCGGCTATCTGATCTGCTGTTTGTGGCGGCGCGGATCATTGGCCGGCGGCAGGGGGTGGCTGAGGTTCTGTGGCAGCCTGCTGAGAAACCAAAAGGCTGATATTGCTGGGGCTGCTTTGCAGCCCATCGCCGGCAAGCCAGCTCCCACAGGTGTTCCACAGGGCTTGAGCCCCATGGGGTCGAGGTGGGAGCTGGCTTGCCGGCGATGGGCCGCAGAGCGGCCCCAATTACTCAGATTTCAGGCCAGAACGCCCGGATCCCGGCCACACCTTGTGCCCCGGCTTCCCAAGCCTGCTCGCGCTCACCCGGCCCTACCCCACCCAGCAGGTAGACCGGTTTGTTGAACCCGGCAATCAACCGCTGCGCCTCATCCCAGCCCAATGGCACCGCCTCGGGATGAGTCTGGGTCGCCTGCACGGGCGACAAGGTGACAAAGTCCACGCCCATCTGCTCCGCCAGCGCCAGCTCCTCAGCGCTGTGGCACGACGCTGCCAGCCAACGTTCCTTGGGGAATGGCCGGCCCTTGGCCGCGTACTTGCGCAACTGCGCCGCCGTCAGGTGCCACCCCGCCGAGGGGAAGTCACCCAGCCACTCCAGCGGCCCCTTGAGCATCAGCTGTGCCTTACCCGCACACAGCCCGACCGCATCCACCGCCACATCGCGGTACTTGGGGTCGTACATGTCCGGGGCACGCAGCTGGATCAGCCGAATACCGCTGGCCACCGCCTTCTGGATGCCCTTGAGCATCTGCGGCACTTCCAGGCCATCCGGGGTAATCAGGTATTGGTCCGGCAGGCGCGCAGCGGCAACGATCGGCTTGTTGGCCTCCGGGAATTCGTACTGCGGCAAGTCGCGCGGGGCCACCCATTCCAGCGGCTGCCCTTCGGCGCCATGGGGTTCGCCGGTGAACGCGTCGACCTCGCGCACGTCCAACAGCACCTGCTTGTCCGGGTAATCATGGCTGACCTTGATCAGCGCACGCGAACGGGTCACCTCGATGCCCAGTTCTTCGCGCAGCTCACGGGCCAGCGCCGCTTCCACGCTTTCGCCCGCTTCTACCTTGCCGCCGGGAAACTCCCACAGGCCGCCCTGGTGCTGGGTATCCGCCCGGCGTGCGATCAGAATACGGCCGTCATTGCCGCGAATCACGGCAGCTACTACATGAATCCGTTTCACCCTTCACGCTCCGCCAGGCCAGCCTGTTGCCAAGCCTTGAAGGCTGGCCACTGATAAATGGTCTCGATGTAGGCGGCCGCCTCTGGCGGCACCGCCACGCGGTAGGTGCGCAGGCGCACGGCCACCGGGGCAAAGAAGGCATCGGCCAGGCTCGGCTTGCCAAACAGGAACGGGCCGTTGTCCTTGGCCACCACGCGGCATTCGGCCCACAGCGCGACGATACGGTCGATGTCGACTTGCACGTCCAGTGGCACTTCGTCCAGGGCCCTGTCACGCGACAAGTCGAACGGCATGGCGCCGCGCAGGGCAAAGAAACCGCTGTGCATCTGCGCGCAGGCAGAACGGGCCTGGGCACGGGCAGCGACATCGGCGGGCCACAGTTGCGCGTCAGGGTGCTGTTCGTTGAGGTATTCGCCAATCGCCAGGGAGTCGGCGATCACACCGTGCTCGGTCTTGAGCAGCGGTACCTTGCCAGTGGCGGAGAATGCAAGGATGCGCTGACGGGTGTCAGGCTGGTTGAGTTTGATCAGGGTTTCTTCGTAGGGCACGCCAGCCAGCTCGAGGGCCAGGGCGCCACGCAGCGACCAGGAGGAATACAGCTTGTCGCCGATGATCAGGTGATAGCTCATGGTTCGGCTCCATCAGGTTTGTATTGCAAAACCCGCAGGCTGCTACGCAGCCTTTCGCGGGCAAGCCCGCTCCTACAGGGACCGCACCGCCCCTACAGGCAGTGCAAAACCTGTGGGAGAGGGCTTGCCCGCGAAGAGGCCTTAGGATCAGTACATCAAGTACGGTACTCGGCGTTGATCTTCACGTATTCGTGGGACAGGTCGGTGGTCCAGATGGTTTCGCTGCACGCACCACGGCCCAGCTCGATACGAATGGTGATCTCTTCCTGGGCCATCACTGCCGAACCTTGCGCTTCTGTGTAGCTTGGGCTGCGGCCGCCTTGGCTGGCGATGCACACGCTGTCCAGGTACACGTCGATCAGGCTCACATCCAGCTCCGGCACGCCCGCACGGCCAACAGCCGCGAGGATACGGCCCCAGTTCGGGTCGGAGGCGAACAGTGCAGTCTTGATCAGCGGCGAGTGGGCCACGGCGTAGCCGACGTCCAGGCATTCCTGGTGGTTGCCACCGCCGTTGACCTGCACGGTCACGAACTTGGTAGCACCTTCGCCGTCACGAACGATGGCCTGGGCCACCTCCATGCACACTTCGAACACCGCCTTTTTCAGCGCTTCGAACAGCGCGCCGCTGGCTTCGCTGACTTCCGGCAGGTTGGCCTTGCCGGTGGCGATCAGCATGCAGCAGTCGTTGGTCGAGGTGTCGCCGTCGATGGTGATGCGGTTGAACGACTTGTTGGCGCCGTCCAGCATCAGGTCCTTGAGCACCGCCGGGGCAACCTTGGCGTCGGTGGCGATGTAGCCGAGCATGGTGGCCATGTTCGGGCGGATCATGCCTGCACCCTTGCTGATACCGGTGACAGTCACGGTCACGCCATCGTGCTGGAACTGGCGGCTGGCACCCTTGGGCAGGGTGTCGGTGGTCATGATGCCGGTTGCGGCTTCTGCCCAGTGGTTTTCCGACAGGTTGTCGAGGGCGGCCTGCAGTGCACCTTCGATCTTCTCGACCGGCAGCGGCTCACCGATCACGCCGGTGGAGAACGGCAGGACCGACTCGGCCGGCACGCCAGCCAGTTCGGCCAGCTTGGCGCAGGTGCGCTCGGCAGCCGCCAGGCCTGGCGCGCCGGTACCGGCGTTGGCATTACCGGTATTGGTCAGCAGGTAACGCACGGTGCCCTGTACACGCTGCTTGGACAGGATCACCGGCGCTGCGCAGAACGCGTTGAGGGTGAACACACCGGCCACGCTGGAGCCTTCGGCACAGCGCATCACCACCACGTCCTTGCGCCCAGGGCGCTTGATGCCGGCAGAAGCGATGCCGAGTTCAAAACCCGGAACCGGGTGCAGGGTGGGCAAAGGACCAAGACCAACAGCCATTAGAGCGCTCCTAGAAAACGGTGAATATGGAAAAAGGGGGCCGCAATGCGGCCCCCAGGGTTGTCACGATACAGCAATCAGGTCAGATCACTCGATCTGGCCATGGCAATGCTTGAACTTCTTGCCCGAACCACACCAGCACGGCTCGTTGCGGCCCAGTTTCTGGTCGTTGCGCACCGGCGCCGAGGCTACTGCCACTTCGGCACCTTCTTCGCTCAGTTGCTCGCTTTCCAGGCCCGGTGCAGCGGCATGCTGGAACTGCATGCGGCTGGCCAGTTCCTCGGCCTCGCGGCGCAGACGGGCTTCTTCCTCGGCCGGGTCTTCGCGGCGAACCTGAACGTGCGACAGCACGCGGATGGTGTCGCGCTTGATCGACTCGAGCAGCTCCTGGAACAGGGTGAACGACTCGCGCTTGTATTCCTGCTTCGGGTTCTTCTGCGCATAGCCGCGCAGGTGAATACCGTGACGCAGGTGGTCCATGGTCGACAGGTGGTCTTTCCACAGGTCGTCCAGCACGCGCAGCAGGATCTGCTTCTCGAAGGTACGCAGGGCGTCGATACCGGCCTGGTCTTCCTTCTCGGTGTAGGCCGTGGTGATTTCGTTCAGCAGCTTCTCGCGCAGGGTCTCTTCGTAGAGGTGATCGTCCTCGTCGAGCCACTGCTGGATCGGCAACTTCATGGCGAAGTCGCTGGCCAGCGACGCTTCCAGGCCGGCCACATCCCACTGCTCGGGCAGCGACTGCGGCGGGATGTGCTGGCTGATGGTAGCGTCCAGCACTTCCTTGCGGAATTCGACGATGGTGTCGCCGATGTTTTCGGCGGCCAGCAGGCTGTTGCGCATGTGGTAGATCACCTTGCGCTGCTCGTTGGCCACGTCGTCGTATTCGAGCAATTGCTTACGGATGTCGAAGTTGCGGCCTTCGACCTTGCGCTGGGCCTTCTCGATGGCGTTGGTGACCATGCGGTGCTCGATGGCCTCGCCCGACTGCATGCCCAGTGCCTTCATGAAGTTCTTCACCCGGTCAGAGGCGAAGATGCGCATCAGGCTGTCTTCCAGCGACAGGTAGAAGCGGCTGGAACCCGGGTCGCCCTGACGGCCGGAACGGCCCCGCAGCTGGTTATCGATACGGCGCGATTCGTGGCGTTCGGAGGCGATCACATGCAAGCCACCGGCTTCGATCACCTGCTGGTGACGCTTCTGCCAGTCGGCCTTGATCTGCGCGATCTGCTCGGCGGTCGGGTTTTCCAGGGCGGCCACTTCGGCTTCCCAGTTACCACCCAACAGGATGTCGGTACCACGGCCGGCCATGTTGGTGGCGATGGTCAGCGCACCCGGGGCACCGGCTTGCGCGATGATCTCGGCTTCCTTCTCGTGGTACTTGGCGTTCAGTACCTTGTGGTCGATGCCTTCCTTCTTGAGCAGGTTCGACATGTGCTCGGACGTTTCGATGGTCGCGGTACCCACCAGGATCGGCCGGCCCTGCTTCATGCTTTCCTTGATGTCAGCGATGATCGCAGCGTATTTCTCGTCGGCGGTCAGGTACACCAGGTCGTTGAAGTCTTTACGCGCCAGTGGTTTGTTCGGCGGAATGACCATCACGTTGAGGGCGTAGATCGACTGGAACTCGAACGCTTCAGTGTCAGCGGTACCGGTCATGCCGGACAGCTTGGTGTACAGGCGGAAGTAGTTCTGGAACGTGGTCGAAGCCAGGGTCTGGCTCTCGGCCTGGATGTTCAGGTTCTCTTTGGCTTCGATGGCCTGGTGCAGGCCCTCGGACAGGCGACGACCCGGCATGGTACGACCGGTGTGTTCGTCGATCAGCAGTACCTGGCCGTCCTGGACGATGTACTCGACGTTGCGGTGGAACAGCTTGTGCGCGCGCAGGCCAGCGTAGACGTGGGTCAACAGGCCCAGGTTGTGCGCCGAGTACAGACTCTCGCCCTCGGCCAGCAGGCCGGCCTGGGTGAGCATTTCCTCGATGTACTGGTGACCGGCTTCGTTCAGTTCGACCTGACGGCTCTTCTCGTCGATGGTGAAGTGGCCTTCCTGGGTAACCTGGCCTTCCACTTCCTCGATGTGCTGGGTCAGGCGCGGGATCAGGCGGTTGATCTCGATGTACAGCTTGGAGCTGTCTTCGGCCTGGCCAGAAATGATCAGCGGGGTGCGCGCTTCGTCGATGAGGATGGAGTCGACTTCGTCGATCACGGCGAAGTTCAGTTCACGCTGGAACTTCTCGTCCTGGCTGAACGCCATGTTGTCGCGCAGGTAGTCGAAACCGAATTCGTTGTTGGTGCCGTAGGTGATGTCGGACGCATAGGCCGCGCGCTTTTCTTCCGGCGGCTGGAACGCCGAGACGATTCCGACCGACAGGCCGAGGAATTCGTACAGCGGGCGCATCCAGTTGGCGTCACGGCGGGCCAGGTAGTCGTTGACGGTGACCACATGCACACCCTTGCCGGACAGTGCGTTGAGATACACGGCCAGGGTACCGACCAAGGTCTTGCCTTCACCGGTGCGCATTTCTGCGATCATACCCTCGTGCAGGGTCATGCCGCCGATCAGCTGCACGTCGAAGTGGCGCATGCCCATCACGCGTTTGCCGGCCTCACGGGCCACGGCGAAGGCTTCAGGCAGCAATTGGTCCAGTGTCTCGCCTTTGGCCAAACGCTCCTTGAACTCTGCGGTCTTGCCCCGCAGCTGTTCGTCGGAGAGGGCCACCATCTTCTCTTCGAAGGCATTGACGATACTCACCGTCTTGAGCATGCGTTTCACTTCACGCTCGTTCTTGCTTCCAAAAAGTTTCTTTAACAAAGGCGCAAACATATCGGCAGGATCTTCCACACGTAGGGATGGAGGGCGGCCCCATGAGTCGCCCGTGCAGCCCTGAGGCCGCATGCGAACGAGCATTCTACCCGGAAACGATGGTGAGGAAAGTGGTGGATTTCCACGATGCTATTACAGCGTTTTGGCGGGGGCTTGTCTTAGATAGGGGCATTTTCCCTGAGTTCAAGGCTTGGCAACATGAAAGGTATCGAGAATTAGTCTTATCTTCTGCTGCCCGCGAACAGGCCGGTGCAGGCTATAGAGGTGTTAAACTGCTGACCACGTAACCTCATGCATACCCCATGGCCTACAAACCCTCCCCCGCCCAGCCACCTTCCGCCCTGCTCCGCCAGGTGCGCCCGCTGCGCCTGCTGCTGAACCAGGCCGAGCGCCTGGAGCACCTGCAGCGCCTGCTGGAAAGCCAGCTGCAACCGGCTGCCCGCGAGCACTGCCATGTCGCCTCCTGGCGCGATGGCACCTTGCTGCTGGTGGTAACCGACGGCCATTGGGCAACGCGCCTGCGCTACCAGCAAAAACGCCTGCTGGCGGCATTGCAGGCCATGGAAGCCTTCGGCAACCTCCGGCGCATCCTGTACAAGGTGCAGCCGCCGCTGGTGCCGGCCAAGCGCGGCGGGCATGCTGCCGAACTCTCGAACAGCGCCGCCGAGAGCCTGCGCGACACCGCCGAGGGCATCACCGACCCCAAGCTACGTGCCGCACTGGAACGGTTGGCTGCCCACGCCAACAGCAAGGCATAAAAAAGGCCACCCGAAGGTGGCCTTGATTACAACACTAGAGAGAGTGTTCGAACTTACACGGCCGCAACAGGGCGCATGTACGAGATCGGTGCCGTGCTGGCATCTTCGAAAGTGACCACTTCCCAGGCATCGGTTTCGGCAATCAGCTTGCGCAGCAGCTGGTTGTTCAGCGCGTGGCCGGACTTGTAGCCCTTGAACTCGCCGATCAGGCTGTTGCCCAGCAGATAGAGGTCGCCAATGGCGTCGAGGATCTTGTGCTTGACGAATTCGTCATCGGAACGAAGGCCGTCTTCGTTAAGCACACCCGTTTCGTCGACGACGATGGCGTTCTCGACACTGCCGCCCAGCGCAAGGTTGTGCTTGCGCAGGTACTCGATGTCACGCATGAAACCGAAGGTGCGGGCGCGGCTGACTTCCTTCACGAACGAGGTGCTGGAAAAGTCGACGACTGCACTCTGGGTCTGGCCCTTGAGGACCGGGTGATCGAAGTCGATCTCGAAGCTCACCTTGAACCCTTCGAAAGGCAGGAACGTGGCGCGCTTGTCGCCCTCTTCCACGGTTACCTCACGCAGGATGCGGATGAACTTCTTGGCTGCGTCCTGTTCTTCCAGGCCGGCAGACTGAATCAGGAATACAAAAGGACCGGCGCTGCCATCCATGATCGGCACTTCCGAGGCGGAGAGCTCGACGTAGGCGTTATCGATGCCCAGGCCCGCCATGGCGGAGAGCAGGTGCTCGACCGTATCGACCTTGACGTCACCGTTGACCAGCGTCGTCGACATGGTTGTCTCGCCGACGTTGGCCGCACGCGCAGGGATTTCGACCACAGGGTCGAGGTCGGCGCGGCGGAAGACGATGCCGGTGTCAACAGGTGCAGGCTTGAGGGTCAGGTAAACCTTCTCCCCGGAGTGCAGACCGACACCTGTGGCACGGATGGTATTCTTCAGGGTGCGTTGTTTAATCATGGCATTGGCCGCTTCAGCGCAAATTGCGAACAGGTATCAACAAAGGCTGGGGATGATAACAGACCCAACCTTTGATGAATACCAATCACCTTTATACCCCTGATAAATTCCATTAATCAGCCTGACGACGCAGGAAAGCCGGGATATCGAGGTAGTCCAGGTCGTCCTGAGGGTTCAGTTTAGCGGCTGCGGCAGCACCTGCATGGGCCTGGTTGCGCATCACGGTCGGGCGCTCCAGGTCACGGTAGTTGACCGCTGGCTGCTCCTGACGAACCGGTGCAGGGTTGGATGCTTCGTACGCCTGCTGAGCGGTCTGCAGGGTGTTGTCCACCACTTTGACCGGCTTCTCGATGCGCGCGCCCAGGCCAGTGGCCACAACGGTCACGTGCAGTTCGTCGCGCATGTCCGGGTCGATCACGGTGCCGACCTTGACCATGGCGTGGTCAGAGGCGAAGGCCTCGATGATGCTACCCACATCGGAGTATTCACCCAGCGACAGGTCCGGGCCTGCGGTGATGTTCACCAGGATGCCGCGGGCGCCCTGCAGGTTGACGTCTTCCAGCAGCGGGTTGCGGATGGCAGCCTCGGTGGCTTCACGCGCACGGTTCGGGCCGCTGGCGCAGCCAGTACCCATCATGGCCATGCCCATTTCGCCCATCACGGTACGCACGTCGGCGAAGTCGACGTTGATCATGCCCGGACGCTTGATGATGTCGGAGATACCGCGCACGGCACCGGCCAGAACATCGTCAGCCTTGGCGAACGCCGACAGCAGGCTGGCATCCTTGCCCAGGATGGTCAGCAGCTTCTCGTTGGGGATGGTGATCAACGAGTCGACGCTTTCGGCCAGCATGCGGATGCCTTCATCGGCGATCTGCATACGTTTGCGGCCCTCGAACGGGAAAGGACGGGTCACCACGGCTACGGTGAGGATGCCCATTTCCTTGGCCACTTCGGCAATGATCGGCGCTGCACCGGTACCGGTACCGCCGCCCATGCCAGTGGTGATGAACACCATGTTGGTGCCCTGCAGCACCTCAGCGATGCGCTCACGGTCTTCCAGCGCGGCCTGACGGCCGACTTCCGGATTGGCACCGGCACCCAGGCCCTTGGTCACGCCAGTGCCCAATTGCAGGATGGTACGCGCACCGATGTTTTTCAGCGCTTGAGCATCGGTGTTGGCGCAAATGAATTCCACGCCTTCGATGCTGCTCTTGACCATGTGGTTGACGGCGTTACCGCCACCACCACCAACGCCGATCACCTTGATGACCGGGCTTTGCGGGACGTTGTCTACGAGCTCGAACATTTTCCCTCTCCTTACAGTTCTCTAGTTGTTGCGCCTACCACTACTGCTTTGAAACTTAGAAGTTGCCCTGGACCCACTTCTTGAAGCGCTCAAGTACTGGGGCCTTCGGTTCATCGCCATAGCTGTTGTTGCTGCTGTTGCTGTTACCGGTCAGGACCATGTCCTCGGACTGCTTCAGCAGACCGTAGGTGAGCAGGCCCACGCCGGTGGAATAGATCGGGTTGCGCACCACGTCGCTCAGCCCCCGAACGCTGTGCGGTACGCCCAGGCGTACCGGCATGTGGAAGATTTCCTCGGCCAGTTCCACGGCACCTTCCATTTTCGCGGTGCCGCCGGTGAGGACGATGCCGGCCGGCACCAGGTCCTCGTAGCCGCTGCGGCGCAGCTCGGCCTGGATCAGGGTGAAGAGCTCGTCGTAACGTGGCTCCACCACCTCGGCCAGGGCCTGGCGCGACAGCTCGCGCGGTGGGCGGTCGCCCACGCTCGGCACCTTGATGGTCTCGCCGGCACCGGCCAGTTTGGCCAGGGCGCAGGCGTAGCGGATCTTGATTTCTTCGGCGTACTGGGTAGGGGTACGCAGGGCCATGGCGATGTCGTTGGTCACCTGGTCACCGGCAATCGGGATGACCGCGGTGTGACGGATGGCGCCTTCGGTGAAGATGGCGATGTCGGTGGTGCCACCACCGATGTCCACCAGGCATACGCCCAGCTCTTTTTCATCGTCGGTCAGCACCGAGTACGCCGAGGCCAGCTGCTCGAGGATGATGTCGTCGATTTCCAGGCCACAGCGGCGTACGCACTTCTCGATGTTCTGCGCCGCATTCACTGCGCAGGTGACCACGTGAACCTTGGCTTCCAGACGCACGCCCGACATGCCCAGTGGCTCGCGCACGCCTTCCTGGTTGTCGATCACGTAGTCCTGCGGCAGGGTGTGCAGTACGCGCTGGTCGGCCGGGATGGCCACTGCCTGGGCGGCGTCGAGCACGCGCTCCAGGTCGGCCAGGCTCACCTCGCGGTCGCGGATGGCGACGATGCCGTGGGAGTTCAGGCTGCGGATGTGGTTGCCGGCCACGCCAACGAAGGCCGAGTGGATACGGCAGCCGGCCATCAGCTGGGCTTCTTCCACCGCGCGCTGGATCGACTGCACGGTGGACTCGATGTTCACCACCACGCCTTTCTTCAGGCCGCGGGACGGATGGGTGCCGATCCCGACGATTTCCAGGGTGCCGTCTTCGCCCACTTCGCCCACCAGCGCCACCACCTTGGAGGTGCCAATGTCCAGCCCGACGATCATTTTGCCGCTATGCGCGTTTGCCATGGTCCTGCCTCTCTCTAATTCTTCGCAACGGCGGGTTGGGCCGTCGTCGGTGCAATCGGTTCCCGCCAGCCAACGGCAAGTCCGTTGGAATAACGCAGATCAATGCGGGCGATAGTGGTGATCTGGTCTTTGAGTGTCTTGTCGTAAATGGCAATGAAACGGCGCATCTTCTCCACCAGATGGTCGCGCCCCAGCAGCAGCTCGATGCCTGGCCCGGCGCTGCTCGCGCCAGTGGTCAGGAACCAGCTGCCTCGCTCGCGCAGCTCCAGGCGAGCGATGGAAAAGCCCAGGGGGCGCAGCATCTGGCTCAATACCTGATACTGCTGCATGACTTGTTGCTGAGCACGTTGCGGCCCGGCCAGCTGCGGCAGGTGCTCGTAGTTGGCCAGTTCACGCGGGGTAAAGGCCTGGCCCTGGTTGTTGAGCAAGGCTTCGTCACCCCAGCGTGCCACCGGCAGCTGTTCTTCCAGGCGGATCACCACCTCGTCGGGCCACACCCGGCGCACTTCGGCGTGGGCGATCCATGGCATCTGCTCGAGTTCCGCACGCATCGCCGGCAGGTCGACGCTGAAGAAACTCGCCGCCACGTAGGGCGCGATACGCTGCTGCACCGATTGCTGGCTGATGTAGCTGAGGTCACCCTGCACGTCGATCTTGGTGATCGGCCGGTCGGCATAGGGCATCAGGCGAATGGCACCCTCATAGGCACCAAAGCCGGCCGCCACCAGCAGCACCGGCCACAGCAGGCGTTTGAGGCCGCCCAGGCTTGGACGCGGCAGGCGCGCCGATACGGGCTCGTCGGCCACCAGCCGGCTGGCACCACGCGGCACCGGCTTACTACGGCCGGTAACGGGTTGCTGCTGACGTATCATCGCGCCTTGCATGGTTATTAACCTCGCGTCGCCACGCTTTCAGCCAGGATTGCCAGCACCAGTTGCTGGAAGTCCAGGCCAGCCGCGCGGGCCGCCATGGGCACCAGGCTATGATCAGTCATGCCGGGTGCGGTGTTGACTTCGAGCAGCCAGAACCGGCCCTGCTCGTCCTGCATCACGTCCAGACGCCCCCAGCCTTCGATGCCGATGGCATCGCAGGCGCGTGCGGTCAGGTCGATCAGTTCCTGTTCCTTGACACTGTCCAGGCCGCACGGGATGCGGTACTGGGTATCGTTGGCGATGTACTTGGCGTCGTAGTCGTAGAACACATGCGGCGTACCCAGGGCGATCGGCGGCAGCACCTGACCGCGCAAGACCGCGATGGTGAACTCCGGGCCGTGGATCCACTGTTCCACCAGTACCTGGGAATCGTATTTGGCGGCGTCCTGCCAGGCAGCAACCAGTTCCTGGGCGCTGTTCACCTTGGCCATGCCGATGCTAGAGCCTTCATGGGCGGGTTTGACGATAAGCGGGAAGCCCAGTTCCGTACTGGCCTGCAAACAATCGCTTTCGCTCGCCAATACCGCGTGGCGCGGGGTTGGAATACCCAGGCTCTGCCACACCTGTTTGGTGCGCAGCTTGTCCATGGCCAACGCCGAGGCAAGGATGCCACTGCCGGTGTAGGGAATACCCAGGCACTCCAGCAGGCCTTGCATGCTGCCGTCTTCACCGCCACGGCCGTGGAGGATGATGAAGGCGCGGTCGATCTTCTCGCTTTGCAGGCGGTCGAGCAGGTCGTCGCCCACATCGATGGCGACCACGTCGACACCGGCAGTGGTCAGGGCATCGATCACCGCAGCGCCGGACTTCAGCGACACTTCACGCTCGGCGCTCTTGCCACCGTACAGCACGGCGACGCGGCCGAACGCCTTGACGTCCAGGGTCGAGTGCAGCTTTTCGTAGGCGCTGGTCATTTCGACTTCTCCTGCTTGGCGCCAGCGAACAGCGGGCTTTTCATCAGTTGCGGGGCCAAGCCGCCGACATCACCGGCACCCTGGCAGATCAGGATGTCACCCGCGCGCAGCAGCGGTTTCACCAGCGGTGCCAGCTCGGCGCCACGTTCGATGTAGATCGGGTCCAGCTTGCCGCGCTGGCGGATGCTGTGGCACAGCTGGCGGCTGTCGGCACCTGGGATCGGCTCTTCGCCGGCCGGGTAGACCTCCATCAGCAGCAACACGTTGGCATCGCCCAGCACCTGGACGAAATCGTCGTACAGGTCGCGGGTGCGGCTGTAGCGGTGCGGCTGGTAGACGATCACCAGGCGGCGGCTTGGCCAGCCACCGCGCACGGCCTTGATCACCGCCGCCACTTCGGTCGGGTGGTGGCCGTAGTCGTCGACCAGCATCACGCTGCCGCCTTCGACCGGCAGTTCGCCATACACCTGGAAGCGTCGACCGACACCCTGGAAGCCAGACAGCCCCTGGATGATGGCCTCGTCGGTGATGCCTTCGTCAGTGGCGATGGCAATGGTGGCCAGGGCGTTGAGCACGTTGTGGTTGCCGGGCATGTTCACCGACACCTCAAGCGGCTCGCGGTCGCGACGCAGCACGGTGAAGTGCGTTTGCATGCCCTGCTGGCGCACGTTGATGGCGCGGATGTCGGCCTCTTCGCTGAAGCCATAGGTTACGGTCGGGCGCTTCACCTGCGGCAGGATCTCGCGCACCACCGGGTCGTCCAGGCACATCACGGCCAGGCCGTAGAACGGCAGGTTGTGCAGGAACTCGACGAAGGTTTTCTTCAGCTTGTTGAAGTCACCTTCGTAGGTCGCCATGTGGTCGGCGTCGATGTTGGTGACCACGGCCACCATCGGCTGCAGGTGCAGGAAGCTGGCGTCGCTTTCATCCGCTTCGGCGATCAGGTAGCGGCTGGTACCCAGCTGGGCATTGGTGCCGGCAGCGGTCAGGCGGCCACCGATGACGAAGGTCGGGTCCAGGCCGCCGGCCGCGAACACCGAGGCCAGCAGGCTGGTGGTGGTGGTCTTGCCATGGGTACCGGCCACGGCCACACCATGGCGGTAGCGCATCAGCTCGGCGAGCATCTCGGCGCGCGGCACTACCGGAATACGGCGTTCCAGGGCAGTGGCCACTTCCGGGTTGGCAGGGTTGATGGCGCTGGACACCACCAGCACATCGGCGGTGGCGGCGTTCTCGGCGCGGTGGCCGACGAAGATCTCGGCACCGAACGATTCCAGGCGCTCGGTAACCGGCGAGGCTTTCAGGTCGGAACCGGACACTTCATAGCCCAGGTTCAGCAACACTTCGGCAATGCCGCACATGCCCACGCCGCCGATACCGACGAAGTGGATACGGCGGATACGGCCCATCTTCGGTTGGGGCATGGCTTTCTGGCTCTCAACCATGGGCCACCTCCAGGCAGATATCGACCACGGTGCTGGTTGCGGCAGGTTTGGCCAGGCGCCGTGCGGTGCCTGCCATGACGTTGAGTTTTTCGGGTTGCATCAGCACCTCGTTCAGGCGTTCAGCGAGCTGCGCTGCGCCAGTTGTCGCTTGTGGCATCAGGAAGGCAGCGCCTTCTCGGGCCAGATATTGGGCGTTGTGGGTCTGGTGATCGTCGATGGCGTGGGGCAAAGGCACCAGCATCGAGGGCAGGCCTGCTGCCGCCAGCTCGCTGACGGTCAGGGCACCGGCCCGGCACACCACCATGTCGGCCCAGCCATAGGCTTGGGCCATGTCCTTGATAAAGGGCTCTACCTGAGCCTCGACGCCCGCCTCGTGATAACGCTCGGCGGTAATCGGCGCGTGTTGCTTGCCGGCCTGGTGGAACACCTCTGGCCGCAGGGTGGCGGGCACTTCGGACAGGGCCTTAGGCAACAATTTGTTCAATGGTTCCGCACCCAGGCTGCCACCGAGCACCAACAGGCGTGCACGGCGCTCGGCCAGGGGGGCGCGTTGCGCATCCATGAACAGCTCCGGGCGCACCGGGTTGCCGGTGGTACGACGCTTGTCGCTGGCCTCGAAGGTGTTCGGGAAAGCTTCGCAGACCCGCGCCGAGAGCGGCACCAGCAGCCGATTGGCGGTACCTGCACGCGCGTTCTGTTCGTGGATCACCAGCGGCACACCACACAACCGCGCGGCCACACCGCCGGGGCCGGTCACGTAGCCACCAAAGCCCAGCACGCACACCGGCTTGAGCTGGCGAATGATGCGCCGAGCCTGCAGCACGGCCTTGACCAGGGTGAACGGCGCCTTGAGCAGCGACAGTTTGCTTTTGCCGCGCAGGCCGCTGACCTGAATCAGGTGCAGTGGCAAGCCAGCCTGTGGCACCAGCTCGTTTTCAATGCCACGCGGGGTGCCCAGCCAGTGCACGCTGTAACCGCGCGCCTGGAACTCCCGCGCGCAGGCCAGGGCCGGGAACACGTGGCCCCCGGTGCCGCCAGCCATGATCAATACGTTCTTGCCGTCAGCGGCCATGACTGGTCTCCTCGGCAAAATCGCTTTCGCTGAATTCGTGTTCCTCGCTGCCCAGGTGCGTACGGCTTTCCCACTCGATGCGCAGCAACAAGCCCACGCAGGCGCAGCAGATCACCAGCGAGCTGCCCCCGTAACTGAGGAACGGCAGGGTCAGGCCTTTGGTCGGCAGCAGGCCGACGTTCACGCCGATGTTGATCAGGAACTGGCCAATCCACAGGAAGGCCAGGCCAAAGGCCACATACGCAGCAAAGAACTGCTTGGCTTTCTCGGCCCACAGGCCGATGTACAGGGCACGCACGGTGACGAACACGAACAGTGCGATGGTCACCAGCGAACCGACGACGCCCAGTTCTTCGGCCAATACCGAGAACACGAAGTCGGTGTGCGCCTCGGGCAGGTAAAACTGCTTCTGCACGCTGTTGCCCAGGCCAACGCCCAGCCACTCGCCACGGCCAAAGGCGATAAGCGCCTGGGTCAACTGGTAGCCCGAGCCGAACTGGTCGGACCAGGGGTCGGTAAAGGTAATAAGCCGCGCCATCCGGTACGGCTGCGCCTGTACCAGTACGAACACCGCCAGCACCGCCAACACCACCATCAGACTGAAGCGGAACAGCCCCACCCCACCCAGGAACAGCATGGCCGCCGCGGCGCCCATCATTACCACGGTGGCGCCGAAATCCGGCTCCATCAGCAACAGGGCAGCCATGGGCAGCAGCACGATGAACGGTTTGAAGAAGCCCATCCAGGTCTCGCGTACCTCGGTTTGCCGACGCACCAGGTAACCGGCCAGGTAGACGACCACGAACACCTTGGCGATTTCCGAAGGCTGGACGTTGAAGAAGCTGAAACCGATCCAGCGCATCGAACCGTTCACCTCACGGCCGATACCCGGCACCAGCACCAGTACCAGCAGGCCGAAGGCGCCCAGCAGCATCATGAAGCCCATGCGCTGCCAGGTGGCGATCGGCACCAGCATGGTCGCGCCACAGGCCACCAGGCCCAGGAACACGTACACCAGGTGGCGGAACATGTGATAAAGCGGGTTGCCCGACTGCACCGCAGCCACTTCCGACGACGCCGAGGTGATCATCACCAGGCCCAGGCCCAGCAAAGCCAGGCAGCCGGCGAGCATCGGGAAGTCCAGGTCGATGCCTCGGCCGCTGATCAGCGGCGACGGGTAGGGCTTGAAGATGCCGAAGATCATGCAAGGCCTCCCGCTGCCTGGGCGAACAGGCGCCCGCGTTCTTCGAAGTTCTTGAACATGTCCAGGCTGGCGCACGCCGGCGACAGCAGTACGGCATCACCGGCCTGGGCCAGTTCAGCGCACTGTTGCACGGCGTCATCGAGGGTCTTGACCCGTACCAGTGGCACGTCATCACCCAGGGCCTCGGCCAGGCGCTCGGCATCACGGCCAAGCAGTACCACGGCCCGGCAGAAGCGCTTGACCGGCTCACGCAAGGCCGTGAACTCGGCACCTTTGCCGTCGCCACCGGCGATCAATACCAGTTTGCCTTCGATATCGGCACCCAGGCCTTCGATGGCGGCCAAGGCTGCACCGACGTTGGTGGCCTTGGAATCGTCATACCAGTTCACGCCATTGCGCTCACGCACCCACTGGCAGCGATGGGCCAGGCCACCGAACTCGCGCAGGGCTTCGAGCATCGGCTCAAACGGCAGGCCTGCGGCATGCCCCAGGGCCAACGCCGCCAAGGCATTGCTCTGGTTGTGCGCACCGCGAATCTTCAGTTCACGCGCAGGCATCAGCGCCTGGAACTCGAATGCCAGGTATTTCTCGCCATCCACTTCGCGCAGGCCGAAGGCCTTGAAGTCGGGCTGGTTGAGGCCGAAGGTCCAGCACGGGCGGCCTTCCACCGGCAGCGGCCGGCTCAGGGCGTCCTGACGGTTGACCACGACCTGCTTCGCGCCGCGGAAAATCCGGTGCTTGGCCAGGTGGTAGGCCGGCAGGCCGCTGTAGCGGTCCATATGGTCTTCGCTGATGTTCAGCACGGTGGCCACTTCAGCATTGAGCTGGTCGGTGGTTTCCAGCTGGAAGCTGGACAGCTCCAGCACGTACAGCTCGACGTCATCGGCCAGCAGGTCCAGCGCCGGGGTACCGAGGTTGCCACCCACCGCTACACGCTTGCCCGCCTTGGCGGCCATTTCGCCGACCAGGGTAGTGACAGTGCTCTTGGCGTTGGAGCCGCTGATGGCAATGATCGGCGCTTTGGCGTTGCGGGCGAACAGTTCGATGTCACCGGACAGTTTCACGCCACGCGCAGCAGCCTGCTGCAGGGCTGGCGTGGCCAGGGCCAGGCCAGGGCTTACGTACAGTTCGTTGGCGCGGCACAGGAAGTCCACGTCCAGTTCACCACAGCGCACTTCCACCTGCGGGTAATCACGGCGCAGGGTGTCCAGTTCCGGCGGTTGCTCGCGGGTATCGGCGACCGCAAAGGCAATGCCCCGGTTCGCCAGGAAGCGAACCAGGGACATGCCGCTCTTGCCGAGGCCGACAACGATGCGGAATTGGTCGGAAGCGATCAAAGACACGCTCATCTACCTCAGTTTCAGGGTTGCAAGGCCGATCAGGACCAGGATCACGGTGATGATCCAGAAGCGGACGATCACCCGAGGCTCTGGCCAGCCCTTGAGTTCAAAGTGGTGGTGGATCGGCGCCATGCGGAACACGCGCTTGCCGGTCAGCTTGAAGGAGGCGACCTGGATCACCACCGACAAGGTTTCCATGACGAAGATGCCGCCCATGATGAACAGGACGATTTCCTGGCGAACGATGACCGCGATGGTGCCCAGCGCCGCGCCCAGTGCCAGTGCACCGACGTCCCCCATGAACACTTGCGCCGGGTAGGTGTTGAACCACAGGAAGCCCAGGCCCGCACCGATCAGCGCGCCGCAGAACACGATGAGTTCACCCGAGCCCGGCACGTAAGGGATCAGCAGGTATTCGGCGAACTTCACGTTACCCGACAGGTAGCAGAAGATGCCCAGCGCGCCGCCGACCATCACCGTTGGCATGATTGCCAGGCCGTCGAGGCCGTCGGTGAGGTTGACCGCGTTGCTGGAGCCGACGATGACGAAGTAGGTCAGCACCACGAAGCCGATGCCCAGCGGGATGGTGACGTCCTTGATGAACGGCAGGATCAGCGTCGTCTCGACGCTGGTCGGCGCGGTCTTGTACAGGAACACGGCCGCAGCCAGGCCGAACACCGACTGCCAGAAGTACTTCCAGCGGCTTGGCAGACCACGCGAGTTCTTTTCGATCACCTTGCGGTAGTCATCGACCCAACCGATGGCACCGAACGCCAGGGTCACGATCAGCACCACCCACACGTAGCGGTTGGACAGATCAGCCCACAGCAGCGTGCTGATGGCGATGGCCGACAGGATCAATGCGCCACCCATGGTCGGGGTGCCGGACTTGGACAGGTGCGATTGCGGGCCGTCATTACGCACGGCCTGGCCGATCTGACGAATTTGCAGGGTACGGATCATCCACGGCCCCAGCCACAGCGCCAGGGACAACGCGGTCAGCACACCAAGAATCCCGCGCAGGGACAGGTACTGGAAGACCGCGAAGCCTTTGTGGAACTGTTGCAGATACTCGGCCAACAGCAGCAGCATTAATGTTTCTCCCCGCTGGCACCGCACAATGCCGCCACGACGTTTTCCATCGCAGCGCTGCGCGAGCCCTTGATCAAGATAGTGGTGTCGCTGGCACTTTCGGCGCTAACGGCGTCGATCAGCTCAGCTTGAGTAGCGAAATGACGGCCATTGGCGCCGAACGCCTTGACCGCATATGTCATGTTGGAACCCACTGCGTACAGGGCATCGACCTTGCCACGCGCGTAGTCACCCACCTGACGGTGGCCTTCTTCCGCCCATTGCCCCAGTTCGCCGATATCTCCAAGCACCAGGACGGTGCGCCCGGAAAAGCCGGCGAGTATATCAATGGCCGCGCACATGGAGGTGGGATTTGCGTTGTAACTGTCGTCGATTACCCGCACACCGTTCGGCGCGATCTGCGCCACGGTGCGGCCCTTGACCGGTTGTACCGCAGCCAGGCCGGCGGCGATGCCGCTAAGGCTCAGACCAACGGCATGGGCGGCAGCGGAGGCGGCCAAGGCGTTGCTGACGTTGTGGGTACCCAGCAGGTTCAGCTGTACCGGCACGCTGCCATCAGGCCCATGCAGGGTGAACGACGGGCAGCCCCGTGCATCACGGCCAATATGACTGGCGTGGAAGTCTGCCTGCGGGTTATCCAGTGCAAAGGTGAAAATGCGGTGGTCGCCTGCACGCTTGCGCCAGATGTCGAACGCCTTGTCAGCCAGATTGAGGATGGCAGTGCCGCCCTCGCCCAGGCCTTCGAGAATCTCGCCCTTGGCTTCAACGATCTTTTCCGGCCCGCCGAACTCGCCAACGTGGGCGGTACCGGCGTTGTTGATGATGACCACCTGAGGCTTCGTCAGGCCGACGGTGTAGCGGATTTCGCCAATGCGCGAGGCGCCCAGCTCGATCACCGCCGCGCTGTGCTCAGGGGCGATCTCCAGCAGGGTCAGCGGCGCGCCCAGGTCGTTGTTCAGGTTGCCACGGGTGGCATGCACCAGGCCACGGGTACGCAGGATGCTGGCAAGCATTTCCTTGACGGTGGTCTTGCCGCTGGAACCGGTAATGGCAACAACAGGCTTGTCGAAGACGGCGCGGTTCAAGGCGCCGAGTTGACCGAGCGCTACCCGGCAATCCTTGACCAGCAATTGCGGCAGGTCGACACCGGCCACTTCACGCTCGACCAGGGCAGCGACTGCGCCTTTGGCCTTCACGTCAGCCAGGTAGTCATGGCCATCGAAACGCGGGCCTGCCAAAGCGACGAACAGCTGCCCGGCGCTGACGCTGCGGCTGTCGATGCTGACACCGGTGAAGGTGGCGTCGCCACCGATTTGTTGACCACTCAGTGCTGTGGTCAGCTGGCTGAGTGACAGCGGCTTAAGCATGTGGAGCCTCCCAGGCTGCAAGTGCCTTCTCGGCTTCAATCAAGTCGGAGAAGTCATGGCGCTCGCCATTGATCTCCTGGTAATCCTCATGTCCCTTGCCAGCCAGCACGATCACGGCGTCGGCAGCGGCGCTGGCAATCAGGTGCGCGATGGCCTCGCCACGGCCGGCAACGAACTCGACGCTGTCAGGCCTGGTGAAACCAGGACGGATGTCGTCAAAGATACGCAGCGGGTCTTCGGTACGCGGATTGTCGTCGGTGACCAGCACGCGGTCGGCCAGGCGCTCGGCCACTTCGGCCATCAGCGGGCGCTTGCCACGGTCACGGTCACCGCCGCAGCCGAACAGGCACAGCAGCTTGCCGTGGGCGTGCGGGCGCAGGGCTTCGAGTACTTTTTCCAGGGCGTCCGGGGTGTGCGCGTAGTCGACCACCACCAGCGGCTTGTCGCCGCCACCCAGGCGCTGCATGCGGCCTACCGGCCCTTGCAGTTGCGGGGTGACCTTGAGAATTTCGTCCAGCGAATAGTCCAGCGCCAGCAGGGTCGCCACGGCAGCCAGCATGTTGCTCAGGTTGAAGCGGCCCAGCAACTGGCTGCGCAGGGCGCGCTCACCCTGGGCCGTGATCAAGGTGGCACGCACACCATCGTCATTGAACACGGCTTCGCGGCAGAACAGCGAAGCATCCGGGTTTTCCAGGCTATAGCTGAGCAGCCGGGTCTCGATATGATCGACACTCGGGCGGCGTGCAAAGTCATCGGCCAGGCGACGCCCGAAGGCGTCATCCAGGTTGACCACCTGGCAACGCAGGCTCGGCCAGGCGAACAGCTTGGCCTTGGCGGCCTCATAGGCCTCCATGCTGCCGTGATAATCGAGGTGGTCGCGGGACAGGTTGGTCATCACCGCGATGTCGAATTCCAGTGCGGCAACCCGGCCTTGCTCCAGCGCATGGGAGGAAACCTCCATGGCCACAGCCTTGGCGCCACCTTTCTTGAGGTCGTTTAGGGTCGACTGCACGGCGATCGGGTCGGGCGTGGTCAGCCGACCGCTCTGCAGCTCACCGTAGAAACCAGTCCCCAGGGTGCCAATCAGGCCGCAGCGCTGGCCGAGCAGGTCGAGCGCCTGGGCCACCAGCTGGGTAACGCTGGTCTTTCCGTTGGTGCCGGTCACCCCCACCAGGTTCAACTGGCGGCTGGGCTCGCCATAGAAGCGCCCGGCAATATCCGACAACTGAGCGATCAGGCCTTTGACCGGAATCAGCGGTACATCGGTCAGCGGCAGCACGTTGGCGCCCTGCTCTTCATAGGCCACGGCAGCGGCGCCACGGGCCAGGGCATCGGCAATATGCTCGCGACCATCGACCTTGGCGCCCGGCACGGCCAGGAACAGGTCACCCGGGCGCACATTGCGGCTGTCCAGGGTCAGCTCACGAATCAGCGGGTCACGGCTGGCGTGGGCGAAAAGTTTGCTCAATGGCATTGTCATCATCCACGCCCTCCCTTGGCGGCTGCTGCGTTGACTTGCGATTGCACGGCGGGTGCCGCTGGCGCGGGTGGCGGCAGGTTATCTGGCGGCACGTTCATCAGGCGCAAGGTGCCGGACATGACCTTGCTGAATACCGGCGCAGAAACCAGACCACCGAAGTAGCCGCCTTTGCCCGGCTCGTCGATGACCACGACGATGGCGTAGCGCGGGTCGCTCATCGGACCGAAGCCAGCGAACAGCGAGCGGTAGGCGTTTTCGGTGTAGCCCTTGGAACCCACTGTGGCCTTACGCGCGGTACCGGACTTGCCGGCCACGTGATAGAACGGCACCTGGGCGCGGAACACGCCACGCGGCGCTTCGATCACCTGCTGCAGCATGCCCTGAACGGTTTCGGCGGTTTCCTTTGGAATGGCCTGCACAGCGTCCGGGGCCTTGTCGACCTTGAGGATCGACAGCGGCACCATCTTGCCGTCGTTGGCCAGCGCCGCGTAGGCATGCACCAGTTGCAGCGCAGTCACCGACACGCCATAGCCATAGGACAAGGTTGCGGTCTCGGCCTTGCGCCACTCGCGGTGGTTAGGCAGGTTACCGACGCGCTCACCCGGGAAACCCAGGCCGGTGTACTGGCCCAGGCCGACCTGGGACATAACGCGGTAGATAGCCTCACCGCCAATGTCGAAGGCGATCTTGCTCATGCCGACGTTACTGGAGTTGATCAGGATGCCGGTCAGGTCGAGGATCGGGCCTTCACTGCGCGATACGTCCTTGATGGTGTAGCGGCCGATCTGCAGGCTGCCCGGGTACACCTCGACCTTGTCGGTAGGCTTCCAGCGGCCACTCTGCAGGGCCGCACTCATGGAGATCGGCTTGACCGTGGAGCCTGGCTCGAACACGTCGATGATCGCCCGGTTACGCATGGCCGCCGGGAACATGCTGCGGCGGTTGTTCGGGTTGTAGGTCGGCTGGTTGACCATGGCCAGGACCTCACCGGTCTTGACGTCCATGATCACCAGGCTGCCGGCCTTGGCGTCCTGTTCGGCAATGGCATTGCGCAGTTCGCGGGTGGCCAGGTACTGCAGGCGCAGGTCTATCGACAACGCCAAGGTCTTACCGGCCTTGGCGTTCTTGGTTACCTGGATGTCCTTGATCAGCCGGCCGCGCCGGTCCTTGATCACCTGGCGCTTGCCGGGCACGCCGGCCAGCCACTCGTCGTAGGCCAGTTCGACACCTTCGCGACCATGGTCGTCAAGGTCGGTGAAGCCGACCATGTGCGCGGTGACATCACCCGCCGGATAGAAGCGACGGAATTCTTCCAGGCCGTACACACCAGGCACTTTCAGGTCGAGCACATGCTGGCCCTGCTCCGGGGTCAGGCCGCGGACCAGGTAGATGAACTCTTTGCTGGCTTGCTGGGTCAGGCGCTCGGTCAGCTGCTGCGGGTTTTGCCCAAGCGCTGCGGCCAACTGCGGCCAGCGCTCTTTGGACGCCTGCATTTCCTTGGGGTTTGCCCATAGGGTGGTAACCGGGGTGCTCACGGCCAGCGGTTCACCGTTGCGGTCGGTAATCAGGCCACGGTGCGCCGGAATAGGGATATGACGCAGGCTGCGCGCGTCGCCCTGCCCCTTGAGGAAGTCACGGTCAACGACCTGCAAATCGATGATGCGCCAGCAAATGGCACCGACCATGATGGCCAGCAAGCCGATCACCACGCGGAAGCGCCACGGGTAGAGTGCGCCTTCGAGCTTCATCATGGCGCCACCATCCGCACTTCGTCAGCCGAAGGTACGCGCATCTTCAATTGCTCGGAAGCCAGGTTCTCGATACGGCTGGCAGCAGTCCAGGTGCTCTGTTCAAGAATCAGACGCCCCCACTCGGCCTGGGCCTTGTCACGCTCGTTCAGCTCGCCGTACAAGGTGTTGAGCAACTGACGGTTCCAGTGCGCGCTGTAGGACACGGCGATAGCCGAAACCAGCACGGCAACGAACAGCAGAAGCATCAGGAAGCTTCCGCCTGGCAAGGGTTTGGCAAACAGCCTGCTCACCGCAGCTTCTCCGCCACGCGCATCACGGCACTACGCGACCGTGGGTTGGCCTTGAGCTCGGCTTCGGAGGCGAACTGGGCCTTGCCGATGAGCTTGATTTTCGGCTCGAAGGCCTTGTGCTGTACCGGCAGGTTGCGCGGCAGGTTGTCGGCCTCGCCCTTGACCAGCTTGCGCATGAACAGCTTGACGATACGGTCTTCCAGCGAGTGGAAGCTGATCACCGCCAGGCGGCCACCGACTTCGAGGGCATCGAGCGCGGCCTCAAGGCCGGCTTCCAGATCACCCAGTTCGTTGTTGACGTGAATGCGAAGGCCCTGGAAGGCACGGGTAGCCGGGTTCTTGCCTTTTTCCCAGGCAGGGTTGGCCACCTTGAGTACTTCCGCCAGGTCGGCGGTACGGGTGAAAGGCTCCTTTTCACGGCGCTCGACCACGGCACGCGCCATGCGGCCGGCGAAGCGCTCTTCACCGTATTCCTTGAAGACGCGGGCAATTTCTTCCACCGGCGCGGTGGCGATGAACTCGGCGGCGCTGATGCCCTGGGCCGGATTCATGCGCATGTCCAGCGGGCCGTCATTGAGGAAGCTGAAACCACGCTCGGGGTCATCCAGCTGCGGCGACGACACGCCAAGGTCCAGCAACACGCCGCTGACCTTGCCGTGCAGGCCGCGCTCGGCCACTTCCGCGCCCAGCTCGGCAAAGCTGCGCTGCACAATGACAAAGCGGCCGTCTTCGGCCGCCAGCGCTTGCCCTGTGGCAATCGCCTGTGGATCTTTATCGAAGCCCAGCAGCCGTCCTTGCGGCCCGAGCTTGCTAAGAATCAGCCGGCTGTGTCCGCCACGGCCAAAGGTGCCGTCCAGATAGCAACCGTCGGCGCGCAGGGCCAATGCCTCGACAGCTTCGTCGAGCAGGACGGTAATGTGGTTGAAGCCGCTATCTATGGTCACAGGATCAGGTCACGCAATTCGTCGGGCATGGCGCCCGGTTGTTGAATAGCTGCAAGGTCGGCTGCCGAAACCGCGTTCCAGGCATCTTCATCCCACAGCTGGAATTTGTTCAGCTGCCCCACCAGCATCGCCTTCTTGTCGAGCTTGGCGTACTCACGCAGGCGGGGCGGTACCAGGAAACGCCCACTGCCATCGAGCTCCAGGTCAACCGCATTACCGATCAGCAAACGCTGCAGGCGACGGTTTTCCTCACGCAACGACGGCAAGGCACGCAACTTGGCTTCTATCTGTTCCCACTCATCGAGGGGATAAACACACAAGCAGGGGTCCACGGCGTCGATGGTCACGATCAGTTGACCATTGCAACGCGAATCGAGCTCGTCACGGTACCGGCTCGGCATGGCGAGACGGCCCTTGGCATCGAGGCTGACGGCGTTGGCTCCGCGGAACACGGCTGCGATTCCCCACAATGTTAGCTTTTTTGTGCCAGAAAACCCACTTCATCCCACTTTCTGCCACTTGCGCACACTATAGGAATCCGCCCGCAGCACCGTCAAGGCACGTTCATAAGGAAAAGCCTTACAGGACCGAGATTTAGCGCGTTAAGAGAAGGTGGAAGCACTACCAAGGAGAAAAAAAGACGAGAAAAATCAAACCCACGCAAGCGAATGGAGTTCGAAGTTAAAGTGATTTATCAAGAGTAAGATTTTTTCGGTATTACCAGAGAGGATCTGCTATCGAATGAAGCAGAGAAGGAAAGGTGGAGAGTCGATCTGTAAGCCGGGTTTTGTCGAGGACAGTCATTCCTCTACGACGGCCATCACTGGACGCCTCTAGCAACCTACCCGGTTCCGACGCGGGCCACGCCTGATGGAACCCTATTTGGTCTTGCTCCGAGTGGGGTTTACCTAGCCACGCACTGTTGCCAGCCGTGCGGTGCGCTCTTACCGCACCTTTTCACCCTTACCGGCACCGAAGTGCTTAGGCGGTTATTTTCTGTGGCACTTTCCGTAGACTCACGCCTCCCAGGCGTTACCTGGCACTCTGCCCTATGGAGCCCGGACTTTCCTCCCCCTGCTGCTCACACAACAAAAGTTGCGGAACAAAAACAGGCAGCGACTGTCCGATCGACTCTCCGCCGACAAGGTTACCGGCACGCGCGCTTGAGAACAAGCAATACCGGCATTTATATCAATTTGCCACTATTCGGCTTTCTGCTTTTCAAGGGCAAGTTGATACAACAGGTTCTTGCGCACCCCGGTAATTTCAGCCGCAAGTGCAGCCGCCCGCTTCAGCGGCAACTCGGCCAACAACAGGTCGAGCACCCGCTGGGCCTCGGCACTGATGGCCTGCTCGCCCTCCGGCGCACTCCAGCCACCCACCAGTACCACGCACTCACCGCGCTGCTGGTTGCTGTCGCCGGCCACAAAGGCACGCAACTCAGCCAGCGGCAGGCCCTTGAGGGTCTCGAACGTCTTGGTCAGTTCGCGCGCCAGCAATGCCGGGCGGTCGCCACCAAAAACCGCTTCCATGTCTTCAAGGCACTCCAGGATTCGGTGCGGGGCTTCATAGAAGATCAGCGTGCGCGGCTCTTCCTTTACCTGCTCCAGGCGTGCCCGACGCCCCGCCTGCTTGGCAGGCAGGAAACCTTCGAAGATGAAGCGATCCGACGGCAAGCCGGCCGCCGACAGCGCAGCGATCAAAGCACAGGCACCCGGCACCGGCACCACATTCACCCCAGCGGCCCGCGCCTGGCGCACCAAGTGGTAGCCCGGGTCGGAAATCAGCGGCGTACCGGCATCAGAGACCAATGCCACGTTCTCGCCAGCCAGCAGCTTGGTGAGGAAACGCCCGCCTTCGTCGCGCTCGTTGTGCTCATGACAGGCCGCCAGCGGCGTGTCGATGCCAAAGTGCTGCAGCAGCCGGACCGAATGGCGGGTGTCCTCGGCGGCGATCAGCGCCACGTCCGCCAGCACCTTCAACGCCCGGGCGCTCATGTCATCGAGGTTGCCGATAGGGGTTGCCACCACATACAGCGTCCCCACCGTGGATTTCGAAGCCCCTGCCACATCAGTCACTGCGCACACCTGTCATTCGGATCAAAGGCGCCATTGTAGCCCGAGCGCCTGCAACAGGGCGCAAAGAACTTCACCAGCGACCAGCGGCAAGCCACCTATAGTGAAGGATCTATACGGCGACATCGCGCCCCGGCCAGTGCTTGGGTACAATTGCCGGCCAACTTGATCGAGTAACAGGACCTTTACATGATCGCTTGCCTGCGGCTGCTCACAGCCCTCTGCCTCGCTGCCCTGCTGGCGGCCTGCGCCAGCTCGCCCTCATCCAGCCTGGGCGAACTGCCACGCACCCCGGATGCCAGCATCGAGCAACTGCTCGAAAAGGCCGCTTCCAGCAAGTCTGCGGAAGACGCCGCCCTGCTGCGCCTGAGCGCAGCCGACCTGGCCTACAAGCAGAAGGACTTCCCACGCGCCGCACGCATTCTCGAGCAAGTCCCGCTGGACACGCTCAAGCCGGCCCAGCAAGTGTTCGCCAGCACCCTCGCTGCCGAACTGGCCATGAGCCGCAACCAACCCAAGGCCGCCCTGACTGCACTGGCTCACCCTAGCCTGCAGCGCGTCGCCGAGCTTCCGGCAGAGCAGCAAGCACGCACCTACAGCGTGCACGCCGCCGCCCTCGAAGCCGACGGCCAGGCCCTGGCTGCTGCGCAACAGCGTGTACTGCTGGCCCCGCTGCTCAGCGGCCAGGCCGCCAGTGCCAACAACGATGCCATCTGGGCACTGGTCGCCTCGCTGCCGGCAGAGCAACTGCAGCAGCCAGCCAACGACCAGACGCTGAGCGGCTGGACCAGCCTGGCCTTCGCCGTGAAAAGCGCCGGCACCCTGGAGCAGCAACAAGCGGCTATCGAAGCCTGGGTCAAACAGCACCCGGACCACCCGGCAGCCCTGCAACTGCCGCAGGCACTGACCAAGCTCAAGGAACTGGCCAGCCAGCCGCTGACCAAAATTGCCCTGCTGCTGCCGCAGGAAGGCCCGCTGGCCGGTGTTGCCCGCGCGTTGCGCGACGGCTTCATGGCCGCCCACTTCCAGGCCCAGCAGGCCGGCCAGCCAGCGCCTGCAGTGCAGGTGTTCGACAGCTCGCGCATCGGCTCGCTCGATGATTTCTATCGCCAGGCACAGGCCGCTGGCGTGCAACTGGTCATCGGCCCGCTGGAAAAACCGCTGGTGAAGCAACTGGCCGCCAAACCTCAGCTGCCCATTACCACCCTGGCCCTGAACTACGCCGACGCCGGTCAGAAGGCGCCACCGCAGCTGTTCCAGTTCGGCCTGGCTGCCGAAGACGAGGCCCGCGAAGTTGCCCGCCGCGCACGCGCAGACGGCATGGTTCGCGCCGTGGCCCTGGTACCGAGTGGCGAATGGGGTGACCGCGTACTGGCCGCCTTCCGCCAGGATTGGGAAGGCAATGGCGGCACCCTGCTCGCCGCCGAGCGCATTGCCCAACCCGTCGCCCTGGCCCAGCAAATTGCCGACCTGTTCCAGCTGCGTCAAAGCGAGGGCCGCGCCAAGAGCCTGCAAAGCACGGTAGGCGGTAGCATCGCAGCACAACCGTCGCGCCGTCAGGACATCGACTTCATCTTCCTCGCCTCGACCCCACAACAGGCACAGCAGATCAAGCCGACCCTGAACTTCCAGTACGCCGGTGACGTGCCTGTCTACGCGACCTCGAACCTGTACAGCGCCAGCGGCGACGTCAACCAGTACAATGACATGAACGGCATTCGCTTCTGCGAAACGCCGTGGTTGCTCGACTCCAGCAACAGCCTGCGCCAGCAAGTCGTGCAACAGTGGCCGCAAGCCGCTGGCAGCCTGGGCCGCCTGTATGCCATGGGCGTCGATGCCTACAGCCTGGCACCGCGCCTGGGCCAGCTGAAAGCACTGCCAGACAACCGCGTAATGGGCCTTTCGGGCAGCCTGAGCATCAACGCCAACCAACGCGTCGAGCGCCAGTTGCCATGGGCCGAATTTGCCGGCGGCCAGATCAAGCGCCTGCCTGACACCGCGCGTTGATGGCCGCAGCATCACCAACCCGCGCCGGGCAAGCGGCAGAAAACCAGGCCCTTGAGTACCTTCAGGGGCAAGGTCTGCAGCTGCTGGCGCGCAACTGGCGATGCAAAGGCGGTGAGCTTGATCTGGTCATGCTTGACGCCGATACAGTAGTATTCGTCGAAGTCCGCTACCGGTTGCACGCGGGCTTCGGAGGCGCCCTCGACAGTATCGACGGGCGCAAGCAGAAACGGCTGGTGCTTGCCGCCACCCTGTTCCTGCAGAAGGAGCCCCATTGGGGCAACCACCCCTGCCGCTTCGACGTAGTCGCCCTGCAGGGCAGCCACCATGCAGGCAGACCGCTTCAATGGCTGAAAAACGCCTTCGAATGCTGAACCCACTTCGTTTTTTTTGCTCTATGTATCGCGGGCCGGTCGTTGTTGCGCGTAGCAAAGGCCACCGCCCTACTTAAGGTCACCAGATGGACATGCAATCCCGAATTCGCCGGCTGTTTCAGGCCAGCATCGATACCAAGCAACAGGCAATGGACATCCTGGCACCGCACATCGAGCAGGCCAGCCTGGTCATGGTCAATGCGCTGCTCAACGAGGGCAAGATGCTCGCCTGCGGCAACGGCGGATCGGCTGGCGATGCCCAGCACTTTTCCTCCGAGCTGCTCAACCGATTCGAACGTGAACGCCCGAGCCTGCCTGCCATCGCGCTGACCACCGACAGCTCGACCCTGACCTCGATCGCCAACGACTACAGCTACAACGAAGTCTTTTCCAAGCAGATCCGCGCCCTGGGCCAACCCGGCGACGTTCTGCTGGCGATTTCCACCAGCGGCAACTCGGCCAACGTGATCCAGGCGATCCAGGCCGCACATGACCGCGAAATGATTGTCGTAGCATTGACTGGCCGCGACGGCGGCGGCATGGCTTCGCTGCTGCTGCCCGAGGACGTGGAAATCCGCGTACCTTCCGCCGTTACCGCGCGTATCCAGGAAGTCCACCTGCTGGCGATCCACTGCCTGTGCGACCTGATCGACAGCCAACTGTTCGGGAGTGAAGAATGACCCCAATGCGCCTCGGCCTGATGGCCCTGACCCTGTGCCTGAGCGTCACCGGTTGCAGCTCGGTACTTACCTCTACACGCAATTCGCCGATCGAGGACGATCGCGGCACGCGCACCATCGGCAGCAAGATCGACGACTCGCTGATCGAGACCAAGGCCGCCGTGAACATTTCCAAGGCCAGCCCTGACCTGGACAAAGGCTCGCACATCGTTGTCAGCAGCTACAACGGCATCGTCCTGCTGGCCGGGCAAACCCCGCGCGCCGACCTCAAGAGCCTTGCCGAGCAAACCGCCGGCCAGGTGCAGCGGGTCAAGAAAGTGCACAACGAACTGCAGGTGATGCAGCCCTCCTCCATCCTGGCACGCAACAATGACGCCTGGCTGACCACCAAGATCAAGACCCAGATGCTGACTGACAATGCCGTGCCCAGCTCGCGCATCAAGGTGATTACCGAAAACGGTATCGTCTACTTGCTCGGCCTGGTAACCCAGCAGGAGGCCAACTCGGCCACTGCCGTGGTACAGGGCGTGTCGGGCGTGCAGAAGATCGTCAAGCTGTTCGAATACATCGACTGACTCACTGGCCTCTTCGCGGCTAAAGCCGCTCCTACAGAGGTACGCGATACCTGTAGGAGCGGCTTTAGCCGCGAAGAGGCCGGCACAGACAACATCAATGCCCCACCTTCAAGAAACCCAGGAAACACTGCATGAAAAAGCTTCTGCTGCCTGCCCTGTTGATCGGCACCTTCGCCACCCTGGCCGGCTGCTCCACCCCAAGCCTGATCACCCTCAACGATGGCCGTGAAATCCAGGCTGTCGATGCACCGAAGTTCGACCGCGACGCCGGCTTCTACGAGTTCCAGCAACTCGATGGCAAGCGCACCCGCATCAACAAGGACCAGGTCCGCACCATCAGCGACCTGTAATCCCGCGCTGCAACAAAGAAAAAGGCGATCCGGTTGGATCGCCTTTTTTGTTACTTGACCACTTTCAGGCTCGGTCGGCCACTTGGGCGTGGCGGCTGCCCACCACCCTCTGGCGGCCCGTCGTCATCCGGCTGCACGTCATCGTCTTCCAGCTCGTCGCCATCCATTGGCGACTCCAGCTCGAAGACCATGCCCTGGCCATTTTCGCGGGCATAGATGCCCAGAATGGCGCCAACCGGCACGAACAGCGAGTGGGCCACACCACTGAAACGGCCCTCGAAGCTGACCGCTTCATTGTCCATGTGCAGGTGGCGCACGGCACTTGGCGAGATATTCAGGACAATCTGGCCATCACTGGCGAAACCATCCGGCACCTGAACTTTCGGGAATTCGGCATTGACCAGCATATGGGGCGTGCAATCGTTGTCGACGATCCACTCGTACAGTGCTCGAACCAGATAGGGGCGACTGGAGTTCATCAACGGCTCCTTAAAGCTTGCGCATTTCACGTTCTACGGAGGACAGGCTCGCCTGGAAAGGCTCGCGGGCGAACTGACGCTCCATGTAATCCAGCAGCGGCTTGGCTTGCCGCGGCAACTCGATACCCAACACCGGCAAACGCCAGAGTATGGGCAGTAGACAGCAATCGACCAGGCTTTGCTCATCGCTCATGAAACAGGCGAATTCATTGAACAGCGGCGAAACGCCGGTCAGGCTTTCGCGCAAGGCCTTGCGCGCTTCGGTTCTGGCAGCCTCACTGCTGCGCGAATCGAGCACGGTATCGGCCAGGGCACACCAGTCGCGCTGAATGCGGTGCATCAGCAAACGGCTGTTGCCGCGCGCAACCGGGTATACCGGCATCAGCGGCGGGTGCGGGTAACGCTCCTCCAGGTATTCCATCACCACGGTCGACTCATACAACGCCAGGTCACGGTCGACCAGGGTCGGCACGCTGCCGTAAGGGTTCACCTCGGCCAGCTTGGGCGGCAGGCGGGCGGGGTCGACATCAATGACCTGTACGGTAACGCCCTTCTCGGCCAGCACCAGGCGTACCCGATGAGAATAGTGATCAGCGGGATCGGAATAGCAGGCTAACCTGTTGGTTGCGCCCATGTAGCGGCTCCTCGCACGGGATGCTTGTGCAACTGTAAATGAAAACGCGCCCGGGGCGCCCCCGGCATTTCTGCTGGGGGCGCCCCGGGCGCGTTCAACAACCAGAAACTACTGCGTGATCAGTGCACGTCCTTCCAGTATTCACGCTTGAGCAAATAGGCGAATACGAAGAAGAAAGCCAGATACAGCAACACATAGGTACCGATGCGCTGGCTTTCCAGTTTGACCGGGTTGGCCGAATAGGCCAGGAAGGTCACCAGGTTCTTGACCTTCTCGTCGAACTGCTCGGTCGTCAGGGTACCGGATTTCGGCGTAATGGTCAGCTGGTCGCAGGCTTCATGGGTGATCGGGCTACCGGTCAATGGGTCGAACTGCTTCTTGCCATCGGTCACGGTCTGCACCTGCTTGCAACCAATCACCTGATTGCCTTGCAAGCCAACCAGCACGTTGGGCATGCCGACGTTCGGGAACACCTTGTTGTTCACCCCATAAGGCCGCGACGGGTCCTCATAGAAGCTACGCAGGTAGGTGTACAGCCAATCGGTACCGCGCACCCGAGCCACCAGCGTCAGGTCGGGCGGCGCGGCGCCAAACCAGGTCTTGGCGTCACCGGGTTTCATGCCGATCTGCATGTGGTCACCAATCTTGGCACCGGTGAACACCAGCTTCTCCAGCATCAGTTCGTGAGGGATGCCGAGGTCATCGGCCACACGCTCGTAACGCTGGAACTTGGCACTGTGGCAACCCATGCAATAGTTGGCAAAGGTACGCGCACCGTCCTGCATGGCGGCCTTGTCGGTCAGGTCGATATCGACCTTGTCCAGCTCCAGACCGTGTTCGGCAGCGAAGGAAAAGGCAGGCATCACTGCCAGCAAAAATACTGCAATCAACTTTTTCATCAGCCAGTCACCCTTTCCGGAACCGGTTTGGTCTTCTCGAGCCTTGTGTAGAACGGCATCAGCAGGAAGTAGGCGAAGTACAACACCGTGCATACCTGCGACAGCAAGGTGCGCCCAGGTGTCGGCGCCAGTACGCCCAGCACGCCGAGAATGACGAAGGCCACGCAGAACACCAGCAGGAAGACCTTGCTGATCCAGCCCTTGTAACGCATGGAACGCACCGGGCTGCGGTCGAGCCAGGGCAGTACGAACAGCACGGCGATGGCCGCACCCATGGCGATGACACCCATCAGCTTGTCAGGCACCGCACGCAAAATGGCGTAGAACGGTGTGAAGTACCACACAGGCGCAATGTGCTCAGGCGTCTTGAAGGCGTTGGCCTGCTCGAAGTTCGGTTTCTCCAGGAAGTAACCACCCATTTCAGGGAAGAAGAACACCACGGCACAGAACACGAACAGGAACACCACCACGCCGACGATGTCCTTGACGGTGTAGTACGGGTGGAACGGAATGCCGTCCAGCGGAATGCCGTTTTCGTCCTTTTTCTTCTTGATGTCGACGCCATCGGGGTTGTTCGAACCCACTTCGTGCAGGGCGAGGATGTGCAGCACCACCAGGCCGAGGATGACGATGGGCAGTGCAACCACATGCAAGGCGAAGAAGCGGTTCAGGGTGATACCCGAGATCAGGTAGTCGCCGCGGATCCACTGAGTGAGGTCGTCGCCAATCACCGGAATGGCGCCAAACAGCGAGATGATCACCTGGGCACCCCAGTACGACATCTGCCCCCACGGCAGCAGGTAGCCCATGAAGGCTTCAGCCATCAGCGCCAGGTAGATCAGCATACCGAACAGCCAGACCAGCTCGCGTGGCTTCTGGTAGGAGCCGTACAGCAGGCCACGGAACATGTGCAGATAGACCACGATGAAGAACGCCGACGCACCGGTGGAGTGCAAATAGCGCAGGATCCAGCCGTATTCCACGTCACGCATGATGTACTCGACCGAGGCGAATGCCTCTTCCGCCGAGGGCGTAAAGCTCATGGTCAGCCATACGCCGGTGACGATCTGGTTGACCAGCACCAGCAGCGCCAGGGAGCCGAAGAAGTACAGGAAGTTGAAGTTCTTGGGCGCGTAATACTTGCTCAGGTGGTCTTCCCACATCTTGGTGGCGGGGAAGCGAGCATCAATCCAGTCCATGAACTTGCTCATCATGCGTTCTCCTGGTCGACGCCGATGACGATGATCTCGTCCGACTCGTAAGAGTGCGGTGGCACTGGCAGGTTGAGAGGCGCCGGCTGCGACTTGTAGACGCGGCCAGCGAGGTCGTAGTGGGAGCCGTGGCACGGGCAGAAGTAGCCACCTACCCACTTTGGACCGAGATCGGCAGGCGCCACTTCCGGGCGGAAGGTGGGCGAACACCCCAGGTGCGTGCACAGGCCGACGAGAATGAGGATTTCCGGCTTGATCGAGCGAACCTCAGGGTCGACATAGGCCGGCTGCACCGAGGCCTTGGACTCTGGATCAGACAGGTCTCCGGTGATTTTTTTCAGGTTACCGAGGATCTCCTCCGTTCGCCGCACAATGAACACCGGCTGGCCACGCCACTCGGCCACCATCTGCTGCCCGGCCTCGACCTTGGCGATATTGACCTTCACCGGTGCACCCGCGGCTTTCGCCTTGGCACTGGGAAACCATGACCCCACGAACGGTACCGCAGCCCCCACTGCTCCCGCTGCCCCGACCACGGATGTCGCGGCTACGAGGAAGCGGCGCCGGCCTGCGTTGACGCCGTCATTGCTCATTCAGTCCTCTCCCATCAGCTTGCTTGGCCTGTTGAACCAGGCTTGTACTTAGGTTGTGTCAATGGCACTAAAAATTGGCCGCCATGGTAAGAAACAAATCCACACACTGACAAGGTGATTACCCCGGCAAGGGGCGACAACCCGCGCTTTGCTTGATCTGCGTCTATGCGACAAGTGGCCACTGACATGCTGACAGGTTAGTTCAAGCCAAAAAAAAAGCCCGGTTCCAAGGAACCGGGCTTTTCTCGACTGCCGAAGCGGTATTAACGCTTGGAGTACTGAGGACGCTTACGCGCTTTACGCAGACCCACTTTCTTACGCTCGACTTCACGAGCATCGCGGGTGACGTAGCCAGCACGACGCAGAGCGCCACGCAGGGTTTCGTCGTATTCCATCAGAGCGCGGGTGATACCGTGACGGATCGCACCGGCCTGACCGCTGACACCACCACCGGAAACGGTGACGTAGATGTCGAACTTCTCAACGGTTTCGGTCAGCTCGAGTGGCTGGCGAACAACCATGCGAGCGGTTTCGCGACCGAAGAACACGTCCAGAGAACGGTTGTTGATGGAAATGTTACCAGTACCCGGACGCAGGAATACGCGAGCGGTTGCGGTCTTGCGACGGCCAGTGCCGTAGTTTTGAGTCGCCGACATAATGAACCTTCCCGTTAGATCTTCAGTTCTTGAGGCTGCTGAGCAGTGTGTGGGTGAGCAGCACCCGCGTACACTTTCAGCTTGCGGTACATGTCGCGACCCAGCGGGTTCTTAGGCAGCATGCCTTTGACCGCGGTTTCGATAACACGCTCAGGGGCTTTGGCGATCAACTTCTCGAAGTTGATTTCCTTGATACCGCCCGGGAAGCCGGAGTGGGAGTAGTACATTTTGTCGGAAGACTTGGCACCAGTCACACGAACCTGCTCGGCGTTGATAACGACGATGTAGTCGCCGGTGTCAACGTGAGGGGTGTATTCTGGTTTGTGTTTGCCACGCAGACGGGTAGCGATTTCGGTAGCCAGACGACCCAGGGTCTGGCCAGCGGCGTCAACTACGAACCACTCGCGCTTTACTGTTTCCGGTTTAGCAGTAAAAGTTTTCATTCTCTAAAGCCTCAGAGGCCGCCCAGCGAAAAATAGACGGCGAATCTTACTGGATAGTGCACAGCTTGCCAAGGGCAAACGCGCAGCCGAACGCTGACGCTTTTGGGGGCTCGGGTCGGGCACGCCAATGTTCGACGGGGTTCTTCCTGCGTGGTGGTGCATCACTTCCGCCACACGGAGAGGGGCCGAATTATCCAGATTGCGCGAAAAATTTCAACCTGCTTTGATGGGCTTCTTTGCCAAGGAGTGTCTACCTGATGGAATACCGCCAGCTCGGCCGTACCGACCTCAACGTCAGCGCCCTGTGCCTGGGCACCATGACCTGGGGCGAACAGAACGTTCAGGCCGACGCCTTCGAACAGATCGCCCGGGCCAAGGCCGCCGGGGTCAACTTCATCGACACCGCCGAGATGTACCCGGTGCCGCCCCGCCCGGAAACCTACGCGGCTACCGAGCGCATCATCGGCAACTGGTTCCGTGAACATGGCGACCGTGACGACTGGGTGCTGGCCAGCAAGGTCGCAGGCCCCGGCAACGGCATCAGCCACATTCGCGACGGCCAGCTCAAACACAACCGTCAGCACATCGTCGCAGCACTGGACGAGAGCCTGAAGCGCCTGCAGACCGACCGCATCGACCTGTATCAGCTGCACTGGCCGGAACGCAGCACCAACTTCTTCGGCAAGCTGGGCTACCAGCACCTGCCACAGGACCACTTCACCCCGCTGGAAGAAACCCTCGAAGTACTCGACGAACAGGTGCGTGCGGGCAAGATCCGTCACGTCGGCCTGTCCAACGAAACGCCGTGGGGCACCATGAAGTTTCTGCAACTGGCCGAAAGCCGTGGCTGGCCGCGGGCGGTATCGATCCAGAACCCCTACAACCTGCTCAACCGCAGTTTCGAGGTGGGCCTGGCGGAAGTGGCCATCCGTGAGCAGTGCGGCCTGCTGGCCTACTCGCCGCTGGCCTTCGGCATGCTCTCGGGCAAATACGAGAACGGTGCACGGCCGGAAAATGCCCGCCTGACCCTCTTCAGCCGCTTTGCCCGCTATTCCAACCCGCAGACCGTGGCGGCCTGCAGCCGCTACGTGCAACTGGCCCGCGAGCATGGCCTGGACCCGGCGCAGATGGCCCTGGCATTCGTGACCCGGCAGCCTTTCGTGACCAGCAACATCATTGGCGCGACCAGCCTCGAACAACTGGAGAGCAACCTGGCCAGCGTCGAGTTGAGCCTGAGCGACGAGCTGCTGGCAGGGATCGAGGCGATTCACCAGGAGCAGCCCAACCCTGCGCCTTGAGCGCGATCCTGTAACGCCCTCTTCGCGGGTAACCCCGCGAAGAGGGCACGTGCTGTACCGGGGTAGACACCATCGCCAAAAAATAAGACGATCCAGCCGGTGATTGACCACTCTACCCTATAAGAACAATGACAATGATGTTTACCCAACCCTCCGCGTCGCTGCGGCGCGTCAGCATCCTGGCCATTGACAAGGTGTTCGCTTCGACCTTGATGCAAGCCAAGGATTTCTTCCACCTCGCCAGCCTGCGCTACAGCAAGCAGCTGGGCCTGGGCCTGCAGCCCATGTTCGAAATCCGCCTGGTGAGCCCCGACGGCCAGCCTGTGGACAGTTTCAGCAATGTGCAGCTACCGGTCGACGGTGGCCTGGACGACGCCGATGTGATCATCCTCCCGGCCTACTGGGACGACTTCGACAACCTGCTGCAACGCTACCCACAGGTGCTACCGTGGCTGCGTGACCAGCATGCGCGCGGCGCGGTGCTGTGCGCCGAGGCCAGTGGAGTGTTCTGGCTGGCCGAGTCCGGCCTGCTCGATGGCAAGGAGGCGACCACCTACTGGCGCTTCTTCAACAGCTTTGCCGAGCGCTTTCCGAAGATCCGGCTGAACCAGGACAAGCACCTGACCGACGCCGACAATATCTATTGCGCGGGCGGCGCTACCTCGGCCTGCGACCTGTACATCTACCTGATCGAACGCTTCTGCGGCGCCAACGTGGCCCGTGCCGTGGCCCGCGACATCCTCTACGAAGTCCAGCGCAACTACACCCCGGGGCGTATGGGCTTTGGCGGGCAGAAGCTGCACCAGGACCTGATCATCCTGCAGATCCAGCACTGGCTGGAAGAGCACTTCGCCGACAAGTTCCGCTTCGAGGATGTGGCCCGCAACCACGGCATGAGCATCCGCAACTTCATGCGCCGTTTCCAGGGCGCGACGGGCGACAAGCCGCTGCACTACCTGCAACGGCTACGGATCGAGACAGCCAAGGGGTTGCTGTCGAGTACGCGCAAGAGCATCAAGACCATCAGCTATGAGGTCGGTTATGACGATGCCAGTTTCTTTGCGCGGCTGTTCCGTCAGCACACCGAGTTGTCGCCGAACCAGTATCGGCAACAGTTCATGCAAGAGGCTTGAGGCCAATGGGGCTGCTTTGCAGCCCATCGCCGGCAAGCCAGCTCCCACAGGTATTGCACACACATCAAGGGCTGCGCTGAACCTGTGGGAGCTGGCTTGCCGGCGATGGGCCGCAACGCGGCCCCAAAAAACTTACGGCTTGTGCGCGCGCGACAGGAACTCGTGCGACTGCATCTCCAGCAACCGGCTCAGGGTGCGCTGGAACTCGAAGCTCAGACGCCCACCGGTATACAGATCCTTCAGCTCCACCTCAGCCGAGATGATCAGCTTGACGTTACGGTCGTAGAACTCGTCCACCATGTTGATGAAACGGCGGGCGATGTCGTCGGTGGTCACGCCCATCTGCTCCACATTGCTCAGCAGCACGGCATGGAAAATCTTGCCCAGCTCGATGTAGTCGTTCTGGCTACGCGGCCCGTCGCACAGGGCGCGGAAGTCGAACCAGGCAACGTCATCGCAAGTACGCAGCGCATTGATCGGGCGGTTCTCGATCATCAGCACATCGTTCTCGACCGCCTGGGTGCACTCAGGGGTCAGCGCCTTGAAGCTGGCGCGCATGCTCTGGTGCGCCGCATCGTTGAGCGGGAAGTGGAACAGCTCGGCCTGCTCCAGGTGACGCAGGCGGTAGTCAACGCCGCTGTCGACGTTCACCACGTCGGTATACTGCTTGATCATGGCGATGGCCGGCAGGAAGCGCGCACGTTGCAGGCCGTCCTTGTACAGGCCGTCCGGCACGATGTTGGAGGTGGCCACCAGCGACACGCCGTTCTTGAACAGCTCTTCCATCAAGGTGCCGAGAATCATGGCATCGGTAATGTCCGACACGAAGAATTCGTCGAAGCAGATTACCTTGGCTTCTTCGCTGAAGCGCTTGGCAATGATGGTCAGCGGGTTCTTCTCGCCCTTGAGGGTTTTCATTTCCTCGTGCACACGCTTCATGAAGCGGTGGAAGTGCGTACGCATCTTCTGCTTGAACGGCAGCGCTTCGTAGAAGGTATCGACCAGGTAGGTCTTGCCTCGCCCTACCCCACCCCAGAAGTACAGGCCCTTGACCGGGGTCTGCTCCTTCTTGCCGAACAGCTTGCCGAACACGCCCGGCTTGTTGTTCTGCGCGTGCACCAGGTCGTCGTACAGGCGCTGCAGGTGACGCACCGCAGTTTCCTGCGCCGCGTCATGGAAGAAGTCGGGACGTTTCAGATCTGCTTGATAGCGTTCTAAGGGAGTCATGATTCGTTAGCGAGGCAACAAAAAACGGGCCGTCACTGTAGCGACAGGCCCGCTTAATGGCAATGAGACTTGCGTCAATATGCCTCATATACGCTGTATGGCACCGGCTTTGCCGGTGTTCGCGAGTAAACTCGCCCCTACAGGTGAAATGCCTCAGTCATGCTGGGGTGCCAGGGCATCACGCAGGCTTTGAATGGCCACATCACGGGCCTCGGCGCTGTCGAACTGCGGGCCATCGGCAACGTGCTCGTCGTTCAGCCACAGGGCGAAGCCCAGGCCTTCGACGCGCACATCCGCCTCGCCACCTTGTTGCAGTTGCTTGCTTACGGCACCGGCGCTCTTACCGTCGGCGAAACTGCGCGACAGCAGCAGTTGCTCGCCATCAGCGGCCAGCAGGCGGAAGCGGAAGCTGCCATCTTCATCACGGAAGCTGACGAAACGCGCGCTCTTGGCGGCTTTCTTCTTCACTTCGGTATTGGCCTGCACGCCACTGCGGAACGAACGCAGGCCTACGGACTCGCGCAGTTGTTCGAGGAATGGCGTGGCGATCTTGCGGGCCTTGGCAGCGCCGGCCAGCAGGATGTCTTCCAGATCCGCCGGGCGGGCGATCAACTGGTGGTAGTACTCGCGCTTTTCGGCCAACTGACCGTCCAGCAGCTGGAACAGGCGTTGCTTGGCATCACCCCAGCCCAGGCCCTGCAACAGCTCTTCGCGGAACCCGGCACATTGTTCAGGCGTCGAGAAGGCCTGGAACAGGGTGAACAGGTGCGAATTGTCCGGGTCTTTCGCTTCGCCTGGGGCGCGCGAGTCGGTGACGATGCGCGAGATGGCGTCTTTCATGTCCTTGGCGCTGGTGAACAACGGAATGGTGTTGTCATAGCTCTTGGACATCTTGCGCCCGTCCAGGCCCGGCAGGGTCGCCACGCTTTCCTCGATCACCGCCTCCGGCAGGGCGAAGAAGTCCTTGCCCTGGCCGAACAGGTGGTTGAAGCGCTGGCCGATGTCACGGGCCATTTCCACGTGCTGGATCTGGTCGCGGCCGACCGGCACCTTGTTGGCGTTGAACATCAGGATGTCGGCAGCCATCAGCACCGGGTAGCTGAACAGGCCCATGGTCACGCCAGCGTCCGGGTCTTCGCCGGCCTCGACGTTCTTGTCCACCGAGGCCTTGTAGGCATGGGCACGGTTCAGCAGGCCCTTGGCAGCAACGCAGGTCAACAGCCAGGTCAGCTCGGGGATTTCCGGGATGTCGGACTGGCGGTAGAAGGTCACTTTTTCCGGGTCCAGGCCACCGGCCAGCCAGGTCGCGGCGATTTCCAGGCGCGAACGCTGGATGCGCAGCGGGTCGTCGCACTTGATCAGGGCGTGGTAGTCGGCCAGGAAGTAGAATGAGTCGACACCGGGCTGCTGGCTGGCACGGATCGCCGGGCGGATGGCGCCGGCGTAGTTGCCCAGGTGCGGTGTGCCGGTGGTGGTGATACCGGTAAGAATGCGCGTGGTCATGGGTGTTCGCTTATTCAGGCTTGGCTCAGTTCGAAAGGCGCGGCAGCAGCAGATCCTTCAGATCGGTCAGCTTGCCATGGAAGAAGTGTCCGCATTCTGCCACTTTCAGCAGCTCATGGGGGCGCGACAGGCTGTCGGACCATTCGTAAACCAGCTGCGGCGCAACGACTTCGTCGGCATCCGGCTGCACCACGGTGATCGGGCAGCGCTGCGGCAGCGGGAATTCGGCCGTCAGGCGCATGACTGCCGGGGCGATCATGAACAGGTGCTGCAACTCGGTGCCTGCAGCCTCCAGGCGGCCGGCCAGGCTGGTGGCGACGAAGCCGCCGAACGAGAAGCCCATCAGCACCAGCGGCAGTTCAGGATGTCTGGCCCGCAGCCAGGCTGCGGCAGCCTCGGCATCGGCCACTTCGCCTGCGCCCATGTCATGGCTGCCGGCGCTTTGGCCAACGCCACGGTAATTGAAACGCAGGGTGACGTAACCGGCATCGCGGGCGGTGCGTTGCAGCGTCGAGACCACCTTGTTGAGCATGGTGCCGCCCTGAACCGGGTTGGGGTGGCAGATCAGCACCGCGCCACGGGCATCGGCCACATCAAGGTACAAGGCTTCCAGCTGGCCACTGGGGCCATCGATGAACAAGGGGGTTTCGCGGACAAGCAAGGCACTACTCCGTGACCTCGGGAGGGGTCGATTCGTCTAGGTGAGGAATTCTGTTCTGATTTGCGATCGCTCGCGGTATACAGCGCAGGTCTGAGCCGTTAACGTAAAGCAAAGCCGTTTATAGAGGAAGGACTCGTGGAACTCTCGCTCCTTGTTTGGTTGTTGCCAACCCTGGCCCTGGTCATTGGCGTGGTCGTCGGTTTCGTCGTGGCCCGCCTGCTGCCCAATGCCGCGCCCAGCAGCACACAGCGTCAGCTGGATGACATCCAGAAGCGTTTCGACAGCTACCAGAACGAAGTGGTCACCCACTTCAACAGCACCGCCGTGCTGGTCAAGAAACTGACCCAAAGCTACCAGGACGTGCAGGATCACCTGGCCGAAGGCGCCAACAGCCTGGCCCTGGATGAAGTCACTCGCCAACGCCTGCTGGCTGCACTGCACTCCGAAGCGCCGCAAGGCCCACGTGACCGTCTGACCCCGCCGAAAGACACCGCCGAAGTGCCACGCGACTATGCGCCCAAAGCGCCCAACTCGCCGGGCATGCTGGATGAGAGCTACGGGCTCAAGCGTTAATCCGCTGAACATGAAAAAGGCCTCGCAAGAGGCCTTTTTTGTGCAACCTGCATTAACCAGATACGCTTGTTACAGCGCCTTGGCTTGACTCTTTTCCAGCACGTCGATGCGCTGATTCAGCTCGCGTATCGATTCAATCAACGGCGCCACCAACTTCTGGTAGTCCACAGTTAACATTTCACTCTTTTGATGAACGAGCTCTGGATAAACCGCTTGGACATCTTGAGCCATCAAGCCAATATCTTTTCGCCCCGTTTCTTTCCAGGTGAACGTTACGCCTTGCAGCCTCAGCAACTGCTCAGTAGCCCCCTGCAAGACCTCGGGAGAGGTCTTCAGCCGTGCATCACTGAAAGGACAGCATGGCTGGCCTACATCACCGCTGGCCAGAACCGCTCCGCTGGCAGCGACAGATGCGAGAACCAGAGCGATGCGAGAAACTGCATTTTTAAACTTCATGATTATGCCTTCAGGTGATCAACGGATACGGAGTAATTTCCGTCTGCACACCCAAACTAAGCCCCCACTTTAACTTCCTCCATGAGAGCATTCTTAAGATACTCGTGAAAAACGAAGCGATTACGTAGGAATTTTATGGGGCTCAAGCGACACAGCAGCTGAGCGCCTGCTCCACATCAGCCAGCAAATCGTCGATATCCTCTAACCCAACCGAAAGCCGAACCAGTCCCTCGGAAATACCATGATGCTCGCGCTCTTTAGGCGTATAGCTAGAGTGCGTCATGCTCGCCGGGTGCTGCGCCAACGACTCGGCATCCCCCAGGCTCACCGCCCGTGCAAACAGCTGTAGCGCATTCATGAAGCGCCGCCCCGCCTCGATACCGCCCTTGAGCTCGAAAGCGATCATGCCGCCCGGCAAACGCATCTGCCGTTGCGCCAGTTCGTACTGGGCGAACGACGGCAAACCCGGGTAATGAATCAGCTCCACCTGCGGCTGCCGGGCCAGAAACTCGGCCACCTGCCGGGCATTGCTGCAATGCCGGTCCATGCGCAGGGCCAGGGTCTTGATCCCGCGCATCAGCAACGCCGCATCGTGTGGCGACATTACCGCCCCGGTCATGTCTTTCAGCCCTTCCAGGCGAATACGGTCGACCAGCGCCTTGCGCCCCACAACCAGGCCGGCGGTGATGTCACCATGGCCACTGAGGTACTTGGTTGCCGAATGCACCACCAGGTCCGCACCCAGTTCAAGTGGCCGCTGCAAGTAAGGCGTGCAGTAGGTGTTATCCACCACGACATGCACATCATGCCCCTGCACGGCCTGGGCGACCGCCGCGATGTCCACCAGTTGCATGTTGGGGTTAGCCGGTGTTTCGAAGTAGATCATCCGTGTTTTACTGTTGATCGCCGCTTTCAATGCCTTGGCATCGTTCAGGTCGACATGGCGGACCTTCACCCCGAATTCACCAATACCGTGGTGCAGAAAAGCGAAGGTACAGCCATACAAGGTGCGCCCGACAATCAGTTCATCACCCGGCCGCAACAGGGTCCAGATGGTCGAGGTAATAGCGCCCATACCCGACGCCAACGCCAACCCCGCCTCACCGCCCTCCAGTGAAGCCATGCGTTGTTCCAGCAGGGCCAGGGTGGGGTTGGAGATGCGGCTGTAGAAATGCCCCGCCTCCTCCCCAGCAAAGCACGCAGCGCCGTATTCAACAGTGGGGAAGGCATAGGTAGCGGTCTGGTACACCGGCGGCACCAACGCACCACCGTGGGAAAGCGGGTCGTAGCCATGGTGAATGGCCCGTGTGGAAAAACCGGTGTTGTTATGGGAGTCGCGCATGGCAACAGCCTCTTGTGGTTTGCTATAAGCTTATGCCACCGAGCTGCCCGATTTTTTCCAAAGTAGCCCACGCATCTGCGTGCATACTGGAACAAAAACAATAAATAACGGATCAGGAGGGCAAAATATGCCTTCAAGCCTCGACCGCACCGACCGCGCCCTGCTAGCCGCTCTGCAGGACAACGCCCGCCTCACCGTCGCCGAGCTCGCCGACCAGGTGGCACTCACCACCTCGCCCTGCTGGCGCCGGGTAAAGCTGCTGGAAGACAACGGCTACATCACCGGCTACCAGGCCATCCTCTCGCCCAAGTCGCTGGGGTTTGGCGTGACCGCGTTCGTTAGCATCATGATGGATTCGCACACCAAGGACATGGCACTGGCGTTCGAGCAGCGGCTGATGGAAATTCCCGAGATCGTGGCCTGCCACAACATCTCCGGGCGCTATGACTTTTTGCTGGAAATTCTGGCTAGGGACCTGGAGTCGTTCGGGGAATTCACCCGGGAAGTGCTGCAGCGGTTGCCGGGGGTGAAGGAGATCTATTCGAGTTTTTCCTACAAGGCGGTGAAGGAAAGACGGGTGATACCTGTGTCGGAGAAACACATCTAGGACAGCTCCCTCCAATCACCAGGAACGTTCCTACTGACATACAGCCTGCATCTGACATACAGAAAACTCGCCCCCGGGCACACTTCCCTGCCTTTCACCCAGGGACGACTCCATGGCCAGCCTTCTTCCAGAATTCATCATCCGTAAACTCGAAGGTCGAACATTCGACAGCTTCGACCATTTCTCCCAATGCTTCTGGCTGGCGATCGCAGAGGACCCAATCTACAGCCAGCAATTCATCCCCGCCCAACTCAACCGCCTCAAGAAAGGCTGGCCCCCTCGTGCGCCATTCCATGAGACGGCAAAGGGTCTGCGCTCCTATCAGCTATGCCACCTGAACCCGCCCGAGTGGGGTGGGTTGATGTACGACGCTGAAAACCTACGGATCATGAGCGCCATGCAATACGCGCTTTCATCGGAGACACCATGGTGATCAGCCTGAAACCTTGCCTCGCCGACTATTCATACGATGAGTTCCGGTCGATTGTTGAGGCGTTGATTCAGGCGACAGGCTCACGTGATTGGCAGGACCGATTGCTGGAACACTTTATCGAAGTGGTTGCGCACCCTGAGGGCTCTGACCTTATCTATAACCCAGAGCAGCAGCAGGCTAGCTGCGCCGAGCAGATAGTGGCGCGCATCGTGGCGTGGCGCAGGTCAAAAGAGCTCTCCGTATTCAGTGACTTGCGGTGAGCAACCCAAGCCATGAACGAGTTGACTGATCAAGTACTCGAAGCGTTGTACAAGTACCCGGAACTGCTGAAGCAGGTACCTGCGGGTTCACTTCTGCACAGGGTTCAAGCGTCTCGCTACGATACCAACCCAGTGAACTACCGCGCCGATTCCGATACCCGCTACGCCGACCCTTCCAAACAGGTTGGCGTCTACTACTTGGGCTGTTCTGCAGAAGTTGCCGTCGCCGAGTCGTTCCAGCCGGGCCAAGGCATTGATGATCAACCGGTACGTCTTTCGCGACTGGAACAGACGTCGCTACATTTACTCAGGACGGCACGCGAATTGTACGTGGTCGACGTTGCTGCTCTGGCGAACCGAGCGACTCATCACAAAATACGGGATATCGTTCAGGCTAAGGGCCAAGGCAAAGAAGGTTATGCCTTCACACGAAAGCTCAGCCAAGTGTGCATGAGCCAAGGGCAAGTTGATGGCCTGCTTTATCCGTCAGCGGTCTATAGCGTTACCGGGTCCATGGACGGATGCAACATCGTGCTGTTCGAAGGTCGCTCAATCCAGATCGAAGCGATACGCCATCAGGCTGTGAGCTTGGCAGTGTTGCAAAATGGTGAAACGGTAGTAGAGTTTCTTTACAGCCTGGGCGTAGCGCTGGAGTAGACGCGAAGCCCGACTTTCCTTGAAAGATCAGAATTCACTGCCCAGCTTCGAATGCGTTCAAAAAGTCGCGCTTGATGACTTCCACTGCCGCAGTGTTATCCAGCAAATGAAAGCGTGGCAATACGTTGCTCGGTTCACCGGGCTCTGAATAATCCATGTTGCCGACCAGGTGCTGAACCAGAAAATTCATGGCTTCGGTATCCGCAGGGTCCACTTCGAGCGACTGAATCAACCCGTCGACAAATGGCCTCGGCTTGTTCTCGGCGAACTGGAAAGACGGGTAGTATTTTCTGCGATTGCCAGTGTTCGTGTATGCGAGCAACTTACCGGCTTTTGTCTTCTGACTCAGTGCCTGCTTGGAAATGCCCAGTATTTCACAGGCCGTTCTGGCATCCAGCAACTCGCAACGGCTGATCACACGCTCGAACGCGCGTGCTTTCATCTTGGCCATGGCCTCCTGGTTACGTGTTGCAACACTGCGCTTCGCTTCGACGTCCACCTTGGCGAGGGCAGCAAAAGCTTTTTCGTCTGCGAGGGCCACGGCTTTCAGCACTACAGCTTCCGACGCACGTGCAAGGTGCTCCTCAAAGCGCTGTCTTAGTGCGTCTTTGGCAGCCTCTAGGCAAGCGAATGCAGGGTGAGTCGCTGTGTGGGTAGCGGTTGTCATCGGGCCTCCTCCAGCCTGAGCAGCCTTCTTGCACACAAAGTATGCTTACAATCACGAACTGTCAACTTGTCAACAAGTCAATATGTAAATAGATCGCTACTCGTCGCGATGCAACGCCGCTACAAGGGACCGAGCAGACCTTTGGGACAAGAAATAAAAAACCCCGCCGAAGCGGGGTTTTTATTGCAGGCCAGCGCTTAGATCGCGCCACGCTGACGCAGCACGTCCAGCACCAGCTTCACGCCTTCATCCACGCTGGTGGACTGGGTGTCGATCACCAGGTCAGCATCCAGCGGCACATCGAACGGGAAGCTTTCGCCCGGGATGTTGTCGCCGCCGGCAGCATACAGCCCTTGCGGGTCGCGCTCGCGGCAGGCCAGTGGCGAGGCCTGGACGTAGACGGTTACCAGACGGTCTTTGCCGATCAACGCCTTGGCCTGTTCGCGGCCTTCGGCGTCCGGAGCCACGAACGCAGCCAGGGTCAGCAAGCCGGCTTCGTTGAACTGGCGCGCCACATGGGCGGCGCGGCGCCAGTTCTCGGTGCGGCCGGCGCGGTCCTGTGGCAGGCCCTTGTTCAGGTCGTGGCGCAGGTTCTGGCCGTCGAGCACGTAAACCGCACGGCCCATGTCGAACAGCTTGCGCTCCACGGCGTAGGCCAGGGTGCTCTTGCCGGCGCCAGACAGGCCGCTGAACAGCACGGTGGCTGGCTGCTGACCGAAGCGCAGTGCACGCTCTTCAGTCGACACGTGAGCCTGCTTGCCATGCTGGCCGGTGCTGCCGTGCGGCAGTACTGGCGGGGCGATGATCATGCCGGCGCCGACAGTGCCGTTGGTCAGGCGGTCGATGACGATGAACGCACCGGTGGTGCGGTTGCTGTCGTAACCGTCCAGCGCGATCGAAGCGTCCAGGGCAACCTTGACGCGGCCGATCTCGTTCAGTTGCAGTGCGCTGGCAGCGCCCTGCTCCAGGGTATTCACATCAACCTTGTGGGTGATGCTGGCAATCGAGCCCGGCACGTAGCTGGTGGCGCGCTTGATGTCGTACTTCTTGCCCGGCAGCATCGGCTCTTCGGCCATCCACACCAGCATGGCGTCGAACTGGTCGGTTACCGGCGGTACGTTGTCGGCGTGTACCAGCAGGTCGCCACGGGAGATGTCGATCTCGTCTTCCATGGTCAGGGTCACGGCCTGGCCTGGGCCTGCGTTTTCCAGTTCACCCTCATAGGTGACGATGGACTTGACGCGGCTGCTCTTGCCCGACGGCAGCACGACGATTTCGTCGCCCTTGTGTACCACGCCGCTGGCGATGGTGCCGGCGAAGCCGCGGAAGTTCAGGTTCGGGCGGTTCACGTACTGCACAGGGAAGCGCAGGTCGGTGAAGTTGCGGTCGGCCGACACTTCGACGGTTTCGAGGATTTCCATCAGCGTCGGGCCGGCGTACCACGGCGAACGCTCGCTGTGGTTGACCACGTTGTCGCCCTTGAGCGCCGACATCGGCACGAAGTGCAGGCTGCTCGGGGTCAGGTTGATGGCGTCGGCAAACTTCAGGTAGTCGGCCTTGATGGATTCGAAGACTTCCTGGTCGAAGCCCTTCAGGTCCATCTTGTTGACCGCGACCACGATGTGCTTGATGCCCAGCAACGAAGCAATGTAGCTGTGGCGGCGGGTCTGGGTCTGCACGCCGTAGCGGGCATCGACCAGGATGATCGCCAGGTCGCAGGTGGACGCACCGGTGGCCATGTTGCGGGTGTACTGCTCGTGGCCCGGGGTGTCGGCGATGATGAACTTGCGCTTGGCAGTGGAGAAGTAGCGGTAGGCGACATCGATGGTGATGCCCTGCTCGCGCTCGGCCTGCAGGCCGTCTACCAGCAGCGCCAGGTCGACTTCTTCGCCGGTGGTGCCGACTTTCTTCGAATCACGGGTGATGGCCTCGAGGTGGTCCTCGTAGATCATCTTCGAGTCGTGCAGCAGGCGCCCGATCAGGGTGCTCTTGCCGTCGTCAACGTTGCCGCAGGTCAGGAAGCGCAGCAGTTCCTTGCGCTCGTGCTGGGCCAGGTAGGCGAGGATGTCCTCGCTGATCAGATCAGATTGGTGCGACATGGAGTAACCCTGAAATTAGAAGTAGCCTTGGCGTTTCTTGTCTTCCATGGAACCGGCGCCATCGTGGTCGATGACACGGCCCTGGCGCTCGGACGTACGGGTCAGGAGCATTTCCTGAATGATGTCCGTCAGGGTCTCGGCTTCCGACTCGACAGCACCCGTCAACGGGTAGCAACCGAGGGTACGGAAACGCACCTTCTTCTTGACGATGCGCGCTTTCTCTTCATCGGTGAGATGCTCGAGGATGCGCTCGTCGTCGATCATGATCAGGGTGCCGTTCTTCTCGATCACTTCGCGCTCAGCGGCGAAGTACAGCGGCACGATCGGGATGCCTTCGAGGTAGATGTACTGCCAGATGTCCAGCTCGGTCCAGTTCGACAGCGGGAAGACGCGGATCGACTCGCCCTTGTTGACCTTGCCGTTGTACACGTTCCACAGCTCGGGGCGCTGGTTTTTCGGGTCCCAGCGGTGCTTGCTGTCCCGGAACGAATACACACGCTCCTTGGCCCGCGACTTCTCTTCGTCGCGGCGCGCGCCACCGAAGGCGGCGTCGAAACCATGCTTGTCCAGTGCCTGCTTCAGGCCCTGGGTCTTCATGATGTCGGTGTGCTTGGAGCTGCCATGGGTGAACGGGTTGATGCCCTGCGCCACACCCTCGGGGTTGACGTGGGTGATCAGTTCCAGGCCCATTTCCTCGACCATCTTGTCGCGGAAGCTGTACATCTCCTGGAATTTCCACTGGGTGTCGACGTGCATCACCGGGAACGGCAGCTTGCCCGGGAAGAAGGCCTTGCGCGCCAGGTGCAGCATCACGGCGGAATCCTTGCCGATCGAGTACAGCATCACCGGGTTATCGAACTCGGCGGCCACCTCGCGGATAATGTGGATGCTCTCCGCCTCCAGCTGTTTCAAGTGCGTCAGTTTGTCGACCATGGCTACTCACGAAAAACGATCTTATGGACGGCCTGCGGGCCGTGTTCGAGCGAGCCACTTTATCACAGCGGCTTCTTCTATTTAGGCGGCGGGCTAGATCGAAAAGGTCTAACGATATGACTGGGGGTTTGGGCTGAAACGGGGGCCGCCCTGCGGCCCTTCGCGGGCATGCCCGCTCCCACAGAGACCGCATCGCTCTCAAATCCTGTGACGATCCTGTGGGAGCGGGCGCGCCCGCGAAGAAGGCAACATCGATCTCAGATGGGGTTCGGGCAATCGATGAACAGGTGCTCCACGGCAAAGCGCCGCGCCAGGTAATCACCCAGTGCCTGCACCCCGTATCGCTCGGTCGCATGGTGCCCGGCCGCGATGAAGCTGACGCCGTTCTCGCGTGCACTGTGGTAGGTCTGCTCGGATGCCTCACCCGTCAGGTACAGGTCCACTCCGGCCGCAATCGCCGTATCGATGTAACCCTGCCCGCCCCCGGTACACCAGCCGACCCGACGGATCATCTCGTCGCCTTCGATCAGCAACGGCTCACGTCCCAGCACTTCCTGCACGCGCCGGGCAAAGTCGCGGGCCGTCATCGGTTCGACCAGCGAGCCGACCAGTCCCACCACCTTGGGGTTTTCCGGGTCCAGCGGCCCTTCGACGGTGATGTCCAGTTGCCGTGCCAGCTGCACGTTGTTGCCCACGTCCGGGTGCACATCCAGCGGCAGGTGAAATGCCAGCAGGCTGATATCGTTGTTCAGCAAGGTCTTCAGCCGACGCTGACGAATGCCTGTGATGCACGGGTTCTCACCCTTCCAGAAGTAACCATGGTGCACCAGTACCAGGTCGGCCTCGGCCTCGACTGCGGCATCCAGCAACGCCTGGCTGGCGGTAACACCGCTGACGATGCGGCTGACCTGCGGCCGGCCTTCGACCTGCAGGCCATTGGGGCAATAATCCTGGATCTTCGCGCTGCCCAGGTAGCGTTCGGCTTCCTCGACCAGGGTGTTGAGAGCGACGGCCATGAAAATCTCCTCGAAAACTGCGCTTTTCTCGGGCGCAACGCCCGTATAATGCCGGCCATTATGGGCCGTCGCCGGCACTGGGGGAACCGGTGTATGATCGCGCGCGCTCATGCCCCACTGCGCGGCCAATGGCCCCTGCTCTTTCCAGGATTCGTTCATGTTCAAGGCGTTTCGTTACTTTGGCTGGCCCCTGCTCACCGGCGTGCTGATCGCCATGCTGATCATCCAGCGCTTCCCGGAATGGGTCGGCCTGCCCAGCCAGGACGTCAACCTGCAACAGGCGCCGCAAACCACCCGCATCATGCAGGGCCCGGTATCTTACGCCGACGCGGTGACGCTGGCCGCGCCTGCGGTGGTCAACCTGTACACCACCAAAGTGGTGAACAAAAGCGCCCACCCATTGTTCGAAGACCCACAGTTCCGCCGCTTCTTCGGCGACAACCTGCCCAAGCAGCGCCGCTGGGAGTCGAGCCTGGGCTCGGCAGTGATCATGAGCCCCGAGGGCTACCTGCTGACCAATAACCATGTCACCAGCGGGGCCGACCAGATCGTCGTGGCGTTGAAGGATGGCCGCGAAACCCTGGCCCGAGTGATCGGCAGCGACCCGGAAACCGACCTGGCAGTGCTGAAGATCGACCTGAAGAACCTGCCGGCGATCACCATCGGCCGTTCCGACACCATTCACATCGGCGACGTGTCGCTGGCCATCGGTAACCCGTTCGGCGTCGGCCAGACCGTCACCATGGGTATCATCAGCGCCACCGGCCGTAACCAGCTGGGCCTGAACAACTACGAAGACTTCATCCAGACCGACGCCGCCATCAACCCGGGTAACTCGGGCGGCGCCTTGGTCGATGCCAATGGCAACCTGGTCGGCATCAATACCGCGATCTTCTCCAAGTCGGGCGGTTCGCAAGGCATCGGCTTCGCCATCCCGGTGAAACTGGCATTGGAGGTGATGAAGTCGATCGTCGAGCATGGCCAGGTGATCCGTGGGTGGCTGGGCATCGAAGTACAGCCGCTGAGCCAGGAACTGGCCGAGTCGTTCGGCATGAAGGACCGCCCGGGTATCGTGGTGGCGGGCATCTTCCGCGAAGGGCCGGCGGCCAAGGCCGGGCTGCAACTGGGTGACGTGATTCTGAGCATCAACGGGGAACCGGCCGGTGACGGGCGCAAGTCGATGAACCAGGTGGCACGGATCAAGCCCAACGAGAAGATCACCATCGAGGTGATGCGCAATGGGCAGCAGTTGAAGCTGATTGCCGAGGTGGGGCTGCGGCCACCACCTGCTCCGGCAGCCACACAAGAAGAGAAGTAAAAAATGGGGCCGCTTAGCGGCCCCATTTGCATCAGTGCAGGATCTGGCTGAGGAACAACTTGGTCCGGTCACTGCGCGGCCGGTCGAAGAAGTCATCCGGCGCCGCCTGCTCCACGATCTCCCCCTTGTCCATGAAGATCACCCGGTTCGCCACGGTGCGGGCAAAGCCCATTTCGTGGGTTACACAGAGCATGGTCATGCCATCCTCGGCCAGGCCCACCATGGTATCGAGCACTTCCTTGACCATTTCCGGGTCCAGCGCCGAGGTCGGTTCGTCGAACAGCATGATCTTCGGCTTCATGCACAGCGCACGGGCAATCGCCACGCGCTGCTGCTGGCCACCGGACAACTGCCCCGGGTACTTGTGCGCCTGCTCCGGAATGCGCACGCGCTCCAGATAATGCATGGCAATTTCCTCGGCCTTGCGCCGGGGCATCTTGCGCACCCACATCGGTGCCAGGGTGCAGTTTTCCAGAATGCTCAGGTGCGGGAACAGGTTGAAGTGCTGGAACACCATGCCCACCTCGCGGCGGATGGCCTCGATCTGCTTAAGGTCGTTGGTCAGCTCCACGCCATCCACCACGATGCGCCCCTGCTGGTGTTCTTCCAGGCGGTTGAGGCAACGGATGGTGGTGGACTTGCCCGAACCGGACGGCCCGCACAGCACGATACGCTCGCCCTGGCGCACGTTCAGGTTGATGTCCTTGAGCACATGGAACTGGCCATACCACTTGTTCACACCCTGCATCTGGATGATGCCTTCGGGGCCAGCAGGCTGCTTGATCGCTTCACTCATTTCGAAACTCCTAACGCTTGTGGCCAGTGTCCAGCTTGCGCTCCAGGTGCATGGAGTAGCGGGACATACCGAAACAGAAAATCCAGAACACCAGGGCGGCGAACACATAGCCCTCGGTGGCCATGCCCAGCCAGGCCGGGTCGGCGGCGGCTTGCTTGACGCTGTTCAGCAGGTCGAACAGGCCGATGATGATCACCAGGCTTGTGTCCTTGAACAGGGCAATGAAGGTGTTGACGATGCCTGGGATCACCAGCTTGAGCGCCTGCGGCAGAATCACCAGGCCCATCGCGCGCCAGTAGCCCAGGCCCATGGCCGCAGCGGCTTCGTACTGGCCCTTGGGAATGGCTTGCAGGCCCCCGCGTACCACCTCGGCGATGTACGCCGACTGGAACAGGATGACGCCGATCATCGCCCGCAGCAGCTTGTCGAAGCTCATGCCTTCGGGCAGGAACAACGGCAGCATCACCGACGACATGAACAGCACGGTGATCAACGGCACGCCGCGCCAGAACTCGATGAAGGTCACGCACACCACCTTCACGGCCGGCATCCGCGAACGCCGGCCCAGGGCCAGCAGGATGCCCAGCGGCAAGGCGCCAACGATACCCACGGTGGCGATCACCAGGGTCAGCATCAGCCCGCCCCACTGGCTGGTGGCCACGGTTTCCAGGCCAAGCACGCCGCCGTGCAGCAGGGTGTAGGCCAGGATCGGGTACAGCACCAGGAAGCCCAGCCCATAGAAGGCCTTGCGCGGGAAACGCTTGATGAACAGCGGTGCGGCGCCGAGTACGGCAAGCCACACGGTCAGGTCCACGCGCCAGCGCAACTCGGCCGGGTAATAGCCGTACATGAACTGGCCGAAGCGCTGCTGCACGAACACCCAGCAGGCGCCTTCCTTGGTGCAGTCGGCGCGGGTGGTGCCGACCCAATTGGCGTCGATCAACGCCCACTGGATAAGCGGCGGCACGATCAACCACACCAGGTAGATGGCAAACAGGGTCAGCAGCGTATTGAGCCAGCTGGAAAACAGATTGGCACGCATCCATGCGAGCACGCCGACGGTTTTCACCGGTGGCGGCATGTCGGGTTTGAAAACATGGGCATTCACGGGCGTATCCTCACCGCTCGATCAGCGCAATGCGCTTGTTGTACCAGTTCATCAGCAGCGAAATGCTGATGCTGATGGCGAGATAGACACTCATGGTGATCGCAATCACCTCGATGGCCTGGCCGGTCTGGTTGAGCACGGTACCGGCGAACAGCGAGACCATCTCCGGGTAGCCGATACCGGCCGCCAGCGACGAGTTTTTCGCCAGGTTCAGGTATTGGCTGGTCAGCGGCGGAATGATCACCCGCAGTGCCTGGGGGATGATCACCTTGCGCAGGGTCGGCCCCTCGCGCAGGCCCAGCGAGCGTGCGGCTTCGGTCTGGCCGTGGCTGACCGAACGGATGCCGGAACGCACGATTTCGGCAATGAAGGCGGCCGTATAGATCGTCAGGGCCAGGGTCAGCGCCAGTAGCTCGGGGATCAGCACCCAGCCACCGACGAAGTTGAAGCCCTTCAGTTGCGGCACTTCCCAGGTCACCGGGCTACCGAACACCAGTACGCTCAAGCCAGGGATGGCGACGAGCAGCGCCAACCCCACCCAGAACTTGTGGAACGGCACACCCGTCTCGTCAAAACGCTTGTTGGCGTAGCGCACCATCACAACGATGGCGGCAATGGCGACTGCCAAGGCAACGACGAACGGCCAGAAGCCGTCGGCCATCGAAGCGCCGGGCATGTTCAGGCCACGGTTACTGATAAAGAAGGTGTCGTCGATGTTGATGCTGCCCCGCGGTCCCGGCAGGGTCAGAAACACGGCGAAGTACCAGAACAGGATCTGCAACAACGGCGGAATGTTGCGGAAGGTTTCCACATACACGGTCGCCAGCTTGTTGATCATCCAGTTAGGCGACAACCGAGCCACACCGATGATGAACCCCAGGATCGTCGCCAGAATGACACCGATGAAGGTCACCAGCAGGGTATTGAGCAGGCCGATGACGAACACCCGCGCATAGCTGTCGGATTCGACATACGGGATCAGGTGCTGGGCGATGCCGAAGCCGGCACTGCGGTCGAGAAAGTCGAAGCCCGAGGTAATCCCCCGGTGTTGCAGGTTGGTTTGCGTGTTGTGGAACAGGTACCAGCCCAGGCCGACCACGAAAACGATCGTGAGGATCTGGAACAGCCACGCGCGCACACGCGGATCGTTAAGGGACAAGCCCTTGGGTGCGCCGATTTGATTTTGCATGAAGTGCCCCGGACAGTAGGGATTCGAACAGCCTGCGGCGGCGGGATGCCGCCGCAGGGTGCAGCCATCAGCGCACAGGTGGCGCGTACTGGATGCCGCCGTTGTTCCACAGGGCGTTCATGCCACGGTCGATCTTCAGGTCGGTGCTCTGGCCCAGGTTCTTCTCGAACACTTCGCCGTAGTTGCCGACTTGCTTCACGATTTGCACTACCCAGTCTTTGGGCAGCTTGAGGTCCTTGCCGTACTCACCGTCCGCGCCCAGCAGGCGAGCGACGTCCGGGTTTTTGGTGGCCTTGGCTTCGGCCTCGACATTCTTCGAGGTGATGCCCGCCTCTTCGGCGTTGAGCATGGCGAACAGGGTCCACTTGACGATGCTGAACCACTCCTCGTCACCTTTACGCACCACCGGGCCCAGTGGCTCCTTGGAGATGGTCTCCGGCAGCACCACGTACTCGGTCGGCGCGGCCAGCTTGGAGCGCTGGGCGAACAGCTGCGACTTGTCCGAGGTCAGCACGTCGCAACGGCCCGATTCCAGCGACTTGGCGCTTTCGTCCGAGGTGTCGAAGGTGATCGGCGTGTACTTGAGGTTATTGGCGCGGAAGAAGTCCGACACGTTCAGCTCGGTGGTGGTACCGGCCTGGATACAGATGGTCGCGCCATCGAGCTCCTTGGCGCTGGAAACACCCAGCTTCTTGTTGACCAGGAAACCTACGCCGTCATAGTAGGTGACACCGGCAAACACCAGGCCCATGCCGGCATCGCGCGAGCTGGTCCAGGTGGTGTTGCGCGACAGCACGTCGACCTCGCCCGACTGCAGGGCGGTGAAGCGTTCCTTGGCGTTGAGCTGGCTGAACTTGACCTTGGTCGCATCGCCGAACACGGCGGCGGCCACGGCGCGGCACACATCGGCGTCGATACCGACGATCTTGCCCTGTGCATCAGGGACCGAGAAGCCCGGAAGACCGTCGCTCACGCCACACTGGACGAAGCCCTTCTTCTTTACCGCATCGAGGGTGGCGCCAGCCTGGGCGTTGCTCACGGCGCCCAGCGCGGCGGCAGCGGTCAGGACTGCCAGGGTGGTTTTCAACATCTTCATTCACAACCTCCAAATCGCTCTTGTTGTATCGAGCCGGAATTGCACCGCACCCTTTTGAGGCGTATCCGACCCGTATTGGCTTGTTATTGGGTCAATTGGCGCAATGGGCTGTTCTATGACAGCCTTCGCGTGCAAAGGGTGTTACCGTCACGGCCTGCCCTTTGCATCACAGGTTGAATTGCAAAGCGCGTACCAAAATTTCTGGCTGTAGCGTTTAAGCGCTCGTCAAGTAGGGAAAGTTGTATCGTTGCGACATTCTTTTTCCGACAATCATTTCCAGTGCCTTCTTTTCACGCACGCCATAACAAGACCCGCACACTTTCGGAGCAGTCATGACCAACCCGCTGATTCTCGAACCGCAGAAAACCGCTGATGCCTGTGTGATCTGGTTGCACGGTCTGGGTGCAGACCGTTACGACTTCCTACCTGTGGCCGAATTCATGCAGGAGCGCCTGGCCACCACCCGCTTCATCATGCCCCAGGCCCCAACCCGCCCGGTGACCATCAATGGCGGCTACGCCATGCCCAGCTGGTACGACATCAAGGCCATGACCCCGGCCCGCGCCATTGACGAAGCGCAGCTGGAGGAATCGGCCGAACAGGTGATTGCCCTGATCAAGGCCGAGCAGGCCAAAGGCATCAACCTGTCGCGTATTTTCCTGGCCGGTTTCTCCCAGGGTGGCGCGGTGGTGCTGCACACTGCCTATATAAAGTGGCAAGAAGCACTGGGCGGGGTGATTGCCCTGTCCACCTATGCCCCCACCTTCAACGACCAGCACCAGTTGAGTGCGTGCCAGCAACGCACCCCGGCCCTGTGCCTGCACGGCGTGCACGACCCGGTGGTCATCCCGTCCATGGGCCGCACCGCCTTCGAGTACCTGAACACCTGGGGCGTGGCCGCCCGCTGGCACGAGTACCCGATGGAGCACGAGGTGGTGGTCGAGGAGCTGAACGACATCCACGAATGGCTGGCCAAGCAACTGCAATAAGCGAGGGCCGCCTGTAGTTGTAGGGCTATTCCACTACGCCGCGCCCGGTTCTTGCATTACACTGCCCGGCGTACATTCCTTAACCAGTTGATGAGACGATCGTGCTCAAGGCACTCAAGAAAATATTCGGCAAGGGAGACGCCGCGCCACAGGCCGCCGCTCCTGCTGCCAGCGTGACGCCGCCTGCGCCCGCCCCGGCCACAGAGGCCCGGCCCGCGCCCAAACCGGCCGCCCCACGCGCCAAACCTGCCCCTAAGGCCGAACAGCCAACCGCCGCCACGCCAGCCGCCGACACCCCGGCCAAGGAAAAACCGCGTCGCGAGCGCAAGCCCAAGCCGCAGGCCAGCCTGTGGAAGCCGGAAGACTTCGTGGTCGAGCCACAGGAAGGCAAAACCCGCTTCCACGACTTCAAGCTGTCCAACGAGCTGATGCACGCCATCCACGACCTGGGCTTCCCGTACTGCACGCCGATCCAGGCGCAAGTGCTGGGTTACACCCTGCGTGGCCAGGACGCCATCGGCCGGGCGCAGACCGGTACCGGCAAAACCGCCGCGTTCCTGATTTCGATCATTTCCCAGCTGCAGCAGACGCCGCCGCCCAAAGAGCGTTACATGGGTGAACCGCGTGCGCTGATCATCGCGCCCACCCGCGAGCTGGTGGTGCAAATCGCCAAGGACGCCATCGCCTTGACCAAGTACACCGGTCTGAACGTGATGAGCTTCGTCGGCGGCATGGACTTCGACAAGCAGCTCAAGGCCCTGGAAGCGCGCCACTGCGACATCCTGGTCGCCACCCCGGGTCGCCTGCTGGACTTCAACCAGCGCGGCGAAGTGCACCTGGACATGGTCGAGGTGATGGTGCTGGACGAAGCCGACCGCATGCTCGACATGGGCTTCATCCCGCAGGTACGCCAGATCATTCGCCAGACGCCGCCGAAAAGCGAGCGCCAGACCCTGCTGTTCTCGGCCACCTTCACCGACGACGTGATGAACCTGGCCAAGCAGTGGACCACCAACCCGGCCATCGTCGAGATCGAGCCGGAGAACGTGGCCAGCGAAACGGTCGAGCAGCACGTGTATGCCGTAGCCGGCAGCGACAAGTACAAGCTGCTGTACAACCTGGTGACCCAGAACAAATGGGAACGGGTGATGGTGTTTGCCAACCGCAAGGACGAAGTGCGGCGCATCGAGGAAAAACTGGTACGCGACGGCATCAATGCCGCCCAGCTGTCGGGCGACGTGCCGCAGCACAAGCGCATTCGTACCCTGGAAAGCTTCCGCGAAGGGCGCATTACCGTGCTGGTGGCGACTGATGTGGCGGGGCGTGGTATTCACATCGATGGCATCAGCCATGTGATCAACTTCACCCTGCCGGAAGACCCGGATGACTACGTGCACCGCATTGGCCGCACAGGGCGTGCGGGAACCAGTGGCGTGTCGATCAGCTTTGCCGGGGAGGATGACTCCTACCAGCTGCCGGCGATCGAAGAATTGCTGGGGCGCAAGATCAAGTGTGAGATGCCGCCGGATGAGCTGCTGAAGCCGGTGCCGCGCAAGCATCACTGACCTGTCAGTGGGCTACATACCCCCTGTGGGAGCGGCCTTGTGTCGCGAAAGGGCCGCAAAGCGGCCCCATCAATTTTTGCATCATCGCTAATATCCTGGGGCCGCTTCGCGGCCCTTTCGCGACACAAGGCCGCTCCCACAAGGGGCCAATAATGCCTTGACTACCAGCGCCCCGCCGCATCCTGGTCACTCTGCCTGCCTTCAACCCACCGCGGCCCTTCCTGGGTATTCTCCTTCTTCCAGAACGGCGCCCGGGTCTTCAGGTAGTCCATGATGAAGTTGCAGGCATCGAACGCCGCCTGCCGATGGGCACTGGCCACCCCCACGAACACAATCGGCTCGCCCGGCTCCAGCGCCCCTATGCGGTGCAGCACCTCTACCTTGAGCAACGGCCAACGCTGCTCGGCCTCGACCACGATCTTGGCCAAGGCCTTTTCGGTCATCCCCGGATAGTGCTCCAGGAACATCCCTGCCACCTCGCGACCGTCGTTGAAATCCCGCACATACCCGACAAAACCGACCACCGCGCCCACGCCGACGTTGGCCGCATGCATGGCATTGATCTCGGCGCCCGGGTCGAACGCGCCTTCCTGCACTCGCACTGCCATGTTCAGCCTCCGGTCACCGGCGGGAAGAATGCCACTTCATCACCCTCTTCCAGTGGTTCATCCAGCCTGCACAGCTCTTCGTTGCGCGCACACATCAAGTTTTGCTCAGCCAGCAGCTCATACTTCCCACCCTTGGCCACCAACGCCTTACGCACATCGTCGAGCACATTGAACGCACCTTCCACGCACTCGGCATCCACGCCCAGCTGTTCGCGGTAACGGGCGAAGTACATCACCTTGACCTTCATCATGCCTCCACCTTGTAGTGCCCGCTCTTGCCACCGAGCTTTTCCAGCAGGCGTACCTGCTCGATGACCATGCCCTTGTCCACGGCCTTGCACATGTCGTAGATCGTCAGCGCAGCGACGCTGGCGGCGGTCAGCGCCTCCATCTCGACGCCGGTCTGCCCGGCGAGCTTGCAGCGGGCGACGATGCGCACGGCGTTCTGCCCTTCTGCACTGAGTTCGACTTTGACGCTGGTCAGCATCAATGGGTGGCACAGCGGGATCAGGTCGCTGGTCTTCTTCGCTGCCTGAATCCCGGCAATACGCGCCACGGCGAACACGTCGCCCTTGGGGTGCTCACCGTCGACGATCATCTGCAAGGTCTGCGGCAACATGCGCACCCGCGCCTCGGCAGTGGCCTCGCGCTCGGTCACGGCCTTTTCAGTGACGTCGACCATATTGGCCCGCCCCTGGGAATCAAGATGTGTCAGCACTGCTCTGCTCCTGTGAAGGGAACAGCCAGTGTAAACCTGTGGGTCAGGTTTGAGCAGTGGAATGTATCTGCCAGGAATGCACGGGCCAACTGTGGGAGCGGCCTTGCGTCGCGAAAGGGCCGCAAAGCGGCCCCAGGATGTCAGCACTGATACTGAGAATGCTGGGGCTGCTTCGCAGCCCTTTCGCGACGCAAGGCCGCTCCCACACGGCCCGGCGGTGAGGGTTACAGGTGCGACTCGGCGTACTCGGCCAGCACCGAACGTGGCACACCCTGCAAGGTGATGTGCACGCCGTGGGGGAAGTCCTTGAAGCGCTCGGTCAGGTAGGTCAGGCCCGAGCTGGTCGCGGACAGGTAGGGGGTGTCGATCTGCGCCAGGTTGCCCAGGCAGACCACTTTGGAACCCGAGCCTGCACGGGTGATGATGGTTTTCATCTGGTGCGGCGTGAGGTTCTGGCACTCGTCGATCAGGATCAGGCTTTGCTGGAAGCTGCGACCCCGAATGTAGTTAAGCGACTTGAACTGTAACGGCACGCGTTCGAGGATGTACTCCACACTGCCATGGGTACTTTCGTCATCCATGTGCAAGGCTTCGAGGTTGTCGGTGATGGCACCCAGCCAAGGCTCCATCTTCTCGGCCTCGGTGCCCGGCAGGAAGCCGATTTCCTGGTCCAGCCCCTGCACGCTGCGGGTGGCGATGATGCGGCGGTAGCGCTTGCTGACCATGGTCTGCTCGATGGCTGCAGCCAACGCCAGAATGGTTTTGCCGGAACCGGCGGCGCCGGTCAGGTTGACCAGGTGGATGTCCGGGTCGAGCAGGGCGAACAGCGCCAGGCTCTGATGGATATCGCGTGGTTTCAGGCCCCAGGCTTCCTGGTGCAGCAGCGGCTCCTGGTGCAGGTCGAGCAATAGCAGCTCGTCGTTGCGGATACCCTTGATCCAGCCGACGAAACCCTGCTCATCGATGATGAACTCGTTGATGTGCACCGCCGGCAGGTTGTCGATCATCTGCACCCGATGCCAGGTGCGGCCGCGCTCCTGGCGGGTATCGACTTTGCTGACGCGGTCCCAGAACGAGCCGGTAACCGAGTGATAACCCTTGGACAGCAAGGACACGTCATCGACCAGCTGGTCAGTGCTGTAGTCCTCGGCCGCAATGCCGCAAGCGCGCGCCTTCAGGCGCATGTTGATGTCTTTGGTGACCAGCACCACGTCCAGGTCGGTGCGCCGACTGCGTACGTCGAGCAGGGTGTTGATGATGATGTTGTCGTTGAGGTTTTCCGGCAGCAACTTGCTCGGTTCGTTGCGCGGGCTCATCAGGATCGACAGGAAGCCCTTGGGCCCACTCTTGTTACGCTGGATCGGCACGCCCTGCTCGACATCGCTGGGCGAAGCGTCACCAAGGGTCTGGTCGATCAGGCGGATGGCCTGGCGGCATTCCGCGGCGATGGTCTGTTTGCCAGTCTTGAGTTTGTCGAGTTCCTCCAGCACCGTCATCGGGATGGCGACGTGGTGCTCCTCGAAGTTCAGTAACGCGTTGGGGTCGTGAATCAGGACGTTGGTATCGAGCACATACAGGATTGGCTTGCTGGAGGAAGGGTTGCGTCCTTGGTCATCCATACTCGGTCACCTTATGTCGAAGCCATACGGCGCGGTCTGTTGCGCCGCAAAGTGACTACCGCTCTCCCCGTATCCGCGTTGTTACGGGCGGGAAGCGAACCTGGCTAGGTGGGCCTGGATGACGCCACCTGTGCTGCAGGAATCGGCTGTCTGGTTTCTTCATACCGCAAAAACCATGACCGAAAAAAGCATTTTTACGTCTTTTTGAAGTTTATTTTTCCGATTGACGAAGAGGCCTTGGCGGCGAGGCCAGAGGGGACTACGCTCAGAAGTCATACCCCTTGTTCGCTATATCCATATTCCCGGCAATCTTCCCAGCCAATCCCGCTTTGGGCGGTATTGCGCAGCAACCATTCCACCGCCGGCTGGGCCTTGGGCAAGCTGTCGTGGAACTGGATCACCCCTTTGCGCCACAACAGCATCAGGGTCAGCACCCGCTGCGCCGAGGCCTCGGCGCTCAAAGCGCCATCGTCCTGGGCATCGATATCCCACAGCGATACCCGCAACTGCTGGCTGGCCATGAAGGCCTCGCCATCGGCACGGCGTTGGCCATAGGGCGGGCGGAACAGTGGTACGTACTGGTCCGGCAGGTCAGCCTGCACCCGCGCCTGGCTACGCCGTAGCGAGTCCTGCCACTCCGTCCACTGGGCATGGGAGCGGTATTCCCAGCCTTGAATACCCACACACTGCCCACGATACAGTTGGCGCAAGGCATTTGCCGCTCCCGCGTCGCGGCGCTGCTGCACGCGGTTGCCCAGCACGAAGAACGTGCCCTGAAGTTTCTGCCGACGCAGGTAATCCGTGAGCAAGTCGGTATTTCCGCCGTCCGGCCCGGGCCCACCGACGAAGGTAAGCAGGAACATGCGGTCGTTCAGTTCATCGCCGTTGCGTTCGCGCGAAGACAACCGCTCTACCTCGCTGCTGGTTTGCGGCAGCAATGCCGCCTTGCGCAATTGCTCGTCCAGATAGCGCACATGGAACTGATGACTCGGCTCAATCCAGTTGGTATAGAACGTGCCTACATCCGCCGCGAACGTCGCTGCTTGAGTGCGCAAATCCGCCATTGATGTTACCGGATAGCAGAACGACGCATCCTGCTCGCAACTGCGCTGGGCTTGTGCATAACCCTCCCACAGTCGCTGCCACATGCGCGCCCGCACCTGGCGCACCTTCTGCAAGTTGATCTGCCGCAACCCCAGCCGCGCCGCCAGCGCCGCATCGTCCAGCAATTCGCTCTCATGCAGCACCTGGGCGAACGAAAGAATCTCGGCCCGCGAGGCCACATCGAACAGCGCGGGGCTATCCAGCTGCTCGGGCCACAGGCTGCGGTCCAGGCTGACCTGGGGTGAAGGGGCGGCTTGCACGGCACAGCTCAACAGAGCAGCCAGCAAGGCAAAGGCGATGCGCACGGTGGAAGGCTCCGCAACGGCAAAACGCGAACTATAGCGCCTGCACCGTCCTATGGTCTGTGACTATCGTCGCCATAGTTTGGACTTGCACCGCCCAGCCCGTAGAATCCACGGCCAACGATGCCAGGAGCCGACCCGATGCTGACGGTGATTTCCCCCGCCAAGACCCTCGATTACGACACCAAGCCGGTGACCGAGCGTTTCACCCTGCCCCAGTACCTGGACGACTCTCAGGAATTGATCCAGCAGCTGCGCGAACTGTCGCCAGCGCAAATCAGCGAACTGATGCACCTGTCCGACAAGTTGGCCGGCCTGAACGCCGCCCGCTTCGGCAGCTGGACCCCAGACTTCACCCCGGCCAATGCCAAGCAGGCGCTGCTGGCGTTCAAGGGTGACGTATACACCGGCCTCGACGCCGAGAGCCTGGGTGAAGACGACTTCAGCTATGCGCAAGACCACCTGCGCATGCTCTCGGGCCTGTACGGCCTGCTGCGCCCGCTGGACCTGATGCAGCCCTATCGCCTGGAAATGGGCACCAAGCTGGCCAACGCCCGCGGCAAGGACCTGTACGCCTTCTGGGGCACGCGCATCAGCGAATGGCTGAACCAGGCCCTGGCCGAACAAGGTGATGACGTGCTGCTGAACCTGGCCAGCAACGAGTACTTCAGCGCGGTGAAACGCAGCGCATTGACGGCCCGGGTGATCAACGTCGACTTCAAGGACCTGAAGAACGGCCAGTACAAGATCATCAGCTTCTACGCCAAGAAAGCCCGCGGCATGATGAGCCGTTTCGTCATCCAGCAACGCATCAGCGACCCGGAGCAGCTCAAGCAGTTTGATGTGCAGGGGTACTACTACAGTGCCGAGCAGTCCAAGGCTGATCATCTGGTGTTTTTGCGGGATCACCCGACCGAATAAACCTGCAAGGCCCCTTCGCGGGTTTACCCGCGAAGGGGCCGGTAGCCCTCGCGCATACCCTCCGCCCTGCAACAGGGCATGACTCATTTCGCCATAACGACAAAAAACAGACGCCAAAAAACCACCAACCCTACCTTTATCGCAAAACGCCATAAGACCGTTCATAGCTTTTTTGACGTTTTTTGAAAAATATTTTTCGATGCTGGCATAAAAACATCTAGCAACAGTTTCGTCCTTTATATACGGGGACCAAACACTTGCGTGCTATCAAATTGAAACTGTCCGCCACTGAAAAAATATTTAGAAATCTTTCATCCGGACGAAACCCACTCAGGAACTTCTCCTGCGACCTGCCGCTCATAGTGCCGTAACGCATTTCCTGCCTCCGGGTTGTGAGAGATGACTTACAGATGACACGGGCAGGTATCCACTACCCGCCTTGATAACTTCGACAGGTATCACGGAAACCCCGAAACCCTGTCCATGCAGGAGAGGCGCGCCCCTTACAAATCGTCCTAGTGGTTGATTTCAAAGGATTTTTCCACTTGAAAAAACAAGCACAGCAAGGCGCCAAGTAGCGCATTGCAATAAAGACGGCTGCATTTCAGGGCACGTTTTTTACTTGATGGCTTTTTACTGCCAACTTTGAGTGCATAACTTTTTGCGCTCCGGATTTATTTTGCCTGCGCTCGGCGAAGTGTGCATTCGCCATGGATCCGTGCGCCCGAAAACTGTTGTTAATCAACCCGGCCGGCACTTTGGTAAGCGTCGGCGTGATAAACACATGAGGTGATAGCGATGCGTATCAGCATCTTTGGTTTGGGTTATGTGGGTGCAGTCTGTGCAGGCTGCCTGACGGCGCGTGGCCATGAAGTGATCGGTGTGGACGTGTCCAGCACCAAGATCGACCTGATCAACCAGGGCAAGTCGCCCATCGTCGAACCTGGCCTGGAAGCACTGCTGCAACAGGGCATCGCCAATGGCCGCCTGCGCGGCACCACCGACTTCGCCGAAGCCATCCGTGCCAGCGACGTGTCGATGATTTGCGTGGGTACCCCCAGCAAGAAAAACGGCGACCTGGGCCTGGAATACATCGAGTCGGTGTGCCGCGAAATCGGCTACGTGCTGCGTGACACCACCCGCCGCCACACCATCGTGGTGCGCAGCACCGTGCTGCCGGGCACCGTCAAGAACGTGGTCATCCCGATTCTCGAAGACTGCTCGGGCAAAAAGGCCGGCGTCGACTTCGGCGTGGCGGTCAACCCGGAATTCCTGCGTGAAAGCACCGCAATCAAGGACTACGACCAGCCACCAATGACCGTCATCGGCGAACTGGACAGCGCCAGCGGCGACATCCTGCAAGCCCTGTACGAAGAACTCGACGCCCCGGTGATCCGCAAGCCGATCGAAGTGGCCGAGATGATCAAGTACACCTGCAACGTGTGGCACGCCACCAAGGTCACCTTCGCCAACGAAATCGGCAACATCGCCAAGGCCGTAGGTGTGGATGGCCGTGAAGTGATGGACGTGGTCTGCCAGGACACCGTGCTGAACCTGTCCCAGTACTACATGCGCCCTGGCTTCGCCTTCGGCGGCTCGTGCCTGCCCAAGGACGTGCGCGCCCTCACCTACCGCGCTGCCAGCCTCGACGTACGTGCACCGCTGCTCGACTCGCTAATGCGCAGCAACGAATCGCAGGTGCAGAACGCCTTCGAGCTGATCGAAGCCCATGACAAGCGCAAGGTCGCCCTGCTGGGCCTGAGCTTCAAGGCCGGCACCGACGACCTGCGCGAAAGCCCGCTGGTAGAGCTGGCTGAGCGCCTGATCGGCAAGGGCTACCAGCTGGACATCTACGACGAGAACGTCCAGTACGCCCGCGTCCACGGTGCCAACAAGGACTACATCGAGTCGAAGATTCCGCACGTGTCGTCGCTGCTCAACGCCGACTTCCAGCAGGTGATCGACAACGCCGACATCATCGTCCTCGGCAACCGTGACGAGCAGTTCCGCGCGCTGGCCCAACAAGCGCCAGCGGGCAAGCAAGTGATCGACCTGGTCGGTTTCATGAGCAAGCCGACCTGCACCACCAGCCGCACTGAAGGCATCTGCTGGTAAGTGCCTGGCCGGGCAGCGGAAGCCTCCCCGCTTCCGTTGCCCACCCTCCCCCGAATTCTCGACGGATGCTGAACATGCAAAGGCTCCAGACCGTGCTGTTGCAGTGCGCCGGGTGGCTGCTCTACATGAGCCTGCTCATGCTGATCGCCCTGGCCCTGCCAGCCGATATCTTCGACTCGCAGTCGAAGCACTTCATCTTCCTGGTCGGCGCAGTCGGCATCTGGCGCTATTCCATGGGCGCCACCCATTTCATCCGCGGCATGATCTTCCTGTACATCGTCTACCCGTACCTGCGCCGCAAGGTGCAGAAGATGGGCGATGCCACCGCCCCGTCGCATGTGTACCTGATGGTGACCAGTTTCCGCATCGAAGCGCTGACCACCGCCCAGGTGTACAGCTCGGTGATCCGCGAGGCGATCAACTGCGGCTTCCCCACCACCGTGGTCTGCTCGCTGGTGGAGATGTCGGATGAACTGCTGGTGAAGAGCCTGTGGGCCAAGTACAACCCGCCCGCCCACGTGAAGCTGGACATCGTGCGCATTGCCGGCACCGGCAAGCGCGATGGCCTGGCCTACGGCTTCCGTGCCATCTCGCGCATGCTGCCGGACGAAAACGCCGTGGTGGCGGTGATCGACGGCGACACCGTGCTGGCCGATGGCGTGGTACGCAAGACCGTGCCGTGGTTCAAGCTGTTCCCCAACGTCGGCGGCCTGACCACCAACGAGTTCTGCGAAGTACGCGGCGGCTACATCATGAGCGAGTGGCACAAGCTGCGCTTCGCCCAGCGCCACATCAACATGTGCTCCATGGCGCTGAGCAAGCGCGTGCTGACCATGACCGGGCGCATGTCGATGTTCCGCGCCAGCGTGGTGACCAACCCTGAGTTCATCGCCGACGTCGAAAGCGACTCGCTGATGCACTGGCGCCTGGGGCGCTTCAAGTTCCTCACCGGTGACGACAAGTCCAGCTGGTTCAGCCTGATGCGCCTGGGCTACGACACCTTCTACGTGCCGGACGCCGCCATCAACACGGTCGAGCACCCGCCAGAAAAGAGCTTTTTCAAGGCGAGCCGCAAGCTGATGTACCGCTGGTACGGCAACAACCTGCGGCAGAACTCCCGTGCGCTGGGCCTTGGCCTGGGCCGCCTCGGGCTGTTCACCAGCATCGTGCTGTTCGACCAGCGCGTGTCGATGTGGACCAGCCTGCTGGGGTTGACCGTGGCAGTGATCGCCAGCCTCAAGTTCGGCCTGGCCTTCCTGCTGGTGTACCTGCTGTGGATCGGCATCACCCGCCTGATCCTCACCGTCATGCTGCTGTGCTCCGGCCACAACGTAGGCCCGGCCTACCCGCTGATTCTCTATTACAACCAGATCATCGGCGCGCTGATGAAGATCTACGTGTTCTTCCGCCTCGACAAGCAGTCGTGGACGCGTCAGCCCACTGCCCTCAAGCGTGACCTCGCCAGCTTTCAACAATGGTTCAACACCTGGTCCTCGCGGACCATGACCTTCTCGGCTGCCAGCATCTTCGTTGCTGTGCTGTTCATGGTCGTGTGAGCCCAACCCGGATCGGATCTAACAGGAACAAACACCATGAATACCGCCGTGAACGTCAATGTCGTGCATGAGTCCGAAGCCCAGCGCCAACACGCCCGGGTGCGCATTCCCGCCAAGCTGCGTTTCCTGGACGCCCAGCGCCAAACCCACGAAGTGAAGGTCGACGACCTTTCTGCCGGTGGCCTGAGCTTCCACACCAAGCAGCCACTGTCGGCGGGCGATGTAATGCGCGGACGCTTGCAGTTCGTGGTCGACAACCTGGGCCTGTCGATCGACATCGAGTTCCAGGTGCGCTCGTATAACCTGGACAATGGCCGTACCGGTGCGCAGTTCCAGAACCTTGAACCACGCGACATCGCCACGCTACGGCACATCATCACCAGCCACCTGTCCGGTGAGCTGATCAGCATCGGCGACGTGCTGAGCACCCTGCAGCGCGACAACTTCACCAAGGCTCGCAAGCAGAAAGACGGCGGCTCCGGCCTGAGCGCCTTTGGCCGGCTCAAGGCGGTCACCGTCACCCTCGGCGTCTTCGTAGTCGGGGTTGCGGCGTTCGGCTTCGTCGCCAAGTCGCTGTACGGCATGTACTTCGTCAGCCATGCCGAAGCGGGCGTGGTCGCCGTGCCCACCACCACCGTCACCATGCCGCGCGACGGCACCGTGAGCAGCCTGGTCGAGGGCGGTGGGCAGATCGCCAAGGGGGCGCCATTGGCCAGCTTCACCACCAGCATGCTGGACATGCTCAAAGGCAACCTGGCCGACTCGCAGCTGGAGCCGTCGAAGATCGAAGAGCTGTTCGGCAAGCAGCTGTCCGGCACCCTCACCAGCCCCTGCGATTGCGTGGTCGCCCGCCAGCTGGTGGATGACGGCCAGTATGCCGCCAAGGGCCAGCCGATCTTCCAGCTGATCCCGCGCACCACCACGCCGATGGTCGAGGCGCGTTTCAGCTACCGCCAGTTCGACGAGGTCAAGCCAGGCACCCGGGTCAACTTCCAGGTGGCCGGCGAAGACGAAGTGCGCACCGGCCAGATCGTCAGCAGCGCCAGCCTCAACAGCGAAGACCTGGCCTCCGACATTCGCGTGCAGATCAAACCCGATAGTGGTCTGCCTGCCGAACTGGCCGGCCGCCCGGCAGCGGTCAACAGCGACCGTGGCCCATCGCTGAACTGGCTGATCGACAAAGCCGTGGCCCGTGGGCTGTAAGAGGACAAGCCGATGACTAGCAGACACCTCGATACCTGTGGGAGCTGGCTTGCCGGCGATCGAGTGCGCAGCACTCGCCCAGCAGATGTATCGCCTGCACTGGCCTCTCGCCGGCAAGCCAGCTCCCACAGGGTCCGTGTGAACCTTGGATGGTGCGCCCTGGCTGCCGCCATCACCTTGGCCGGCTGTGCCGGCCTGCCCGACCAGCGCCTGGCCAACGAAGCCATGAAGCGCGGCGACACGGCACTGGCCGAGCGCAACTACAAGGCCCTGGCCGACCTGGGCTACAGCGACGCGCAAGTGGGCCTGGCCGACATCAAGATTTCCACGGGCGACCCCGACCAATTCAAGGAAGCCGAAGCGACTTACCGCGCTGCCGCCGCCACCTCGCCCCGCGCCCAGGTACGCCTTGGCCGCCTGCTGGTGGCCAAGCCCGACAGCACCCAGGCCGAGCGTGAAGAAGCCGAAACCCTGCTCAAGCTGGCAGCACAGCAGGGAGAGCAAAAAACCCTGATCCCTCTGGCCATGCTCTACCTGCTGTACCCGCAGAGTTTCCCCAAGGTCAACGCCCAGCAACAGATTGACCAGTGGCGCGCCGCCGGTTACCCGGAAGCAGGGCTTGCGCAGATTCTGCTGTACCGCACCCAGGGCACCTATGACCAGAATCTCGACAACGTCGAGAAGCTGTGCAAAGAAGCCCTCAGCAGCATGGATGTTTGCTATGCGGAACTGGCCACCGTATACCAGAAGCGTGGCCAGGCCGACCAGCAAGCCGCCCTGCTCGGCCAGCTGAAATCTGCCTACGCCGGTGGCGCCGTACCGGCCACCCGGGTCGACAGCGTTGCCCGTGTGCTGGCTGACCGCAGCCTCGGCCAGACCGACGAGAAAACCGCCAAGGACCTGCTTGAGCAGGTGGCCCCGACGAGCCCGGCGTCCTGGGTCAGCCTGGCGCAACTGGTGTACGACTTCCCCGAACTGGGCGACACCGACCAGTTGCTGGCCTACATCGACAAGGGCCGCGAAGCCGAACAGCCACGCGCCGAACTGCTGCTGGGCCGCCTGTACTACGAAGGCAAGACCCTGCCAGCCGACGCCAAAAAGGCCGAGCAGCACCTGCAGGCTGCCGCCGATGCTGGCGAGATCAGCGCCCATTACTACCTGGGCCAGCTGTACCGCCGCGGTTACCTGGGCAACGTCGAGCCGCAGAAGGCCGTCGACCACCTGCTGGCCGCCGCCCGTGGCGGGCAGAACAGCGCCGACTACGCCCTCGCCCAATTGTTCAGCGAAGGCCACGGCATCCGCCCGCAACCGGGCAACGCCTGGGTATTCGCCCAGCTGTCGCAGGTCAACCCGACGCCGCAATCGAGCGAACTGCTGCAGCAACTCGACCAGCAACTTTCGCCTGACCAGCGCAGCCAGGCCCAGCAACTGCTGGCCCAGGAAAAGCAGGCACGCGGCAGCATGGCCCAGGGCGCGAACAGCACCCTGGCACTCGAAGCCCTGCAAGACGACGAAAAAGAAGTAGACGGTGAGGACTCGCTATGACGCTCAATCCCTTCGTGAAAGCTGGCATCGGCCTGAGCTTCGCCCTGCTGTGGTCCTGCCCGACCCTGGCGGAAATGACCGCTGAAAAGAACTTCGGCCTGGACGTGAAAATCACCGGCCAGTCGGAAGACGACCGCGACCTGGGCACCCGCCCTGGCGGTGACGTCAACGGCCTGGGCCTGGACCTGCGGCCGTGGGTGTACGGCGAACGCGGCAACTGGAGCGCCTACGCCATGGGCCAGGCCGTCGCCGCCACCGACACCATCGAAACCGACACCCTGCGCCAGAACGACGACGGCACCACCACCGACACCGGTGACGACAGCCGCCAGCCAGATAAAAGCTACCTGGCCATGCGCGAGTTCTGGGTTGGCTATAGCGGCCTCACCGCCTACCCTGGCGAGCAACTTCGCCTCGGTCGCCAGCGCCTGCGCAGCGACGATGGCATGTGGCGCGACACCAACATCGAAGCCCTGAACTGGACCTTCGACACCACCCTGCTCAAGGCCGACCTGGGCGTGGCCCAGCGCTTCAGCGAATACCGTACCGACCTTACCGAGCTGGCCCCGGAAGACAAGGACCGCACCCACATCTACGGCAACGTCGCCACGCAGTGGACCCCTGGTCACTGGGTAGGCGTACGTGCCCACCACACCCACGACAGCGGCAGCCTGAAGAACCCGGGCGAAACCGTCGATGCGCTGGACAAGACCCGTACCGGCGACCTGACCTGGCTGGGCCTGGAAGCCAACAGCGACGCCTACAACTGGCGCAACGACCACACCGTCAACTACTGGGGCAGCGTCACCTGGCTGACCGGTGACCGCGACACCCTCAGCAGCCAGGCCGTCGGCGACGAGCAGGTTGCCACCGGCAAGCAGAGCGGCGACGTCAATGCCTGGGCCACCGACCTCGGCATCCGCCTGCGCCTGGACCCGCAATGGCAGGTCGGTGCGGCTTACGCCCGTGGCAGCGGCGGCGGTGGCGACGACGGTTCGAACAACTTCGAGCAGACCGGCCTTGAGAGCAACCGCTCCAACTTCACCGGCACCCGCTCGCGCGTGCACCGCTTTGGTGAAGCCTTCCGCGGCGAGCTGGGCAACCTGCAGGCCGCCACTCTGTTTGCCTCCTGGCAGTTGCGCGACGACTACGACGCCAGCCTGATCTACCACAAGTTCTGGCGTGTCGACGGCAACCAGAACATCGGCTCCAGCGGCATCAATGCCGCCGTCGACGACAACGGCGTCAACCGCCAGCTGGTCGACGGTGAAAAAGACCTTGGCCAGGAAATGGACGTGGTCGTGACCAAGTACTTCAAGCAAGGCCTGCTGCCAGCTTCGATGAGCCAGGCCATTGACGAGCCATCCGCCCTGGTGCGCCTGCGCGCCGGTGTGTTCAAGCCGGGCGACGCCTATGGCAAGGAAGCGGATTCGTACATGCACCGCGCCTTCGTCGACGTGATCTGGCGATTCTGAGGCCGGGAGAAACCTGATGAACCTTCACCCGCACTTACGTCACAGCCTGTTGGCCAGCGCCTTGCTGCTGGCCAGCGGCCTGGTCGCCGCAGCAGAACCTCAGGTCATTGCCAAGGAACTGCAGCAGGCCAAGACCTACACCGTGGCCAGCGCGCCGATCGAGCCGCTGCAGATGGACCCGCCCAAGCTGCCTGACCTGACCGGTTTCACGGCCGAGGCCGTGCAGAAGAAGATCGACCGTAGCCACAAGGGCAAGGTCAGCCTGCGCCGCATGTTCCAGGAGGACACCCTCAAGGAGTTTGTCGGTGGTGACAACAAGGCGGCCGAGTGGGTGCAGCGCCAGCACGGCATTCCGCAGGCGATCTTCGTCGATGACGGCCATGTCGACCTGGTGGAGCTGAGCAAGAAGGTGCCCAGACAGTACCTCAGCGAAGTCGAGCCGGGCGTGTACCTGGCGCGCCTGCCGATTGTGGTCGGGCAAAAAGGCATCCTCGAGATCGACGGCAAGGTCAAGCAGTTGCGCCTGTCCCAAGAGGGCGGTTCGTTCCTGGTCAACGACGGCAAGCTGTTCGTCACCGACACCCAGGTGACCGGCTGGCGTGAAAAGGACAACGGCCCGGCAACCTTCCGCTCGCCCAAGGAATTCCGCCCGTTCCTGCTGTCGTGGGGCGGCACCGAGACCTACATCGTCAACACGAAAATGGCCAGCTTCGGCTACGCCAAATCCAAGTCGTATGGCGTGAGCATCTCGCAGTACACGCCGAACATGGCCAAACGCATGGGCCGCCCGGAACCCACCGGCTGGATCATCGGCTCGGCGTTCAGCGACATGTGGTACGGCTTCTACTGCTACGAGACCCAGGACTTCGTGGTGAAGGACAGCACCTACCACGACAACATCGTCTACGGCATCGACCCGCACGACCGCTCGCACCGCCTGATCATCGCCGGCAACACCGTGTACGGCACCAAGAAAAAGCACGGCATCATCGTTTCGCGTGAGGTGAACGACAGCTGGATCATCAACAACAAGAGCTACGACAACAAGCTCTCGGGCGTGGTGATCGACCGTAACAGCGTCAACAACCTGATCGCCTACAACGAGATCTACCGCAACCACACCGACGGCATCACCCTGTACGAAAGCGGCGACAACCTGATTTGGGGCAACAAGCTGATCAACAACCGCCGCCACGGCATCCGCGTGCGTAACAGCGTGAACATCCGCCTGTACGAAAACATCGCCATGGCCAACGGCCTGGTGGGCGTTTACGGCCACATCAAGGACCTGTCCGACACCGACCGCGACATCGCCCTGGACCCGTTCGACACCAAGGTGTCGCTGATTCTGGTGGGCGGTGAACTCACGGCCAACGGCTCCGGCCCGCTGTCGATCGACTCGCCGCTGTCGGTCGAGCTGTACAAGGTGCAGATGCTCGCCCCGCGCAAGGCCAGCGGTATCAGCCTCAACGGCATCCTGGGCGAACGCCAGGACGAAATCCTCGACCTGCTGGTGCGCCAGCAAAAGGCTGTGCTGATCGACCCGGTCGAACGCCAGACCGAAATGATCGATTAAGGAAGCCCAGACCATGACCCCACACCTGATGAAACTGCTGGGCCTGTCCGCCGCCCTTCTGGCGATCAGCCAGGGCGTGCGCGCCGATGATGTGAAGGCCCCCACCTTCAGCGCCGAGCCGTGCTGCCAGCTGTGCCCTGAAGCGCATGACGCCAGTCGCTACACCACCCGTTACCAGCAGAACTTCACCACGCTGGTGCAGGCCAAGGGTGACTGGCTGTTCCGTACCCGCGAAGACCTGCGCACCGAGTTCAACACCACCCCGGCCGGCTACAAACGCCTGCAGCAGGTGCACGACGCGTTCAAGAAGCGCGGCGTGGAACTGGTGGTGGTGTACCAGCCGACCCGTGGCCTGGTGAACCGCAACATGCTCAACCCGGCCGAGAAAGCCGCCTTCGATTACCAGAAGGCGTTGGGCAACTACCAGGCCATGCTCAAGCGCTTCGCCAGCATGGGCTACAACGTGCCCGACCTGTCGCCGCTGACCAACGAGCAGTTGGCCGCCGCCGACCAGGGCAAGGACTTCTACTTCCGTGGCGACCAACACTGGACGCCATACGGCGCCGAACGTGCGGCCAAGATCGTGGCCGACACCGTGCACCACATGCCGGCCTTTGAAGGCATTCCGCGCAAGGAATTCGAAACCCAGAAATCCGGGCGCATGGGCAAGACCGGCACCCTGCACAACGTCGCCGGCCAGCTGTGCGGCACCAGCTATGCGGTGCAGTACATGGACCAGTTTGCCACCGAACCGAAAGGTTCCAGCGGCGGTGGCGACGACTTGTTCGGTGACGGCGGCAACGCCCAGATCACCCTGGTCGGCACCAGCCACAGTGGCAAGAACTACAACTTCTCGGGCTTCCTCGAACAGTACATCGGCGCCGACGTGCTTAACGTCGCCTTCCCTGGCGGTGGCCTGGAAGGCTCGATGATCCAGTACCTGGGCAGCGAGGAATTCCAGAAGAACCCGCCGAAGATCCTGATCTGGGAGTTCTCCCCGCTGTACCGCCTGGACCAGGAAACCATCTGGCGGCAAATCCTTGGCCTGCTCGACGACGGCTGCGACGACCGCCCGGCCCTGATGAGCGCCAGCACCACCCTCAAGCCCGGCAAGAACGAACTGATGGTCAACGGCAAGGGCGGCGTGATCAAAGACCTGATCAACCGCAACCTGCAGATGGACGTGAAGTTCGAAGACCCGTCGGTGAAGGTGTTGCAGGCCACCCTGTGGTACCTCAACGGCCGCCACGAGGACATCAAGCTGGAAAAGCCGGAAACCTCCGACACCGACGGCCGCTTTGTCTTCCAGATGCGTGAAGACGAGGACTGGGCCAGCCAGAGCCTGCTGGCGTTCGAGGTGCAGGGGCCGGAAAGCGGCACCCAGAAAGTCGAAGCCAAGCTCTGCAAACGCAACAACTTCGCCGTGCCTGCGCACACCGCGCAAGCCGGCCAGTGAGGCGACCCATGACCACCTTCAAGCGAATCTTCCGCCCTGCCCTGCTCGCGCTGGCCCTGTTCGGGGGGGCCGCGCATGCCGCGCTGGTACCCCCCCAGGGGTACTACGAGGGGATCGAAAAGCTCAAGACCAGCGATGGTAAGTTCCGTTGCGAAGCAACGCCCAAGCCGTACACCGGTGCGCTGCAGTTCCGCAGCAAGTACGAAGGTTCGGACAGTGCCCGGGCAACCCTCAACGAGGATTCCGAGCAGGCCTTCCGCGACTCCACCAAGGACATCACCACCCTGGAGCGTGGCGTGGCCAAGATGGTCAACCAGTACATGCGTGATGGGCGCCCGGCACAACTCGACTGCGCCCTGACCTGGTTGGGCACCTGGGCGCGTGCCGATGCGCTGATGTCCACCAACTACAACCACACCGGCAAGTCCATGCGCAAATGGGCGCTGGGCAGCATGAGTGGTTCCTGGCTGCGCCTGAAGTTCTCCAACTCGCAGCCGCTGGCCGCGCACCAGGCCGAGGCCGAGCTGATCGAAAAATGGTTCGCCCGCCTTGCAGAGCAAACCGTACGCGACTGGAGCAACCTGCCGCTGGCGAAGATCAACAACCACAGCTACTGGGCCGCCTGGTCGGTCATGGCCACCTCGGTGGCGACCAACCGCCGCGACCTGTTCGACTGGGCCGTGAAGGAATACAAGATCGGCGCCAACCAGGTCGACGAACAGGGCTTCCTGCCCAACGAGATCAAGCGCAAGCAGCGCGCCCTGGCCTACCACAACTACGCCCTGCCACCGCTGGCGATGATCGCCAGCTTTGCCAAAGCCAACGGTGTGGACCTGCGCAGCGAAAACAACTTTGCCCTGCAGCGCTTGGGTGAAGGCGTGCTGTATGGCGCCCGCGATCCTAAGCACTTCGCGGAACGCGCAGGCGAAAAACAAGACATGAAAGACCTCAAGGTCGACAGCAAGTACGCCTGGCTCGAACCCTGGTGCGCGCTGTACCAGTGCGTGGGCGACACGCTCGAACGCAAGCACGGCATGCAGCCGTTCGACAATTTCAGGCTCGGCGGCAACCTGACCCGGGTCTATGACCCGAGCGCAGAGAGCAAGAAATGAAGTGAACCCCGTGTGGGGTCGGAACCTGTGGGAGCGGGCATGCCCGCGAACAAGGGCGAAGCCCTTGCCATGCACCGCGGTGCCTTCTTCGCGGGCTCGCCCGCTCCCACAGGGACCTAAGTTGCCTTCCGGTTTTGCACTGGGGGGTTTGGGGGGCGCTGTGCCCCGGATGCTGTGAACAAAAAGGAGAACCGGGATGGTCTTCTCGTCCAACGTGTTCCTGTTCCTGTTCTTGCCGATCTTCCTCGGCCTGTACTACTTGAGCGGGCAACGCTATCGCAACCTGCTGCTGCTGGTCGCCAGCTACATCTTCTATGCCTGGTGGCGGGTGGACTTCCTGGCCCTGTTCGCCGGAGTCACCCTGTGGAACTACTGGATCGGCCTTAAAGTCGGTGCCGCCGGCGTGCGCACCAAGCCGGCCCAGCGCTGGCTGCTGCTGGGCGTGGGCGTCGACCTGGCGATTCTCGGCTACTTCAAGTACGCCAACTTCGGTGTCGACAGCCTGAACGCGATCATCAGCTCGTTCGGCCTGGAGCCGTTCATCCTCACCCACGTGCTGCTGCCGATCGGTATCTCGTTCTACATCTTCGAGTCGATCAGCTACATCATCGACGTGTACCGTGGCGACACCCCGGCTACCCGCAACCTGATCGACTTCGCAGCGTTCGTGGCGATCTTCCCGCACCTGATCGCCGGCCCCGTGCTGCGCTTCAAGGACCTGGTCGACCAGTTCAACAACCGCACCCACACCCTGGACAAGTTCTCCGAAGGTTGCACCCGCTTCATGCAGGGCTTCATCAAGAAAGTGTTCATTGCCGACACCCTCGCGGTAGTCGCCGACCACTGCTTCGCCCTGCAAAACCCGACCACGGGTGATGCCTGGCTGGGCGCGCTGGCCTACACCGCGCAGCTGTACTTCGACTTCAGCGGCTACAGCGACATGGCCATCGGCCTGGGCCTGATGATGGGCTTCCGCTTCATGGAAAACTTCAAGCAGCCGTACATCAGCCAGTCGATCACCGAGTTCTGGCGCCGCTGGCACATCAGCCTGTCGACCTGGCTGCGCGACTACCTGTACATCACCTTGGGCGGTAACCGCAAAGGCACCTTCAACACCTACCGCAACCTGTTCCTGACCATGCTGCTGGGCGGCCTGTGGCACGGTGCCAACTTCACCTACATCATCTGGGGCGCCTGGCACGGCATGTGGCTGGCCATCGAGCGTGCGCTGGGCATCGATACCAACCCGCAGCGCTTCAACCCGGTGAAATGGGCCTTCACCTTCCTGTTGGTGGTGGTCGGCTGGGTGATCTTCCGCGCCGAAAACCTGCACGTGGCCGGCCGCATGTACGGCGCCATGTTCAGCTTTGGCGACTGGCAGCTGTCGGAACTCAACCGCGCCCAGCTGACCGGCCTGCAAGTGGCCACCCTGGTGATCGCCTACCTCACCCTGGCGTTCTTCGGCCTGCGCGACTTCTACCGCAATGCCAAGCCAGCGCCCAAGGCGACCCCGGTGCAAGTCAACGCGGATGGCTCGATCGGCCTGGACTGGACCCGGGTCATGACCCGCGCCCTGGTGCTGCTGCTGTTCGTGGCCTCGATCCTCAAGCTTTCGGCGCAAAGCTACTCGCCGTTCCTGTACTTCCAGTTCTGAGGCCGATGACATGAACCGTACTTTACGCATCACGTATTCACTGTCGTTCCTCGGCTTGCTGGTCGGCATGGGCGTGTGGTCCACCGGTGGCCTGCAAAGCTTCCAGCGCACCGAGCAGATGACCGTGCTCAACGGCAAGCTGGCCAAGGCCGCCGAAACCCACTACGACGAGCAATTCCCGATCAAGCGCCTGGGCACCAACCTCTGGGCCGCGCTGGACTTCAAGCTGTTCAACGAAGGCCGCCCCGGTGTGGTGCTGGGCCGTGACCAGTGGCTGTTCAGCGACGAAGAGTTCAAGCCCACCGCCGGCGCCGAGCAACTGATGCAGGAAAACCTGGCGCTGATCCGCGGCGTGCGCGACACCTTGCAGCAGCACGGCAGCCAGCTGGTGCTGGCCATCGTGCCAGCCAAGGCGCGTATCTATTCGGAATACCTGGGCAAAGAGCAACCGGCCAGCCTGCACGACGACCTGTACAACCAGTTCCATGCACAGGTGCGCCAGGCCAATGTGTTCGCCCCCGACCTGCAAGCGGCCATGGAACAAGCCAAGGCCCGTGGCCAGGTGTTCCTGCGCACCGACACCCACTGGACGCCGATGGGCGCCGAAGCGGCAGCGCAGGCGCTGGCTGAAGCCGTTAGCCGACAGAACCTGCTCAATGGCGAGCCGCAAACCTTCGTCACCGAAGCCGGCAACACCGCCCCCTACAAAGGCGACCTGACCAACTTCCTGCCGCTCGACCCGCTGTTCAGCAACCTGCTGCCAACCCCGGACAACCTGCAACAGCGCAGTACCCGCCCGGCAGAGGCCGCAGGCGAAAGCGACGACGCACTGTTCGCCAACAACGAGATCCCCGTAGCGCTGGTGGGCACCAGCTACAGCGCCAACCCGCACTGGAACTTCCTGGGTGCGCTGCAACAAGCCCTGCGCAGCGACGTGGCCAACTACGCCGAAGACGGCCACGGCCCGCTGCTGCCAATGCTCAAGTACCTGCAAAGCGATGCCTTCAAGAACGCCGCACCGCAAGTGGTGGTGTGGGAATTCCCCGAACGCTACCTGCCCATGAAAAACGACCTCAGCAGCTTCGACCCGCAGTGGATCGCGCAGCTGAAGAACACCCGTAAATCCGAAGAAAACCTGGCCTTGTCGTCCACCCGGACGAACCACTGAACGATAGAGAGGAAATGCACATGACTACCAAGACTTCCATTGCCAAAGCCCTCACCCTCGCGGCCGGCCTTTCCCTTGCTTCGATGCAGGCCTTCGCCGGTGCCGACGCCGCCCTGTATGGCCCAAGCGCGCCGAAAGGTTCGACCTTCGTGCGCCTGTACAACGCCGCCAGCGCACCCGCTGCCGCATCGGTCGGCAACACCCAGATCAAACAGGTGGGCGCCCAGGCCAGCAGCGACTTCAGCTTCCTGCCAGGCGGCGACTACACCGCCCAGGTCGGTGGCAAGAGCGTGCCGGTGAAGCTGGCCTCGGACAAGTACTACACCCTGGTCAACAGCAGCAGCGGCAACCCGCAGCTGATCGAAGAACCGCCGTTCAAGAACAAGCAGAAAGCCCTGGTGCGCGTGCAGAACCTGAGCGACCAGCAACTGACCCTGAAAACCGCCGATGGCAAGACCGAAGTGGTCAAGCCGGTGGCCGCCAACGGCCGTGGCGAACGTGAAATCAACCCGGTGAAGGTCAACCTGGCGTTGTTCCAAGGCGACAAGAAAGTGGGCGACGTGAAACCCGTCGCCCTGGAGCGCGGCGAAGCCGCAGTGCTGTACGTAACGGGTTCCGGCAACGCCTTGTCGCCGGTGTGGGTAACTCGCCCCGTGGCTAGCAACTGATCCCTCTGCCTATTAACGACTATTGGAGAAACATGATGATCCCGGTAATTCTTTCTGGTGGTAGCGGTTCGCGTCTGTGGCCTCTGTCGCGCAAGCAGTTCCCTAAGCAGTTCCTGGCCCTGACCGGTGAACACACCCTGTTCCAGCAAACCATCGAGCGCCTGGTGTTCGAAGGCATGGACACGCCGATCGTGGTCTGCAACAAGGACCACAAGTTCATCGTCCAGGAGCAGCTGGCTGCCCTGAAGCTGGAAACCCAAGGCATCCTGATGGAGCCATTCGGCCGCAACACTGCGCCCGCCGTGGCCATGGCCGCCATGAAACTGGTCAACGAAGGCCGCGACGAGCTGATGCTGGTGCTGCCTGCCGACCATGTGATCGATGACCAGAAGGCCCTGCAACGCGCCCTGGCCCTGGCCACCGTGGCCGCCGAGCGTGGCGAGATGGTGCTGTTCGGCGTGCCGGCGACCAAACCGGAAACCGGCTACGGCTACATCCGCTCCAGCCAGGACGCCCTGCTGCCCGAAGGCGTGGCGCGTGTGGCCCAGTTCGTTGAAAAACCCGATGAAAAACGCGCCGCCGAGTTCGTCCAGGCCGGTGGCTACTTCTGGAACAGCGGCATGTTCCTGTTCCGCGCCAGCCGCTTCCTCGAAGAGCTGAAAAAGCACGACGGCGATATCTACGACACTTGCGTGCTGGCCCTTGAGCGCAGCCAGGAAGATGGCGACGTGCTGAGCATCGACGAAGCCACCTTCGCCTGCTGCCCGGACAACTCCATCGACTACGCGGTGATGGAAAAAACCCAGCGCGCCTGCGTGGTGCCGATGTCGGCCGGCTGGAGCGATGTAGGCTGCTGGTCGTCGCTGTGGGAAGTGCATGAAAAGGACGAGGACGGCAACGTCACCAAAGGCGACGTGGTGGTGCAGGACAGCCGCAACTGCATGATCCACGGCAACGGCAAGCTGGTGTCGGTGATCGGCCTGGAAAACATCGTGGTGGTCGAGACCAAGGACGCCATGATGATCGCCCACAAGGACAAGGTCCAAGGCGTGAAGCAGATGGTCAAGACCCTGGACGAACAGGGCCGCACCGAAACCCAAAACCACCTGGAAGTGTATCGCCCATGGGGCTCGTACGATTCGGTGGACATGGGCGGCCGCTTCCAGGTCAAGCACATCACCGTCAAGCCGGGCGCCAGCCTGTCGCTGCAGATGCACCACCACCGTGCCGAGCACTGGATCGTGGTGTCGGGTACTGCCGAGGTGACGTGTGACGAGAACGTGTTCCTGCTGACCGAGAACCAGTCCACCTACATTCCGATTGCCTCGGTCCACCGCCTACGCAACCCGGGCAAGATCCCGCTTGAGATCATCGAAGTGCAGTCCGGCAGTTACCTGGGCGAGGATGATATCGAGCGCTTCGAGGATGTGTACGGACGTACGTCCACGCCGATCGAGCGTGGGATTTCGGTGAAGACCATCGCGCAGTAAATCGCTGGCGAAAAAAGCCCCGTGGCCTTGAAAGGTCACGGGGTTTCTTTCATGACGTGCGTTACTTAGGACGCAAATCAAGCTCCACCCGCCCCTTGCTCAGCACATACGTGCGACCGGACCAAGTAAACTCAAAGTTGAATTCGATCAACAGGCTTTCACCCGATTTATATTTGAAATTACTGATCGGCTCGCTTTCACCGCTTGGCCGCCCAGCATAAAGCATGTTATTGACAGCAGCGAGATAACTGGTAACACCATCAGCTGTAAACTGAAAAAAAGCGCCAAAAATACCCAGATCACCGGCCAAGTCGTGTCTTTGGCTAACATGAACGCCTGTCAGCTCTCCTACCGAGTTGTAGTACAGCCAGATGTCATCAGCATTAAACCCACTATTGCCCTCAAGGGCAGGACTTACCCGTGCCTTCGCGGCCCGAAATTCCGTCATTGCCTGCTTGTTCACAACGCTGTCTATTTCGAAGGTGCCTTGGGTCACCGAGAACGAATCGTTGCGTCCCTTGAATTTGAAGCTCGCCTTCTTCGGCTCGCCTGAACTGCCCAACGTCTCGATGGTCAGCTGGCCGCTTTCTGCGTAACCGGCTCCTTCAATGCCGAGGTGCGCCCAGACCCTATTCGCTTCCAGAGGCTCGATATCGTAGCTTTTCGCCTCTGGATTTTCGGGCAAACGAAAATAGATGAAGGGTTCGTTGCCTATTGCGTTATCGTCCACCGCAAAAACCGCATGCTCTGACAGATAGCTGATGGTGCTGGCATGGAATTTTTTTTCACGCCCACGTATAACGGCACTCATTTGACCAGACGACCGCTCGATCTTTTCTTTGGATGAACTCACTCTCTTATCTCCTGTGGCGGCGGAAATTTATTAAGTAGGACCTTCACGTGATGGACGTGCCGCCGTGGGGAAAGGCTATGGTGAGCCCCCCCTTCCGAAACTGGCAGAAATGCTAGGTGTTCAGTCCGTTTGAACAATTACAGACGTATATCGACTTCCCCATTCCTCATTTGATGGATGACGTCGGCCTGCATGAACTCCAGCGAAAAATTAAATGCAATTTGACTACCCGGTGTCCAGGTCAAGTTCGTGATCTCGAAACTTTTGGCAAACTTCAAGGTGGGGGAATAGACCAGCGCTGAGCTGACCCAGGGGGCACCGTTTGCATCGTACTCAAGGATAAACAGTGTGCCCAGTTGTGAAGGGTCGTCGCCGTCGGAGAATCTCTGATAATTGGCAATTGAACTCGGACGCGCGCCATTACCGTTAGCCTCCAGAAAATCGGCTTTATAATTCGAACGCTTGTTTAATGGTGGGTCAATATCGGCTTTCCCAATACCTGTGGCGTGTACCGTGATGCCGGGCTCTAGAGTGAATTTACCCTCTCCCATCGGCTTGGACGGCCCGCTCGCTTTGGTCTGTCTCATCTTCGATTTCTCCCAGGGCAGCTAACGTTCATGAGTGCAGAAGGTGCATTGACGCAGCGCCAAAGCTATCGCGCCCCTCGAAAACTCACTACTGGCAGAAATGTCAGGTATGGCAGTAACCCTCACCGCCTTTCAAGCATGAGCGGTTTACCGCTAGGATGGCTGAACACGCGTACTTGAGGTCACCGACTCATGCTTATCGGCGCTTTTCTCATCCTGACCTGGCTGGTGCTGCTGCTGCGCTACCCCGTCAAGGCCCTGCCGATTTCCATGGCTGCGGTCTGCGGTCTGGGCCTGGTGGCACTGTGGGTAGCCTGGCAGGACAGCCGCGAGGCGTCGCAGCTGACACGCCTGGACCTGCGCCTGGCCTACGCCCCCGAGCAATGCCCCGCCGACCGCACCCTGCGGGTGACAATGAAGAACGGCAATGACGTCCCACTGACCGAGCTGCGTTGGCGCGTGGGTGCCTATGCCCCTGGCGATACCGTGAACCTTGCAGAGAACACCTACAACGCGCCGCGCTACCGAGGACCCGGTGAGTTGCAGCCGGGGGCCGAGTGGGCTGACTGCCTGCCACTGCCGCCTCTGCGTTCGGGGTATCGACCGCAGACGCTGGAGTTTCGGGCGGAGCATCTGCAAGGTACATTCGCTAACTGACCTGTTGTCTGGTCTGCCCTCATCGCCGGCAAGCCAGCTCCCACAAATGCCCCAGCCTGCATCAAACCCTGTGGGACCCGGCTTGCCGGCGATGAGGCCGGACCAGACAACACAACCCTCACTCCAAGCAAAGGCCCACTCCATGCCCACCGTCCTGATCACCGGTTGTTCCAGCGGCATCGGCCGCGCCCTGGCCGACGCCTTTCGCGATGCTGGCTTCGAAGTCTGGGCCACCGCCCGCAAACCCGACGACGTCGATCAACTGGCCGCAGCCGGTTTCGCCGCACGGCAACTGGATGTGAATGACAGCGAGGCGCTGAAGCGTCTGGCCGATGAACTGGAAGACCGCTACGGCCGCCTGGACATGCTGATCAACAACGCCGGCTACGGCGCCATGGGCCCGCTGCTCGATGGCGGCGTCGACGCCCTGCGCCAACAGTTTGAAACCAACGTGTTCGCGGTGGTGGGCGTAACCCGCGCAGTGTTTCCGTTGCTACGCCGCTCACGAGGAACAGTGGTGAACATCGGCAGTGTTTCCGGCGTACTGGTCACACCGTTCGCCGGTGCCTACTGCGCCTCGAAAGCGGCCGTGCATGCACTGAGCGATGCCTTGCGCCTGGAGCTGGCGCCGTTCGGTGTGCAGGTGATGGAAGTGCAGCCGGGGGCGATTGCCTCGCAGTTCGCCAACAATGCCCAGCGCCAGGCCGAGCAGGTGCTGGCGGCGGATTCGGCGTGGTGGCCGTTGCGCGAGCATGTGCAGGCGCGGGCGCGGGCTTCTCAGGACAGACCGACTTCGGCGGCGGTGTTCGCCCAAGGGGTGTTGGCGGCCGTTGGCAAGTCCCCCGTACCCGCAGTGGTGCGGTTGGGGAATGGCAGTACGGCGCTGCCGCTGATGGCCCGGTTGCTGCCACGGCGGTTGCTGGATTGGGCATTGCGCAAGCGGTTTGGGCTACTGCGCCCGCTTTGATTTTTCTGTTGCCAGTACCGGCCCTATCGCCGGCAAGCCAGCTCCCACACGATCCCACCAGGCCCTAGGCCTGCGCTGTACCTGTGGGAGCTGGCTTGCCGGCGATGGGCCGCACAGCGGCCCCGCTTTTTATGCTTTCTTCACCGGCTGCTCATCAAACGCCTGCCAGCCACCCCCCAGGGCCTTGTACAATCCCACCAGCGCCTGCGAAACAGCCGCCGAGCTGTCGATCCACTGCTCCTCGCTGGCCAGCAATGCACCCTGCACCGTCAGCACGTTGAGAAAGTCCACCGCCCCTTCCACATACTGGCGTTGGGCAGTTTCCAGAGCGATGCGGTTCTGTCGCACCGCCTCGGCCAGGTGATCACGGCGCAGTTGGCTGGCGTTATACAGCCGGAGAACATCGTCAATCTCATGCCAGGCGCCCAGCACCACCTTGCGGTAGTTCAGCGCCGCTTCCTGCTGCTGCGCCTCGCGCAGTTCCAGGGTGCCCTTGAGCCGGCCACCCTCGAAGATCGGCAACGACAACTGTGGCCCGAAGGCAAAGCGGCGCGAATCCCAGCCGCCGAAATCAGACAACTGCATGGCCTGGAAACCGACGCTGCCCGACAAGCGGATGCTCGGATAGAAATCAGCCTTGGCCACGCCAATGCTAGCCGTGGCGGCATGCAGGCGGGCTTCGGCCTGGCGAATGTCCGGGCGACGCTCGGCCAGTTCGGATGGCAGGCCGATGGCAAACTTCTGCTGTGGCGCGGGTAATTCGCCGCCTTGCAGCAACTCAGCCTGCAGGCTACGCGGTGGTTCTGCGGCAAGCAGGCTGAGGGCGTTGATCAGGTCATCACGCCGGGCTTCGAGGCTTGGCAGGCGGGCCTCGATCGACGCCACCTGGGCACTGGCCTGAGCCACGTCGAGCCGAGTGGCAACACCCTCGGCCTGACGGTCTTCGGACAATTTCAGGCTGTGTCGGGCAACCTTGAGGTTGTCCTGTGTCACATCAATCGTGTGCTGCACCGCACGCAGCTGAATGTAGTTGCCGGCGGTTTCCGACAGCAGGGCCAGCAGTACCCCGCGGCGGTCGTTCTCGGCCACTTCGACCGTGGCATCGGCAGCCTCGACCTGGCGCCGCACGCGGCCCCACAGGTCCAGTTCCCAACCGGCCACCAGGTCGCCCTGCCAGAGGTTGTAGGCCTCTTTGCCCGCCTTGCCAGACGGGTCGCTCAGGCCTTCGGCGCTGTTGCGGGCACGGCTGTAGCCAGCGTTCGCGTCTACCGACGGCACTTCATCAGCCGCCACGGTGCTGCGCAAGGCGCGGCTTTGCAGCAAGCGGGCACTGGCCATCTGCAGGTCGAGGTTGCGTTCGGCAACGCGCTGGATCAAGGCGCCGAGCTGCGCGTCATGGAAGGTTTCCCACCAGCGCAACTCCAGCGGTTCGGCCTGCGGCTGGCTGGCCGCTGCCTTGCCTTGAAGCGGCGCCCACTGTTGCGGTGCCTGGCTGTCGGGGCGCAGGAAGTCCGGGCCCATCGTGCAACCGGCCATCAACACGGCCAGCAGCAAGGGGCTCAAGCGTAATGCAGGTTTCATCGTGCACTTACCTCTTTGCCATCCAGCTTGTCGCCACGGGTATCGATGGTCGCCTCCACCGACATGCCCACCCGCAAGCGGGAGAGCAACGGCTGCCCGTCATCGAACACGATCTTCACCGGGATGCGCTGCACAACCTTGGTGAAGTTGCCGGTGGCGTTGTCTGGCTTGACCGCAGCGAAGGTCACGCCGGTAGCCGGGGCGATACTCTCTACGTGGCCTTGCAGCTTTTCACCGGAGAAGGTGTCAACGCTGATACTCACCGGCTGTCCCGGCTGCACATGGGTCAGCTGGGTTTCCTGGAAGTTGCCGACCACATAGGCCTGCTGCAACGGCACTACCGATAACAGGCGTGCGCCGGGATTGACGTAAGCGCCCACGCGCAGGGCGCGCTCGCCGACCATGCCATCCACCGGCGCCGTGATGCGGGTGTAGGACAGGTCGAGCTGAGCCTTTTCCACACCGGCTTCGGCACGCTTGAGCTGGCCATCGGCACTGGCCACCTGGGCGGTGAGGATGTCCACTTGCTTACGCGCCGCCACCAGCGCCGCCTGGGCATTGGCCAGGCGAGCGCGGGCCTGGTCGACGCCGCTGCGTGCCTGCTGGGCATTCTGAACGGTACCAGCGCCCTGCTCGGCCAGGCGGCTGTAGCGGTTGACTTCATGGTCGGCGAACGCTGTTTCGGCCTGGGCCGCTTTCACCGCCGCCTCGGCCTGGGCAATCAATGCTGCCTGGCGCTCGAGCGTGGCGCGGGCATCGGCACTTTGCGCCTGAGCCACCAGCAACTGGGCCTGAGCGGCATCCAGGGCGGCCTGGTAGTCACGGGCGTCGATGGTCGCCAGCAACTGGCCTGCCGTGACCTGCTGGTTATCTTCTACCAGCACGTCCTTGATGAAGCCTGCAACCTTGGGCGCAACTACGGTGTAGTCGGCAATGACGTAGGCATCGTTGGTGCTCTGGCGGTGGTCGCTGCCGAACATCCAGGGGCCGACAATGCCAGCCAGAACGGCCACGGCCAGTACCGAGCCAATGAACAGGGTTTTGCGGTTGTTAGTCATTTCAGCGGTTCTCGAATTCATCCAGGGTTCAGGCCACCGCACGCGGCGGGTAGACCCGGGTAGGCACGAAAGGAATCAGGCAGATCAGGGCCACGGCGATGCCAGCCATGACCAGGTAGAGGTCGGCGGAGGTCAGCACCAGCGCCTGGTCGTGAATACGCCGGGCCAGGCCCGCAGCGCTGTCGTCGACCAGCGGGGCGTTGCCCAGGCTGTCCACCAGGTGGTTGGAATGGAAGTGCCGGCGCAGGGTGCCAAGTGCATCCAGCAAGCCACCCGCGATGACTGCAGACAGGCCTTTGACGGTGTTGAACCAACTGGAGGCGAACGGGCCTTCCTGTGGGGTCATCCCGTTGGTGGACAGCATCAGCAGTGGCAGCACCGCCATGGGCTGGCCGAACACCTGCAACAGGTAGAACGGGTAGAAGTCGCCACGGATCCACTCGCTGGTCAGCAGGCTGCTGCCGACACATGACACCGCCAGCATCGCCAGGCCGATGCCCAGCACCCAGCGGCAGTCCACTGCGCGGATGTTGCACAGGGCTGCCGTCAGCGGCAGGGCGATCAGTTGCGGCATCGCCACCAGCATCATCAGCGGGCTGGTCTGTGCCGGGCGGTAGCCCTGGATCTGCGCAAGGTACGCCGACGGGATACTGCCCACGCCCGACAGCACGATCAGCACGCCGGCCAAGGTCACCAAGGCAAAACTCAGGTTGCGCCGCTGCAGCATGCGCAACTGGAAAAACGGCAGCGGCTCGGACCACTCGTTGAACATGAACAGCACCAACAGCAGCAGGCCACCACCCAGCAGCCAGCAGATCAGCGGCGAATCGAACCAGCCCCAACGGTCACCCAGCGACAGGCCCAGCACGATGCAGCTGATGGCGGGCAGGCCGAGTAGCACACCGCGCCAGTCAAACTGCTTGAAACGCTCCAGGCGCAGCGGGTCTTGCGGCAGGCCCCAACCCACGCAGACGATGGCCAGCGCCGACGGCAGGATGATCTGCCAGAACGCCCATTGCCAACCGACGTACTCGGTCCATAGCCCCGCCAGCGGCGTGCCAAGGTTGGGGCCGAAAGTGGCAGTCAGTGCATAGCAGGCCAGGCCATAGACCTTGATGCCCGGCGGCAGAAAGCGCAGGGCCACGCTCATCAGCATCGGCGGCAAGGCACCCGAGGCAAAGCCCTGGAGTACACGCAGCAGTATCAGGCTGTGCAGGTTGGGGGCGAACGGTTGCAGCAGGCCAAGCACGGCGAACAGGCCAATGGCGCTCATGGTGAAGCGCCGCAGTGAGAAGGTGGTGGCCAGCCACGGCGCAAAAGCCATGGCCGAGACCGAGGCGGCGCTGTACACCGCCAGCAGCCAGGCACCTTCATCGGCACCGATGCCCATGGCACCGCGGATATCGGCCAGGGAAATCTTGGTGACTGACTCGTTCAGGCCCGCGCACAGCACGGCCAGCAATACACCAAACAGCCCCACCACCACCTGCACGCCGAACGCCGTCTGCGCAGGTGCAGCCGGCGCGGGGGCGGCGGCCAGCGCCGCAGAGGGTGCGGTCAGGGAACTCATGAAATTACATCTCCAGCAACAATTTCGAGGCTGGAGCAAGTTTAAGAAGGTCGAATGCTGACGAAAACTGACTTGTTGGCAGCTTTATATTGCATCAGACGCAATCGTCAGCAGCATCACGGATCAATACTGCCGCATGCTTTCAACGTCTGGCGTAGCCAACGATGCGCGGGATCGTTGTCGAACCGCGGGTGCCATGCCTGCTTCACATTGACCTTTTCCAACGGCACCGGGATCTCGAACGAGCGCAGTGGCAACTTCAGGCGCTGCACACTGTTGAGGATATTGGCCGGTATCGGCAGGATCAGGTCTGAATCGGGCAACGAAAACATGGCCGAGTGGAAGCTGGTGGTGATCAGCGCTACCCGCCGCTCCACCTTGTGGTTGGCCAGCGCCACATCGATCGGCCCATTGGCGCGGCCACGCCGGGATACGCTGATCTGCGGGTAGCCGGCGAAGCGCTCAGGGGTGATAGGGGCGTCGAAGATTGGATGCCCTACGCGCGCCAAGCCCACGAAATAGGTGTTGAACAAGCTCTGCACCTTGATTTCCGGGCCCAGTTCGACGGCCGAGCTGATGATCAGGTCGATGTGCCCATTGCGCAGCACCGCATCATCGTCGCCACTGCCCTCCGGGACGAACCGCAACACCGTACGCGGTGCCTGGGCCAGCATCATGCGCAGCAGTTGGGCGCCGTACAGGGCGATGAACAAATCGTTGGTGCGGATATTGAAGGCACGGTCCAGGTTCACCAAGTCGACATCGTCTCGGCTGCGGAACACCTGCCCGGCCTGCTCTACCAGCCCATGCACCTGCTCGCGCAGGGCCAGCGCCCGTGGCGTCGGTACCAAGCCACGACCGGCACGCACAAGAATCGGGTCGCCCATGGCCTCGCGAATGCGCCCCAAGGTCCGGCTCATCGCCGCCGGGCTCAGGTTCATGCGCTGTGCTGCGCCGACCACGCTGCCCTCGTCGAGCAGGGCGTCGAGGGCGACGAGCAGGTTCATGTCCGGGAGTTGCATGGCCGTTTTCCGTTACAGCTGTGGGAAACGCGATGGTAGCAGGTTGCTGGATTGCATCAGACGCAATGCGCTCTTGCGTGGTGGGGCATTTATCCGATGGCCGTGTTCGGCCTTAAATGCAGCATTGGCAGGCCCGGCCTCTTCGCGGGCACGCCCGCTCCCACAGGTCCATCACAATGCCGAGGCTGGTGCGGTACCTGTGGGAGCGGGCGCGCCCGCGAAGAGGCCGGGCCTGTAGACACATCAGCCAAGGATCCAACATGCCCTCCCCAGTCCTGATCGCCATCGACGCCTCCCCCGCTTCCAGCGCCCTGCTCACCCTCGCCCGCCGCTACTGCCGCCCCAACGACCACGAACTGCACGTGCTGCTGGCCATCGATTCAACCTTCGCCGTCCATGACCAACCCGCGCCCTACACCGCCGAAGAACTGGAGGAATACCCCGCCGCCTGCGAGGAACAGCAACATGCCGACCACGCCGTGGCCGAGGCCGTGCGCGCGTTGCAGCAAGCCGGCTTCGCCAGCCAGGGCTGCATGGTCGCGGGGCAACCGGTCGAGGTGATCGTGGCCAAGGCGCAAGAGTTGAAATGCGAGCTGATCATCATGGGCCACCGCCACCTGTCGCGGCTGGGGCGGATGCTGGACCCGTCGATCAGCGCAAAGGTGATTGACCGGGTGAAGGTGCCAGTCTTGGTGGGGGCTGCTGGCTAACGGCTTTGCTAAAAGCGTTCATGGCTACTGGCCTCTTCGCGGGTAAACCCGCTCCTACAGGTGATGTGCTGAATCCGAACGCTGCACAAATCCTGTGGGAGCGGGTTTACCCGCGAAGAGGCCAGTAGCAACTGCGCTTGCCCCGGATCAACCCTCGCTCGGCTTCACCACCACCGTACAGGTCGTCCCCGCCGCCAGCAGAAACCCTTCCGGCACTTCATCAATGTGAATCCGCACGGGCACCCGCTGCGCCAACCGCACCCAGTTGAAGGTAGGATTCACATCGGCAATCAGCTCACGGCTTTGCGGGTTGTCGCGGTCGTAGATGCCGCGGGCGATGCTCTCCACATGGCCCTTGATGCGCTCGCCGCTCATCATCTGCAGCTCGGCCTGGTCGCCCACTTTCACGTGCGGCAACTTGGTTTCTTCGAAGAACCCGTACACCCAGAACGAGTTCTCGTCGACCACCGCCATTACCGCTTCACCGGTACGCGCATAGTCACCCTTGTGGATATTCAGGTTGGTCACGTAGCCGTCCACCGTGGCCACGATGTGGGTGCGCTTGAGGTTCAGTTCGGCGGCAGCCAGTTCGGCCAGGGCCTGCTGGTAATCGGCCTGGGCGGAGTTGGCGATGTTGCTGGCGTCGTCGCGGTTTTCCTTAGAGATCACCAGGTTGTCCATGTCGGCACGGCGCTTGGCGTTGACCTTGCGCATTTCCCAGGTCGCCTTGCGCGAGGCGACCAGTGCCTTGGCCTGGTCGACGGCCAGTTGGTAATGCTCAGGGTCGATCTGGATCAGCAGGTCGCCCTTCTTCACCCGCTGGTTGTCCTTGACCGGGACGTCCACCACGTAGCCGGGCACGTCGGCGGCGACGTTGATGATGTCGGCACGCACGCGGCCGTCGCGGGTCCAGGGCGTGGTCATGTAGTGCAGCCACAACTGGCGACCGATGGCCACGGCGGCGACCAGCACCAGCAGGGTGGCGATCAGGCTGAAGAACTTTTTCATCGAAGGATTCTCACCAGTAGACAGTAAGCGCCATGGCGCCGAACAGGCAGACGAACAGGCTCAGACGCAGCAGCGCCGGGTGCCAGAAGAAGCGGTAGCCATCATGGCTGGCGATGAACCGGTCCAGGCCCCAGGCCAGGCCCAGGGCGAACAGGAACATCAAGGTCATGGTGGGCATGTACACGCCATGGAAGGCGATTTCACGGGGCATGGTGCAGTCCTTTCGCCGGTGCCAGTGGCGACTGTGGGTCAAGCAGGGAAGAACGGATGAAATGCAGGTAGCTTTGCGCACGGCGCAGCACCGAGGTATCGAAGTGCCGGGCGAATGGCTCGTCGGTGGCTTGCACGCGGGCGATGGCGTGGTCCACCGCCACCAGTGCGCGTTCGTGGTTGCTGGCACTGGGCTGCAAGAACAGCCTTGCCAACGCACGGCCCATCACGCGGATGGCCTGGCGCCACGGTTGTGACTCGGCGTAGGCCGGGTGCACCGGCGCACGGGCCTGCTCTTTGCGCAGCTCGATGACGGCGTGACCGATTTCCAGCACGGTGAACATCCACCCCATCAGCTGGCTTTGCACCTGCGGCTTGCCGGCCGCCAGACCGTAGGCCTGGTGCAACAGGTCGCGGGTGCGGCTTTCGAAGGCCGACCCCAGGCCGCGCAGGCGGCCGCTGATGGCGAACAGCACTTGCTCACGCAGTTCCTGCTCCAGCCGGCTCCACAGCCAGCGGCTGTTGGGCGGCAGGATGATCGCGCCAGCAGCAGCGCAGACGAACATGCCGATGACCATGCCGATGTAGTCGTTGATGAACGTGTAAGGGTCATACACCGTCAGGTTGTTCGGCACCGAACCGATGGCGAAGAACACCAGCAGACCCAGGCCATAACCGGCGTACGTCGGGCGCGAGGCTAGGAACGCACCGAGCACGAACACCGGCGCCAGCACCATGCACAGCAGCGGGAAACCGTCGATCCAGGGGAACACGAAGAAGGTTTCGAAGAAGCCGACAAAAGCGCCGATAGCCGTGCCGCAAGCCATCTGGAACGACATGCGTTTGGGGTTCGGCGAAGCCGCCGAAAGGCCCACGGTAACGGTGGCGATCAAGGTCATCATGGCGCCGCTGGGCCAGTCGCTGAGCAGCCAGTAACTGCCCAGCAGCAACAGCACCGCCGAAGCACGCACGCCGGCGGCCAGCGACACCAGCCAGCTGGTCTGCGCCACATAGGGCTCGTCCCACTGTTCACGCTCGTGCCTGTGCGCCGCCAACGAAGCGTGGGTTTCGGCATAACTGAACATTTCGTCGACAAAGCGGTACAGCAGCTCGAACGCCGTATGGAAGTCGAGCAGGTCAGCCTCGCTGGGTTCGGTCGCCAGGTATTCGGCTCGCAGCCCGCGCACCTGGGCTTGCAGGCCTTCCTTGTAGGCGGCCAGCTCCAGGGTCAGGCGCAGTGCATCGGCATCGGTCAACGCCCGGCCCACGTAGGGCTGTAACAGCTCCACCAAGGTGTTCAGGCCCGGTTCGATGGCACTGACGATCTGCAGGGGACCACGGGCACGCAGGCGTTCGAGCAAACGGTGCAGGGCATTGAAACGTGTGGTGATGGCCATGAACTCGCTGTTCATGCGCACCAGCCGGCCACTGCGGCGGCGCATGTGCGGGTCTTCGAAGGCGGTGACGTTGCGCAGGCTCTCAAGGCCGACCGCCTCGGCAACGAAGCGCACGTTGCTGCTCTCGAAACGGTCTTTCTGGCTGTCACCGCGCAGGGCTTCCACCACCACCCCGGCGAATACGCCAAAGCGCTGATACAGGGCGTTGCGCATGGCGGCACTGGCCGACTGCGGCAGGATCGCGGCACTGACGAAGGTCGATACCAGAATGCCCAAGGCAATTTCCAGCACCCGCCATACCGCTGCCATGAACGCCTGATCGGGGTGCTGCAGCACCGGCAGGCCGATCATCGCTGCCGTGTAGCCGGCCAGCACGAAGCCATAGGCGCGGAAGGTGCGGTAGCGCATGGCGCCGGCCGAGCACAGGCCCACCCACAAGGCCAGGCTGGGCAGGAACAGCTCGGTGTTCTGCGGGAAGATGGCGATCAGCGCCACCATCATCGCCGAGCCGGCCAGGGTGCCGAGCACCCGGTAGAAGCTCTTGGCGAACACATGCCCGCTTTGCGGCTGCATGACGATGAACACGGTGATCATGGCCGTGCGCGGTTGCGGCAGTTCCAGCCGCATGGCCAGCCACAGGGTGATGAACGCGGCAGCCAGCACCTTGAAGATGTACACCCAGGTCACACCGTCGGTGCGCGCCCAGGCAAAGAAGCCCCGGCGCCATTCCAGGCTTTGCAGCCAGCGCACGGGCGAACTGGAAGTGCTCATTCGGCGTTATCCGGCTTCTTGTCGAAAATGGCCAGGGTGGCCGGGGTGGCCGGCGCGGCCTGGCGTTCCTCTTTCGGCACATCCTGCCCGGCCTGCAGGCCACCGCCCAACGCGGTGACCAGCTCGGCATGGGCGATCAGGCGGGCGGCCTGCACCTGCTGCTGAACCTGCTGCTGGCGGAACAGCAAGGTCTGCGCATTGAGCACGTTCAGGTAATCGGTAAGGCCACGCTGGAAGGCGACCATGGCGATGTCGTAGGTTTTCTGCGCAGCAGCAACGGATTCGGCGGCGAAATGCGACTGTTCTTTCATCGACTCGCGGCGGATCAGCTGGTCGGAGATGTTCTTCAGCGCGCCAACCACGGTCTGGTTGTAACGTGCCACGGCCACGTCATACCCCGCCGAGGCCACGCCCAGTTGCGAGCGCAGGCGGCCACCGTCGAAGATCGGCAGGCTAATGGCCGGGCCGACGTTGTAGTTGAACTTGCGCCCGGTGAGGAACTCCAGCGGGCCGCCGCCGGTGGCCATGAAGCCCAGGCTGCCGACCAGGTCGACGTTGGGGAAGAAGCCGGCATGAGCAACGTCGATGCCACGCGCCTGCGCGGCCACCTGCCAGCGGCTGGCAACCACGTCAGGGCGCTGGCCGACCAGTTGGGCAGGCAGGTTGGAGGGCAGTTTCAGCGGCGCGGCCAGGGCCAGGGTCGGGCGCTGCAATTGTGCACCCTCCCCCGGCCCCTTGCCGGCCAAGGCAGCCAGCTGGTTGCGGGTCAGGGCGATTTCTTCGTTCAGGCTGTCGAGCTGGCGGTGGGTTTCCGGCAGCGGCGCTTCGGCCTGGCTGACTTCGAAATGGGTGCCGATGCCCGCGTCCAGGCGGCGCTTGGCCAGGGCCAGGATCTGCTCTTGCTGCTGCAGTTCGGCCTTGACGATGTCGCGCTGGGCAAAATGCAGGCTCAGCTGGATATAGGCCCGCACCACATTGTTTTGCAGTTCAAGCTGCGCCTGGCGGGCCTCAGCCACACTCATGTGCGCCTGGTCCACGGCCTGCTCGCTGGCATTGCGTTCGCGGCCCCACAGGTCGAGGGCGTAGCTGAAGCCGAAGGCGGCGTTATTGTCCCAGGTGTTCGCGCCAGACAGCGCGCCAGGGCCGTAGAACTGGTCTTCAGGCCAGTTGTGGCGCTTGAGCGTGGCCTGGCCATTGACCTGCAGTTTTTCCGCCGACTCGACCACACCCGCCATGGCCTTGGCTTCGCGCACCCGCGCGGCGGCCATGGCCAGGCTTGGGCTGCCGGCCACGGCCACGGCCACCCAGCGGTCCAGCTGGGGGTCGCCATAGGCGTGCCACCACTGCTGGTCGGGCCAATGGGCGTCGGTCGCGGCTTCGCGTATGGCCGCGTCGGTGGTCAAGGTATTGGCTTGCAGCGTCTTGCTTTGCGGGGCGATGCCCCAGGTTCCGATACAGCCACTCAAGGTGAGGGCAAGGGCACAGGCACTGAACGCATTGAGCGTTCTGATGATGCGACGCGGCACAGCTGCGATTTCCCGAGGAAGAGGTGAAGGGGCCGGGCAATTCTAGGGGGCGGCAGCACTGGCGATAAGCGCAGATTCCTGCGAATCTTTGTTACCAAAACAGCGATAATCCGCCTTTGGTCGAAGGCAACTTTTCAGCTTTTTATCGTTACTTCGTGACACAATTTTGTCCTCTACATCGAGAGTGACCCATGGACACCCTGCAAAACATGCGTGCTTTCAGTTGCGTAGCCCAGCTAGGCAGCTTCACCGCTGCGGCGGCACAACTGGATACGACCACCGCGAACGTGTCGCGGGCGGTCTCCAACCTGGAAGCCCATCTGCAAACAAGGCTGCTCAACCGTACCACCCGCCGCATTGCGTTGACCGAGGCCGGCAAGCGCTACCTGATGCGTTGCGAACAGATTCTTACCTATGTGGAAGAAGCCGAGGCCGAGGCCAGCGACGCCCATGCGCGCCCCGCAGGGCAACTGAAGGTGCACTCCATGACCGGGGTGGGCCAGCACTTCGTGGTCGATGCCATCGCCCGCTACCGCGAATCGCACCCGGACGTGACCTTCGACCTGACCATGGCCAACCGCGTGCCCGACCTGCTCGACGAAGGCTACGACGTGTCCATCGTGCTGGCCACCGAACTGCCCGACTCGGGGTTCGTGTCCCAACGCCTGGGCATCACCTACAGCATCGTCTGCGCTTCGCCCGGCTACATCGCCCGCCACGGCAGTGCGCAAAAGCCCGCTGACCTGCTCAAGCACGCCTGCCTGCGCATGGTCAGCCCGGTGATCCCGCTGGAAAAATGGCTGTTCGACGGGCCGGAAGGCCAGGAGATGGTCAACATCACCAGCTCGCCGTTCATGGTGAACACCGCCGATGCCATGAAGACCGCGATCCGCAGCGGCATGGGCGTGGGCGTGCTGCCGATCTACTCGGCCATCGACGGCCTGCGTGATGGCAGCCTGGTACGGGTGCTGCCCGAGTACCGCCTGCAGGAGCTGAACCTGTACGCCATCTACCCGTCGCGGCAGTACCTGGATGCCAAGATCAAGACCTGGGTCGAGTACTTGCGCAATTCCCTGCCGGAGATTCTCGCGGCCCATGAGGCGGACCTGAAAACCCATCAGGTGCTGATCGCCAACTAAAAAGCTGCTGCAAGGCGGTGGTGGACAATGGTAGGTTGCTAACCAATATCCACCACCGCCTTGCAGAGAAGTTGCCCGATGAAAAAGACCGTCCTGGCCTTCAGCCGTATCACCCCGGCCATGGCCGAGCGCCTGCAGCAAGACTTCAACGTGATTTTGCCGAACCCCAAGCTCGGCGACATAAACGCCCAGTTCAACGAAGCCCTGCCCGAGGCCCATGGCCTGATCGGCGTTGGCCGCAAGCTCGGCCGTGCCCAGCTTGAAGGCGCAGGCAAGCTGGAGGTGGTGTCCAGCGTGTCGGTCGGTTACGACAACTACGACCTGGATTACTTCAACGAACGCGGCATCGCCCTGACCAATACCCCGGATGTGCTGACCGAAAGCACCGCCGACCTGGGCTTCTCGCTGATCATGGGCTGCGCCCGCCGCACCGCCGAACTGGATGCCTGGACCAAGGCCGGCAACTGGCAAGCCACCGTGGGCCCGGCGCACTTTGGCAGCGATGTACATGGCAAGACGCTGGGTATCGTCGGCATGGGCAACATCGGCGCAGCCGTTGCCCGCCGTGGTCGCTTTGGCTTCAACATGTCAGTCATTTATTCGGGCAACAGCCGCAAGAGCGCGCTGGAGCAAGAGCTGGGGGCGCAGTTCCGCAGCCTGGAGCAGTTGCTGGCAGAAGCGGACTTTGTCGTGATCGTGGTGCCGTTGTCCGAGGCCACCCGCAAGTTGATCGGTGCGCGAGAGCTGAAGCTTATGAAGCCGAGCGCTTTCCTGATCAACATCGCACGCGGGCCGGTGGTGGACGAAGCGGCGCTGATCGAAGCGCTGCAGAACGGCACCATTCGTGGCGCCGGGCTGGATGTATACGAGAAGGAGCCACTGAGTGATTCGCCATTGTTCAAGCTGCCGAACGCCCTGACCCTGCCGCACATTGGTTCAGCCACTGCCGAAACCCGTGAGGCCATGGCCAACCGGGCGATGGACAACCTGCGCGCGGCACTGCTGGGTGAGCGGCCGCGGGATCTGGTGAATCCGCAGGTGTGGAAGGGCTGAAGATCAAGGCAAGCCGCCAAATGTCTAAGTGCGGAGGGCCTTCCGTCTCCGCCTATGACTAAATCAATATTACAAACTTAAAGCATCATTGTCGTAATTCAGCCGACCAAAACAACTAGCATTTTTATCAGTTGCGCCTCTGACTTTGTAGGTATTCCATACAACCTCACTCAAAGCAGAGGGCTGCTAAAATGGCCAATCCAGTACGTTTCGATAGTGCCCCGACATCCGGAAAAATAACCTTCGAGCAGTTGGTCGATTGGGCAACCACGCCGGCACAGTCCGGCCTTAAACTTTATGGCTGGAGTGCATTGATCGCTTACGATCTTGATGCACTGAATCAAGGTTGGAAGGCAATTGAGAACACGCCTACACCGCCTGGAGAAACCGACGAACTCAAGGGCAAAATTCAACTATCTGAGCAGTCGTTCGTTCAGCTCTTCGGCACACTGGGGCGTTCAATGCTGTATTTCGATCCCTCTGCACGCATGGACGATGTAACCCTGCGCAGGCACATCGAGGAATTAAAAGTACTTAAATTTGACAAATCACCCAATTCAACAGAAAGCGCGCTCAGTAGAGTCGACAGCCACCGCTCAGCGAGTCGATACCTAAGCATTACTGCACAAAATCCAAAGTTCTCATACACGGCACAGAACAAAGTAAATTTCGAATGGGACGAAGCATATTACGATGCACCCTACGAAGACGCTTATTTTTCCCTCCTATTCCGTGAACTCTGCAGGGAATATTACGAAAATGACGCCAACAAAAGGAAACTGGCAATTGGCGGATTCAGACCCGAACATCAAGGTGTGATAAAACCACTATCCTTCAGGACCCACTACTATAAAGATTCGTCTCAAGTCATCGCATACATAACACTGGATAACAATGAAGGCGCTATTCCATTAGAACACCCCCAAATACAAGTAACCCTTTTGACCGCCAGTGCGGTGGTAGACCGGCGTGCAAGTTCAGCAATACCTGGCGACTTTAATCAGTTGCCTCAATTGCTGCTTCCCCATGCAACATTCAACATGAAAGCTGCGAATACAGCGGCACCCAAAGATTATGTTTCGGCCTACAATACGAATGCCACCAACTCGCAGAAGTCATCTGCCCCAGCTTACGACGCCAATCCGATTTCTGCATTGATCACCGCAGGCCAACGTGTAACACTCTCCGTTTCCCCTGCACCTCCCGCTGTAACCTGGACCCTCCAGGAAGGACACAAAGGCCGTCTGAATCTTGAAGATGGCGAGTGGCGTTATTATGCCCCTACCGATTTCGACCCTGCCGAAATTGCAATCGTTGACACTGCCACTACCAAATTGGATGGTCAAGTGCACCATTCCGTCTTGGTGACACCCAACCCACGTGCAATTTCCAATGGCCACTTTAAATTCTCCAAGTCGGCAGAAAATTTGAAACTTGACCTCTATGCGCAAGACTGGGAAGGAGAAATATTGATACCTACGAACGAAGTTGATTGGAAAGTCGTCAACGGCAACGGTTCCATTATTGACGGCGTATTCTACCCCAGCGCAAACACCCCAAGCGACTTCAGCATTGTTCAAGCATTCGAAAAAAATACCCCACGAGGGGGGGCTGTGGCTGTTGCAATAATCCCCGTACCTTTCATTAGTGTCGATGACATGCTAAATAATTGAGTACTCCATCAGCGTCAGGCAAGCATTTTCGCTTGCGTGACGCTGACCTCCAGTTTAATCGGCTAAACACTTGCCAAACTGAGCATTCAGCGCACGGCTGAAGTATTGGCATGAGGGCGTCCGGCTCTGGGCTTGCGAAACACCAGCACATTCCCCGCCATCACCGCCACCAGCCCCAACAAGGCCGGTGCCGTCCACTGGTACCCCTCGGCTACAGCCGACACATTCAGCGCCACCAACGGGAACAGCACCGTGCAGTAAGCCGCCCGCTCCGGCCCCATGCGCCCGACCAGGGTCAGGTAGGCCGTGAAGCCGATCACCGAGCCCGGTATCACCAGGTACATCAACGACCCGATATAGCGGGTGTTCCATTCCATGTCGAAAGGAATACCGCTGGCCAGGCAATACACTGCCAGCATCATCGCCCCGTAGACCATACCCCAGGCATTGGTGGTCATGGGCTTGAGCCCGGCCTTCTGCTGCATGCTCGACAGCATGTTGCCCGCCGAGAAGCACAGCGTGCCGAGCAAGGCCAAACCAAGGCCGTACAAGGTTTCACGGCTGGCCGCGTGGTGCGACAGCTCTGGCCAGAACAGCAGCCCCAGGCCGAGCAGCCCAAGCGCACCGCCGCCCAGTACATTGGCGGCGATTTTCTGGCCGAAGAATATCCGTGCGTTAAGTGCATTCCACAGTGTTGCAGTAGAGAACACCACGGCGATCAGACCGCTGGCAATCCACTGGCTGGCAGTGAGGAAGCACATGAAATTGACGCAAAACAGGCACAGACCCTGAGCCAGGCAGATCTGGTGACCGCGGCGGTTCATGGGTTGCAGGCGGCGGGTGAGCAGCAGAATGGCGAACAGGATCAGCCCGGCCAGGGCAAAGCGGTAAACGATCGAGACCGGGATGGCGACCACGCCCAGCTGGAGCTTCAGGGCAATCCAGGTGGTACCCCAGATCAAAACGGTGAGCAGGTAGAGTGACAGGTTCATGGGTGGGGCTCCTCAAGCGATCGACCATGTATCCCCGGGGCCGCTTTGCGGCCCATCGCCGGCAAGCCAGCTCCCACAGGTACTGCACAGCCTTCAAGGCCACTGCTGTACCTGTGGGAGCTGGCTTGCCGGCGATCGAGGGCGCAGCCCTCGCCAGTGCTCCCAGTGTTTGCCCTCCGCGGCGTAGACCGCTTGCACAAACTTGCGCTTTTGTCCCGCAGGTAGCTGTAAGCCAGCCCAAGTGGCAGTAGGATGGCTGGCAAGAGGATTCGCCCATGACCCCGCTCACCCAGTTGCAAGTGTTCAACGCCATGCACGCCTCGCCCCACGCCCGGCTGGAGCTGAGCGCGCACCTGGGCGATGGGCTGGCGGCGGCGTTGTGGAGCAACCGTGACGATGCCCGCGACTACCAGGCGCCCAGCCACCACACGTTGTCGTGCTACATCGCCGATGGCACCGGCACCTTCCGCCGCCAGCGCCCAGGCGACAAAGGTGCGCCGGACAAACTGTGCGTGATGCCCGCCGGCCATGAGTCGAACTGGGTGGTCAACGGCTCGATTCGCCTGGCGCACCTGTACATCAGCGAAACCCAGTTCGCCCTCGGCTGCGTGCGCCTGCTAGACCGCGAGCCCCGTGAACTGCAATTGCAGGAAGCCACCTTCCTTGACGACCCGCAGCAAGCCAGGCGCTTCCGCCAATTGATCAACCTGAGCTGGGACGAGCCCGGCGAGCGCTTGCTGGCCAGCAGCCTGGCCCATGAAATCGTCGACCATGCGGTGCTCAGCCAAGTGGGCCTACGCCAAGGTCTGCGCTTGAAGGGCGGAATCGCGCCCAGTCTGCGCCGGCAACTGATCGACTACATCGAGGCGAACCTGGACCAGCCCATCACCCTTGGCGAGCTGGCCCTTCGCTGCAACCTCTCGGAATACCACTTCGCCCGGATGTTCCGCACAAGCTTTGGCGTACCACCCCATCAATACCTGCTGGCCCGGCGACTTCACCACGCCTGCCGGTTGCTGCGCCTGGCTCAGCTACCGCTGGGGCAGGTCGCCTTGCTGTGTGGTTTTGCCAGTGCCAGCCATTTCAGCAACAGATTTCGGCAGGCGCTGGGGGCGACGCCAGGGGAATACCGGGCGGCCTTCGAGCACTAACACCATCTGCTCATTGAAAGGCAACGTCAGCTCGTCACTCAAGGCACGGACCTGATAATTATGCTAGTTGCCGCCATATCGCTGCGGCCCTACTCTTTGCGCGTAGTACCGAACTAAACAATTCTAAACTCTTCAAGGGTAGCGCCATGGACAACCGAAAAACAGATGATCAGATGTCACCTGGATTCACACTTGAATGGAGCGAGCCAGACGGAAGAACCCGAAAAGAGACAGGCACTGCTGAAGTCAAACGAGAAGATGAGGTAACTCGGATAATCGGCACTATTAGACCGGCCTTGCATTTCTTGGTTTTAAATATTCCGCGGGAACTTGGAGAGACAGGTAAATATCCGATAGTCACATTTGACGAAGGACAGGAAGGCAAGCCCAGCGTGACAATCGGGAGCGTTCTGGAGGGGGCATGGCTGACTGATTTCCACGGATTCGTCACATTGACCAAACAAGGCAAATTCATTGTCGAATTTGAAGCCGAGAGTATTGGGTCAAATTACAAAATCCACAAAGGATCTTTCGTGCTCGACCTAGACTCATGACCCGACACCCCAAACTTAAAGCAGAGCGGTGTAAACAACAACAGCACAACCCTGCCGTTTTCGGTGACAACATTCGAGAAAACATCATCACCGAGAACGGCAATTCCAATCTACTCACCCAGCTTAGAATTCAAACGTACTGGACACACTCACCTGCCGTGCATCGCCAATAGCAACGAAATACTGATTCACCGCCGAACTGTAATACACCTTGTCGAACAGGTTCTTCACGTTCAACTGCAGGCGCACCTTGTGGTCGTCCAGCTTGGTCTCATAGCTAGCGAACGCATCGGCCACGGTGTACGACGGCAGGTCGAAGGTGTTGGTCGAGTTGCCCGCCCGCTCCCCCACATAACGCGCACCTGCGCCCACTCGCAGCTTGTCGCCGCCGAACAGGCTGCCGAAGTCGTACACGGCCGACAACGAACCGCTGTGCTTGGCCACGTTCTGCAGGCGGTTACCCTGCAGGGCGGGGTCTTCGGTCACTTTGGCATCCGTGTAGGCATAGCTGCCAATCAGGCTCCAGCGCTCGCTGAGCTGCCCCGTTAGGTCAAGTTCAACGCCACGCGATCTGACCTCGCCGGCGTTGCTGTACACTGTCTCTTTACTGATGGCGTCAAAGTTCGAAACCAGCACATTGCGCTTGGTGATATCGAACAACGCCAGGGTGCCGGTGACGCGGCCCGGCATGTCGAGCTTGGCCCCCAACTCCCATGACTTACCTTCTTCCGGTGCCACCGACGAGTCGAGCACAACGTTGCCGGTCAACGGCGCGATGCTGGAGTTGGGCTTGAACGACTCGCTGTAGCTGCCATAGAACGACAGTTGGTCGTCAACCTTGTAGACGATTCCGGCATGCGGTACCCAAGCCTGGCCACTGATGTCGGTGTTGACATGGAACGGGCGGCCGCGCCCGGCGTACTGGTCGAACTGCTGGAAGCGGGCCCCCGCCACAAGGATCCAGTGCTCATCCAGGTGCAGCGCATCCTGCACGAACAGTGCGTCGGTGCGCAGCTTGTCGGTCTGGTCACTCTCTTTGGCACCTACGCTGGTGCCTTCCACTTCCTGGCCGTACACCGGGTTTACATAGCTGAACGTGGATTGCGCAGTCTGGCGGATCAGGTCACCGCGATAAATCTTGCGGTCTTCATGGTCGACGCCGAACAGCAGGTTGTGCTGCATACCGGCCAACTCTACGTTGCCCGCCAGGCTCAAGGTGGCGAACTGGTCACGGCTCATGGCGTTGTGGGTGCCATCGATGCTTCGCGACAGTGTGCCGGTCTTTTCATCCACGCCGGTCACCCGCACCTGGCTGGCATCATAGGTCTCGCGGTTGAAGCTGTAGCCAAAGTGCAGCTTCCAGTCATCGGCCAGTTGGTGGTCGACTTCCAGACGGTACAGGTCGGAGCGCCCTTCCATGTCGTTGAACGGCTCGTCCAGGCGCCGCGTGGCGGGGATGTTCAGCGGGTGGCCGTTGTTGCCGAACGCGGTGCCGCGGTCGAAGGGCGAGAGAAATTCGCGGTGCTCGTAGGCCAGCACCACCTGGGTGTCCTCACCCAGCCAGGCCAGCGATGGCGCCACCAACGATTCGCGGTGCACGCCGTAGTTGCGCCAGTAGTCTTCGTCTTCGTGGTCGACGATCAGGCGGTAGGCGAAGTTGCTGTCGCCCAGCGCGCCGGTGCTGTCGAACCCGCCGCCACTGCCGTTCTTGCCGCTGCCGTAGGTGGAACCACGCACGGTCAGGGCGTTGTATTGCTCAAGTTGCGGGCGCTTGCTGACCACGTTGATCACCCCGCCCGGGTCTTGGATGCCGTACAGCAGCGAGGCCGGGCCCTTGAGCACTTCGACCCGCTCGGTGCTGGCGTTGAGGCTGCGGCCCTGCACGATAGGCATGCCATCGCGCATGATCGAGCCGTCGCGGTTGTCGCCAAAACCGCGTTTCATCACCGTGTCGGAGGTGCCGCCGAAGTTGTTGCCCTGGGTGATGCCACTGACGTTGTAAAGGGCATCGTCGAGGTTGCGCGGGGCCTGGTCGCGGATGACCTGGGCCGGTACCACGTTGATGGCCTGGGGAATGTCCTGGTTCGGGCCTTGCCCGCGCATGATCGAGGCGGTGGCCGGCGGTTGATAGCTGTACACGTCCATTTGCGAAGTCACGGTGGTGGCCTGCAGGTTGAGGGCGCCGGAGGTGTCTGCGGTTTCGAGGGTCAGCGTGCGTGCATCGACGCGCCGCCAGGCCAGCCCGGCGTTGCCCAGCAGCTGTTGCAGGGCCTGTTCGGCGCTGAATCGGCCGTTCAGTGCCGGTGCCTGCACGCCCGGCAGTTCCAGGGTGTAGACCACGCTCTGGCCGGTGGTGCGGCTGAAGGCGTTGAGCGCCTGGGCCAGGGGCTGGGCCGGCTGGGCGAAGGCATAGGTCTGCTGTTGCTCGGCGGCACTGGCCAGGGGAGCGACAGCAACGGCCGGGAGCATGGCAAGGCCGAACCAGAGAGGGACGCAACGCGGGGTGAACTTCATGGACGCTGACCTGTGAGAGGGTGATGACTGCGAATGAATCGCACTTCCACTCATTACACGGATGCCACGTCCTGTTACCTCACCCGCTTTTTGAAAAATATTTTGCCTGTGCCGGCCTCTTCGCGGGCACGCCCGCTCCCACAGGGATCGCGCGCGTTTCAAATCCGGTGCAACCTGTGGGAGCGGGCGTGCCCGCGAAGAGGCCAGTACAGGCGACTACCGAATCAGGGTCAAACGCCCCAGCACGGTCTGCCGCGAAAAGCCCATCACCTTGCCCAGCGAATCCAGTGCCAGCAACGGTTCGCCCACCGGGAAGCTGCCGCTGACCTTGCGCTGCCCCAGTTCACCATCCAGCAACAGGATACGCCCCGGGTAATAGCGCCCAAGGTCTTCCACCACCTGCGCCAACGGCACCTGGTAATAATTCAGCCAGCCCTGGCGCCAGGCCAGGCGGTTGTCACTGTCCACAACCTGGGTGTCGTCGATCCTGCCTGCGCTGTAGCTCACCTGCTGGTTGGCAGTCAGTTCACGCGCCAACGTGCCCTGCACAGGGCTAACCCCCACACGCCCACTGCGCACCGTCACCTGAGCGCCCTCACCCTGCTCGCGCACTTCGAACTGGGTGCCGAGCACTCGAACTTCGCCACCGGCAGCTTCGACCAGGAACGGCTCGCCGGTATGCGTCACCTGGAAAAACGCCGCGCCATGAAGCAACCGCACACGGCGCTCCCCCTTGGCGAAATCGACAGCAATGGCGCTACCGGCATCCAGCGTGACCTGCGACTGGTCAGCCAAGGTTACCTGGCGAATCTGCCCGGCACTGCTGTAGTCAGCCTGCAGGTCCTGCAACCAGTACCCCGGGTGCCAACCACCAGCAACACCCACGGCCAGCACCAGACAGGCCGCCATCGCCATCGCCGCCACATGCCGCCACGGACCACGGGCCGGCGGCCTGGCCATGGCATCGAGGTAACGTTGCAGGGCTTGCTGCTCTTCGTCGGCCAACCGCTGCGCCGGGCCGGCGCTTTTCTGCCACAACAGCTGAGCCTGTTCATAGGCGGCGCGGTGAACAGGGTCGGCCAGCAACCAGCGCTTGAACGCCGCCCCCTCGGCTTGCGCGGGCTGCTCGTTGATGCGGCTGAGCCACTGCAGGGCGGCCTGGGATTGCGCCTCGGTAATGGGGGGCATGCTGCTCATCGACGGGCGCTCCCTGGCCGGCGTGGAATGGGCGCGGGCTCGGCAACACTGGCCTTGCACGCTTCAAGGGCGCGCATCATATGCTTTTCCACGGCACTCTGGGACAGTTGCATGGCCTTGGCGATTTCGCCGTACTTGCAGCCGTGAATGCGGTTGAGCAAAAAGATTTGCCGGGTGCGCTCGGGCAACGCGCGCAAGGCGGCTTCGATGCGTTGCAGGTCGTGGTCCACTTCCAGAGCCTGCTCTGGCGCCTGGGCCGTGGCCACTTCGTCCACCGGCAACGCGGCTTCGGCCACGCGTTCGCGGCTGCCTTCACTGCGCAGGTGGTCGATGGCGAGATTACCAGCGCATCGCAGCAAGTAGGTGTCCAGCGCCTCGACCTTCACTTCGGGGCGCCGCCAGAAGCGCAAAAATAGCTCCTGAACCAGGTCCGATGCCGTGGCGCGGCAGCCGACGCGCCGGCTGACCAGCGCCTCCATGCGTGCACGCTGGGCCTGGAACACCTGGACGAAACGTGCACGCCCGCCGGCACTGTCGGCGTCGGGCTCGATGATATCCCCCTGCTCGCTCACGGCTTCACACGGCAAACACGGCCAGCAACGGGCCGAGCACCACGCTGGCGGCGGCCAGGCCCAGCAGCAGCCGCGGCTGGTAAGGCAGGCCGAACACCCACAGGGTTACCCCGGCCATCATCACCGCCGTCCACTCCACCAGCCCATGGGCCCAACCACGCAGGTGCACGCTGAGGACCAGCGACAGCATCAGCAGCAACCAACCGGCGATACGCAACATCCGCAATTGCCCAGGGCGCGGCTTGCGCCCGAGCAGGTCGCTGAAGTGTTTTTCCATGGCCAGGCACAGGGCGACAAAGCCTGCGAATGCGATCAGTGCGTTACCCAGCATCAACTCGCCTCCGCGGTTTCAGTGCCCGGCTTTTTTGCTGCGCGTGGGCGCTTGGCAACCGGCTTGGGGCTGCGCAGCATCTTGCCGGCCAGCCAGGCCAGGAACAGGCCGGTGGCCAGGGCAGTCAGGTCGAAGCCGGCCATGGCCCAGTCACCCTCCAGCAGCGAATGGTTCAACCCGCGGTGGGTACTCAGGCCGTTGAGCAGTGGCAGCAAGGCAAAGGCCAGCGCACCCAACGCCAGTTGCTCGCCCCAGGCCCTGCGCCCGCTGCGTAGTAGCGCATGCACCAGCGACAGGCCCCAGGCGATGAAGAAGGCATTGACCTCCCAGTCGCCCCGGCCTTCGACGCCTATCGGGACCAGGCGGTTGGCCCAGAAGAAGCCCGCCACTGCCAGCAGTAACCCGCTCATGCTGGCGATATTGAGTACCTCAACCAGGCGCAGCTCGCCCGGCATGTGTTCGCTTTTCGCGTGCTTGAGCTGGCGCTTGCCCAGCCACATCACCAGCCCGGTGCCGATCACCGCAGTACCGGCCACACCAAAGAAGAAGTACAGCCAGCGCAACCAAGGCCCGGCGAAGTTGCCCATGTGCAGCCCGGCGAAACTGAAGGCGGTCATCATAGCCCCGCTCTCTGGCTTGCCCTGGCTCAGCAATTCGCCACTGGCGCCATCGAAGGTCCAGTTGGCGCTGCGCCGATACGCCACATGGTCAGCAGACGATTGCGTGAAGGTGACACGGGCATTGCTGTCGCCCGGGTTCTGCACCTGGATGTTGCCAATACGCGCGCCGGGTTGCAGTGCCTGCACCTGGGCATACAGGCTGGGCAACGGCACCAGCGGTGCAGCCACATGGGCCGCCTTGGGCGCATCGTCGCGGCCGAACAGGTCGTTGAAGTACTTGTCGGTGTCATTGCCATAGCTGGCCATGATGCCAGCCGGCATCACCATGTACATGAACAGCACCAGGCTGCTGTAGCTGATCATCAGGTGGAATGGCAGCACCAGCACACCGATCGCGTTGTGCCCGTCCAGCCAGGAGCGCTGGCCCTTGCCGGGGCGGAAGGTGAAGAACTCCTTGAAGATCTTCTTGTGGGTGATGATGCCGGTGACCAGCCCCAACAACATGATGAACGCGCAGAAGGTCGACAGCCATCGGCCGAACGGGTAAGGCATCTGTAGCTGGAAGTGGAAGCGGTAGAAGAACTCGCCACCGCGGCTGTCGCGCGCTTCAACCGGCTGACCGGTCTGGGTATCGAGGGTTTTACTCACGAACCCGCGTGGCCCGCCATTGGGGTCGCGGTAGCCCACGCTCAAGGCGGCCTCGCGCGCGTTGGGCATGCGAATGAACCAGGTGCCCGAATGCCCGGCATTGTCCTGCAGGTAACGTTGGGCCACACCCAGGCTGTTGAGCGGATCCAGGGCGTGGCTGCGCACTTCGGGCTGCGCCCAGTGGGTGATTTCTTCCTTGAAATACGACAGCGTGCCGGTGAGGAAGATGGCGAACAGCAGCCAGCCGAAAATCAGTCCGGTCCAGGTGTGCAACCAGGCCATCGCCTGGCGGAAGCCTTCTTTCATGGGTTTTTCATCCAGTAGGCGACGCCGCTGATCATGCCCAACAACAGGCTTGGCGCCAGTACACCCAGCCAGGCACGCCAGGCGTTGCGGCAGGCGAAGCACCAGATGAACGCCAGTAGGTAGAAGACGAACGACAGCAACAGGCCAGTGAGCGTGGCATCGACCTTGGGCAACGGCGCCACCAAGGCAATACAGACGCTGGCCATCGACGCCAGCAAATAGCCGCCCAGCAGCGCGGCCAGGCTGCGTGAGGCAACGCCCAGCCGGTAACTGAGCGGGAGGCCGGCGGTTTTGCGCGTCATGGCGAAGGTCCGGGCGTTTTCGGGGTTGCAATACTAATGATTTCAATTCTCATAAGCAAAGCCTGCTGACAGGTGACGATTGCCGAAACAGACGGCCACCCCTACAATGCGAACAATTCTTACTACCAGTTGCGCTGTCATGCGCCGGAGTATCACGGTGACCAGCGCGCTTACATCGACGGTCGAAGGCCTTTACCACGCACACCACAACTGGCTCACCGGCTGGTTGCGTCGCCGTCTGGGCTGCCCGCACAGCGCCGCCGATCTGGCTCAGGACACCTACATGCGCCTGCTCCAGGCGCGCGAGGCGCCCCAGCTGGTGGAGCCGCGAGCGTTCCTTGCCACCGTCGCCAAGCGCGTATTGTGTAACCACTTCCGCCGCCAGGAACTGGAGCGCGCCTACCTGCAAGCGCTCGCACAGGTGCCGGAAGAAGTCGCACCGTGCGAGGAGCAGAAGGCGATCATTTTCGAGACTTTGCTGGAACTCGATCGCCTGCTGGACGACCTGCCGCCATTGGTCAAACGCGCCTTCCTGCTGGCCCAGGTCGATGGCATGGGCCAAGGTGAAATCGCCCGGGAACTGGGCATCTCCCTGGCCACGGTCAAGCGCTACCTGAGCAAGGCGGCCATGCGCTGCTACTTCGCCCTGTGAACGCCTCGTTTTCCCCGCAAGTGGCCGAGCAGGCCGTGCACTGGCTGATCGAGTCGCAAGGCGATGATTTCGGCCAGGCGCAACAGCAGGCTTTCGACCGCTGGTTGCAGGCCGACCAAGAGCACCAGCGTGCTTGGTCGCATATCCAACAAGTGAACCAGCGGCTGCGCGGTGTGTCATCGCCAGTGGTGCACGCAACGCTGCAAGCCCCGCATTCGCCTGCCCGGCGCCGGGCGCTCAAAGCTTTGCTGCTGGTGGGCGTGGCCAGTGCCACGGGGCTTGGCCTGCAACAGCACAACCCCCTTCCCGGGATGATGGCCGACTACCGCAGCCCGGTCGGTCAGCGCCGACGCATGCAACTGGGCGACGGCAGCGTGCTGCAACTCAACACCCGCAGCGCAGCCGATGTGCGCTTCGACGGGCAGCAGCGGTTGGTGCAACTGTTCGAAGGCGAACTGGCACTGCAAGTGGCCAGCGATGCACGGCCGTTGCGGCTACGTACTGGTGAGGGTGTACTGCACCTGGACAGCGGGCGCTTCAACGTGCGCCAGTTCGACGGGTATAGCCTGGTGTCGGTGTTCGAAGGCGGGGCCAGCGCAGACGGGCAGCCGCTCATGGCCGGGCAACAGGCACGCTTCACCGGCGCCTGGCGCTCGGTGTCGGCACTCGACCGCAATGTCGGCGCCTGGGTCGACGGCATGCTGGTGGCCTCGCAGATGCGCCTGGCAGACTTCCTTGCCGAACTTGGGCGCTATCGCCATGGGCAGCTGGGGTGCAGCGAGCGGGTCGCCGACTTGCGCATTTCCGGGTCGTATCCGCTGGATGACAGTGAACGCATCCTGCAGATGCTGGAAGTGGCGTTGCCGGTGCGTGTGCGGCAGTTCACCCGCTACTGGGTAACACTGGAGCCAAAGATCAGCTAAAGCAGGCCTGGCTTGCCGGCGATGAGGCCGGTACAGGCAAAAAATTTAAAAATGAGTGAGCCATTTTCCCAACCTCGCGTGACAGACATGGCAGAACCCCTCTCTCAGGACCCGACCCATGCCGTTGCGCCCCAGCCCGTTCGTTCACGCCCTGCTGCTCACCACCACCCTCGGCCTGGCCATGCCCGCCGCCCATGCCGAAACCCGCAGCTACCACATCGCCGCCGGTTCGCTTGAAGACGCCCTCAACCAGTTCGGCCGCGAAAGCGGTGCACTGATCTCGTTCGGCTCGCAACTGACCCAAGGTATCAACACTCAGGGCCTGGACGGCCAGTACGACGTGCGCCAGGGCCTCGACATGCTGCTGCGCGGCAGCGGCCTGCAAGTACGGCAGGAAACCGACAACGCGTTCAGCCTGCAGCCCATCGCAGCCCCTGCTGCCGGCACCGCAGTCGAGCTAGGGGCCTCCACCGTGGTCGGCGACTGGCTGGCCGAGGCGCAGCAGGACAACGTATTCGAGCACCCCGGCGCCCGTGACGTCGTGCGCCGCGAAGAATTCGAACGCAACGGTGCTACCACCGCCCGCGAAGTGCTCAACCGCATCCCCGGGGTCAACGCCCCCGACAACAACGGTACCGGCAGCCACGACCTGGCGCTGAACTTTGGCATTCGCGGCCTCAACCCGCGCCTGGCATCGCGCTCGACCGTGCTGATGGATGGCATCCCGGTGCCCTTCGCGCCGTATGGCCAGCCGCAGCTGTCGCTGGCGCCGCTGAGCATGGGCAACATGGACGCCGTGGACGTAGTGCGCGGTGGCGGTGCGGTGCGCTACGGTCCGCAGAACGTCGGCGGCATCGTCAACTTCGTCACCCGGGCGATCCCTGAACAGGCCACGTTCAAGGCCGCCATGCAAAACCAGATCAGCCCGTCTTCCAGCCACGACGGTTTCAAGAACAGCGCCAACCTGCTGGTCGGTGGCACCAACGACAACGGCCTGGGTGGCGCCCTGCTGTACTCCGGTACCCGCGGTGGTGACTGGCGCGAACACAGCGACACGCAGATCGACGACCTGATCCTCAAGGGCAAGCTGCAACTGGACGAAGCCAACAGCCTGCACGCCATGGCCCAGTACTACGAGGGCGAGGCAGACATGCCTGGCGGCCTGAGCACTGCCGATTTCGACGCCGACCCTTACCAGTCCACGCGCCTGAAAGACAAGTTCTGGGGCCGCCGCACCCTGTTCAACTTCGGCTACGACTACAAGCAGGACGACCGCCAGTTCAGCGTCAACAGCTTCTTCACCAAGACCCTGCGCAGCGGCTACCTGGACCAGGGCAGCTTCGTCTCGCTGTCGCCACGCGAGTACTGGGTGCGTGGCATCGAAACCCGCTTCTCGCAGGGCGTGGCCCTGGGCGACAACTGGCACGAGCTGGGCATCGGCTACCGTTACGTCAACGAAGCCGGCCACGAACTGCGCTTCCGCGAGCCGGTGAACGGCAACCTGCCCACCACCGCCAGCCGCAACGACCGCGACACCCGTGGCAGCACCGAAGCTCACGCCATCTACCTGGATGACCGCATCGACATCGGCCGCTGGACCATCACCCCGGGCGTGCGCTACGAGATGATCGACTCCGAACAGAGCAACAAGCTCAATGGCCAGCGCTACCAGGGCAGCTACAACACTGCGCTGCCAGCCCTGAACGTGATGTACCACCTGACCGACAGCTGGAACTTGTACGCCAACACCGAAGGCTCGTTTGGCAGCGTGCAGTACAGCCAGATGCCCAACCGGGTCAGCAGTGGCGAAGTGAAACCGGAAAAAGCGCGCACCTGGGAAGTGGGTACCCGTTACGACAACGGCGACCTGCAGGCCGAGATCGGCGCGTTCCTGATCAACTTCGACAACCAGTATGAAAGCAACCAGACCAACGACTCGGTGATCGCCCGTGGTGAAACCCGCCACCAGGGTATCGAGACCAGCGTCCGCTATGCGCTGGACGGCCTGAGCCCGGCCCTGGCCGGCTTCGACGTGCATGCCAGCTATGCGTTCGTCGACGCCACCATCCGTGAGGACGGGCCGAATAAAGGCAACCAGGTGCCGTTCTCGTCGCGCCACAAGGGCAACCTGGGCGTGGGCTACACCGAGGGCCCGTGGCAGCTGAACCTGGACGGCAGCTTCCAGAGCAGCCAGTACGCCGACAACGCCAACACCAGCACCGAAAGCGCCGATGGCAGCACCGGGCGCATTCCGGGCTACATGCTGGTCAGCACCCGCGCCGGGTACGACTTTGGCCCGCAGTTGTCGAACCTCAAGGTGGCAGTCGGGGTGAAGAATCTGTTCAACCGCGAGTACTACACGCGCTCTTACGATGACAACAACAAGGGCAAGTATGTGGGTGAACCACGTACTTTGTATGTGCAGACGTCGGTGGAATTCTGACCTGCAGCAAATGGGGGGCCGCTTTGTAGCCCCCTTTTGCAACAAGAAATTTATTTTCAAAAAGGGCTTGAATTCATTCCGCAGTTGCCTGACCTTAGAGTCAAGAGGCGCAGAAATTCCAAGGGTCTCAAGGGCCTAGGCGCGCCTCCATGCGAGCAAGCTGAATAAGGATTGAATCATGCAAATCCAGGTCAACAGCAGCAACCATTTCGAAGGCAACGCCCGGCTGGATCAGTGGGTCCGCAGCACACTGCAGAACTCGCTGGAACGTTACGAAGAAGACCTCACCCGCATCGAGGTTCACCTGCGCGACGAGAACGGCGCCAAGCCCGGACCGCATGACAAACGCTGCCAGATGGAGGCTCGCCCAAAAGGCCACCAACCGATTTCCGTGACCCACACCGCCACTTCGCTGGACCAGGCAGTCGACGGTGCCGCCACCAAGCTCAACCACGCGCTGGAACACTTCTACGGCAAGTTGCGCAGCAAGCGCGGCGCCCTGGAACTGAGTGACCCAGACGCCTGATCGGCAATGCAAAACGCCCGGCCTGAAGCCGGGCGTTTTTGTTTGTAGCGATCAACGGCAGTGAACCAACCCGCCGCGTTGCCAGTCAACTTCTGCACTCATTCGCTGCAGAAGCAAGAGCATGAACAACCCATTCGAACGAATCAGTGCTGCATTCGCCCCCGAATACCGGGTCAACCTGAGCATCACAAACCTCGACGGCAGCATCATGCTGACCCTGTCCGACGATGCCGGTGTGGTCGCCAGGCGCCTCGTCTCCCAGGCCCAGCGCAACGACCCGGTGCGCCTGCAGCGGGTGATCGACAGCATTCGCCTGGGCCTGGCCATCGAATTCAGCCAGAACCCCATGCAGGTGCTGGCCGCACTGACCCGCGACGCCCGTCACGAGCCGCGCCACTTCGTTGCCAACTGAGGGCTACTTGCCCTCCTCCACTTCCTTGCCGTTGGCATCCAGCACCTTGGTCGAGGGGTAGCGATACGAAGCGTAGCGCACCACCAGGATCGAGAACGCCAGCAGCAGGATGCCCCCGCACAGGTACAACAGCCCTTCGTCCGGCGCCTTGTGGTGCGAGACATCGCCGATCAGCAGGCGGGTCAGCGCGGTAATCGCCACGTACAGAAGGAAGCGGATCGGCATGTGGTTGGTCTTGAAGTAGATGCCAACCATCGCCCCCAGTTCCAGGTAGATGAACAGCAGCAGAATGTCATCGACACTGACCCCGCCCTTGCCAAGCATGTCCAGGAAGGTGACCACCGCCGCATAGGCGGTAATCGCGCCAATGCCGAACAGCGCCAGGTAATGGAAGGCCTCGACGCACAGGTTGCCCAGCGAGTCGGCCGAACCATGCAGGCCTTTGCGTAGCTTGTCTGCCCATTTGATGTTCACGATGTTCCATTCCCCGATACGTCTTTAAGGATGATGCGTCACCGGTGTGACGCTTGTGCCATGCAGTTAAAGGGCCAGGCCCTTGGCTTGGAAGGCGACCGATTGCCGCAAGGCACGTGTGGGTCAGGCTGAAGAATCAGGTTGCGCGATGATGGCAATGCCATTACTGTATGCGCATACAGTAAACTGCAACACAACCAGCAAAAGGCATAGAGGTGATGAATGGCCGTCGAAGTGGTGTACCGCAGCAGCCGCGACCCGGAGCGCTTGTTCATGGATAAGGCCGAAGCAGACCGTCACGACAAGATGCTCGAACTGGCCGAGCGCCTGGCCGAAGTGCTGCACAAGGCAGTGCCGTCGCTGACTGAGCAGCAGGTTGAGGAAGCCGGTATCTACATGGCCAAGAACCGCGATGTGTTTGCCCGGGCGTTCAAGAGCCAGCCGGATGCGTTGGCCGAGTTGCTGGAAGCGCCAGCAGTTGAGTGATTGCCTTCACCGGCGATAGGGCCAGTGCTAACAACACAAAGCCCATCAGCCATACAACAACCGCTCCGCCAGCATCTGCGCCACCCGCGCCGGCGAACGCTTCTCCGCCTGGGCATGGCCAAACACTTCGGTCAGCCGTGACGGTATCCGCGCCAGGTGCGCGGTGATGGTGCCCAAATCCTCGCCACGATGAGTCAGCGCCACGTAGATCAACCCACCGGCATTGATCACGTAGTCAGGCGCATACAATATCCCGCGCGACTCCAGCTGGTCGGCCACCTGCAAGGTGGTCAGCTGGTTGTTCGCCGCCCCCGCCACCGCCGCACAACGCAACTGCATCACGCTTTGCCCGTTCAGCACTGGCCCCACCCCGCAAGGGGCGAAGATGTCGCAAGGGGTGCTGATCAACGCATCGTTGGTCACAGGCTTGGCATCGAACTGCTCCATCGCCAGCCGCACACGCCCTGGGTCCAGGTCGCTGACCAGCAACTCCGCGCCCACCGCATGCAGTTGCTCCGCCAACGCAAAACCGACATTGCCCAAGCCCTGCACCGCTACCCGCAGGCCTCTGAGGTCATCACTGCCCAGCCGGAACGAGGTGGTGGCGCGAATACCCGCGAACACCCCCATCGCCGCATGTGGCGAGGGATCACCCGATGCGGTGGTACTGGTCACATGGGGTGTGCTCTGAGCAATGCAGTCCATGTCCAGGGTCGAGGTGCCGCTGTCCACCGCGATGATGAAGCGCCCGTGCAAGGTATCGATGAAGCGGCCAAAGGCCTCGAACAGTGCGGCGCGGTTTTCCACATGCGGGTTGCGCATGATCACCGCCTTGCCACCGCCCAGTGGCAAGCCCGCCAACGCCGCCTTGTAGCTCATGCCCTGGGCCAGGCGAATGGCATCGGTCATGGCGCTTTCGTCATCGGCATAAGGCAGGTACCGGCACCCGCCCATGGCCGGGCCCAGTTGCTCACTGTGGATCGCCACAACCGCTTTCAGGCCCGTAGGCGGGTCGTTGAACAGGTGCAAGGACTGGGTACGCGTGCTTTGCATCAGAGCGAACATCGACAGGCCCCCCATGAGGTGCTCCCTCCAGTATAGGCACCGCCCTGAAGCTGATGCCGCTGCCGGACCACTGGACGAAACCGCGCGCCACGGCTAATACTCAAGCGTGTGTGGAGAAGCCCCATGAAGCCACGTCAAGCCTGCCTGGCCTGCCTGGAACGCGAGCCTGTCGCCCTGCTGGAAGCCGCATTGTGGATTGCCGCCGAGCACGACCGGAGTGTCGAGCCCGTGGCCAGCCTTGCCGTGCTGCAAGACCTGCAGCGCGATATCAGCACCAACCTGCCGATGCTGCCACTGTGCGAACTGGCCCAGCCGCTGCTGCGCCAGCTCAATGCGCTGGGCTTCCAGCAGGATGAGTACCACCCCCTGCGCCCGCAGGCAGCAATGATGGACAAGGTGCTGCAACGCCGCCGTGGCCAACCGCTGACCCTGGCCATCCTCGCCCTGGAGCTGGCCGGGCGCCTGTCCATTCCGCTGGAGGGTGTGGGCTTTCCTGGCCATTTCCTGCTGCGTGTACCGGGTGCCGACCACCTGCTCGACCCCTGCGGTGGCCGGCGCCTGTACCCCAACGATTGCCGTGAGCTGCTGGCCCGCCAATTCGGGCCGCATGTTGCGCTGACGGCCGAGCACATGCGCAGCACCACCCCGCTGCAGATGCTGCAACGCCTGTCCCGCAACCTGCGCCAGCTGCACATCAGCAACGACAACCACCTGGCGGCGTTGATCGATGCTGAACGGGTCATGCAGTTGGGGCCGGTGCAGGTCAGTGACTACATGACCCGCGCCTCGTTGTACCAGCATCTGGATTGCCCACAGGCCGAGCGCTTCGACCTGGAGCATGCGCTGCTACTGACAGAAGATCCGGCCCAGCGCCTGAAGCTGTCCGAACGCATCGGCAAGCTTCCGGCGGCGAACCGTTCGCTTCACTGAGCCGGGCTGTCCGGCTGCTGGGCGGGGTGGGCCTGTGTGAACGCCGGATGCCCGGCGGCCAGTGCGGCAACCCGCAGGATACGCGGGAAGCTGCTCAGGTCGATGTTGAAGCGTTCGGCGGCATACAGCTGCGGGATCAGGTACACATCCGCCAGCCCCGGTTGATCACCGAAACAAAAGCCTTGATCACCAATCAGTTGCTCCACTGCTGCCAACCCTTGGCTGATCCAGTGGCCGATCCATTGATTGACCTGCCCCTCGTCCTGCCCGGCCTGGCGCAGCCGGTTGAGCACGCTCACGTTGTGCAGCGGGTGGATGTCGCAGCCAATGATTGCCGCTACACCGCGCACTTTGGCACGCGCCTCGGCCGTGGCCGGCAGCAACGCGGGCTGTGGATAAACCTCTTCCAGGTACTCGATGATTGCCGGTGACTGCACCAGCAATTCACCGCCATCGGTGCGCAAGGCCGGTACGCGGCCCTGTGGGTTGATGGCAACATAGCCCGCCCCACGCTGCTCACCCTGCAACAGGTTGACCGGCAGGGACTGGTAAGCCAGCCCCTTCAGTGCCAGGGCAATGCGCACCCGGTAGGACGAGGTGGAACGGTAATAGGTGTACAGCTCCATGCCCGCCTCTCCTCAGTTGGCCGCGATGACCGTGCCACGGCATTCGCCGAAGCCGATGCTGGCCACGCCGTCGCGCGTGCAACGTGCACGCAGGATGATTTCGTCGCCGTCTTCGAGGAACTTGCGCACCTCGCCGCTGGCCAGTTCCACCGGCAGCTTGCCGCCCTCGGTGATCTCCAGCAGGCTGCCGAACGAACCTGGCGTGGCACCCGACAAGGTGCCCGAACCGAACAGATCGCCTGGTTGCAGCTGGCAGCCGTTGACGCTGTGGTGCGCCACCAGCTGCGCCACGGTCCAGTACATGCTGCGGGTGTTGCTCAGGGTCAGGCGGTGTGGAGCAACGCCCTGCTCACGCATGCGCTGGGTCAGCAGCAGCACTTCAAGCTCGATATCGTAGGCACCGGCGGCCTGGTCGCGCTTGTCCAGCAGGTACGACAGTGGCTGCGGGTCGCCTTCCGGGCGCGCCGGCTGGGCGCAGCGGAACGGCTCCAGCGCCTCGGCAGTGACCACCCAGGGGGAAATGGTGGTGATGAAGCTCTTGGACAGGAACGGCCCCAGGGGCTGGTATTCCCAGGCCTGGATATCGCGCGCCGACCAGTCGTTGAGCAGGCACAGGCCAGCCACGTGCTCGGCGGCATCGCCTACCGGGATCGCCTGCCCCATGTCATTGCCCTGGCCAATCCAGATGCCCAACTCCAGTTCGTAGTCCAGGCGTGCGCAAGGGCCGAAGCTCGGCTCGGTGTGCCCGGCCGGCAAGGTCTGGCCCTTGGGCCGGCGCACATCGGTGCCCGATGGGCGGATGGTGGAGGCGCGGCCGTGATAACCGATCGGCACGTACTTGTAGTTGGGCAGCAGCGGATTATCGGGGCGGAACAGCTTGCCCACGTTTTTGGCGTGTTCGATGCCGACGTAGAAGTCGGTGTAGTCACCGATCTGCGCGGGCACATGCAGTTGGCAGTCGCTGGCCGGGATCAGCGCCTTCTTCAACGCCGACTGGTGCTCGCTGTGCTCGCCAAGCAGCGCCTGCAAACGCTCGCGCAGCGCCACACGGGCGCTGCGGCCCAAGGCGAAGAATGCGTTCAGCGCACCACCGCGGGTGGCTTCGACGGCAGACTTGGCAGCACCGTCGAACAGGCCGGCAGCCAGCACCGCTTCCAGGTCGAGGATTGCGTCACCGATGGCCACGCCACAGCGTTTGGCTTCACCCGGCCGGCTGAAAATACCCATCGGCAGGTTCTGCAGCGGGAAGTCGCTGTGCCCGTTGGCGTGCTCGACCCAGCTACGGGCATTGGCAGTGTGGTTCATGGGTTATCTCCGGTTCGGGTTGAAGGTGCTCGGCAAGGTGGCCCAGCAACTATCGTAGTCGGCCTGCAATTGCGGGCATTCAAGGGCTTGCTGGCTCGGGCGCAGCACTTGGCTGGTCTCGAACATGAAAGCCATGGTGTTGTCGATCTTGTGCGGCGCCAGGTCGGCGGCAATGGCCTTTTCGCAGGTTTCGGCGTCGGGGCCATGGGCGCTCATCACCCCGTGCAACGAAGCACCACCCGGCAGGAAGCCTTCGGCCTTGGCATCGTAGGCACCGTTGATCAGACCCATGAACTCGTTCATCAGGTTGCGGTGGAACCAAGGTGGACGGAAGGTGTTCTCGGCCACCATCCAGCGTGGCGGGAAGATCACGAAGTCCATGTTGGCCAGGCCATGTACGCTGGTCGGCGAAGTCAGCACGGTGAAGATCGACGGGTCCGGGTGGTCGAAGCTGACGGTACCGATGGTGTTGAAGCGGCGCAGGTCGTATTTGTAAGGCACGTTGCTGCCGTGCCAAGCGACCACGTCCAGCGGCGAATGTTGCAGTTCACAAGCCCAGTGCTCGCCCAGGAACTTTTGCACCAGTTGCACTGGCCCTGCGGCCTCTTCGTAGTGCGCCACCGGGGTGAGGAAGTCGCGCGGGTTGGCCAGGCCATTGCTGCCGATCGGGCCCAGGTCCGGGATGCGCAGCGGCGCGCCATGGTTTTCGGCGATGTAGCCGCGGGCCTGGCCATCGAGCAGTTCGACACGGAACTTCATGCCGCGAGGAATCACCGCAATCTCCAGCGGTTCGACCTCCATCACGCCCAGCTCGGTGGCAATGCGCAGGCGGCCCAGCTCCGGCACCAGCAGCAGTTCACCGTCGGCGTTGAAGAAAACACGCTCCATGGAACGGTTGGCGCGGTAGATGTAGATACTCACACCGGCCGGCTTTTCCGCCGCAGCGTTGGCCACCATCGGCAGCCAGCCCTCGATGAAGTCGGTCGGTTCGGCAGGGATCGGCTGCGGGCTCCAGCGCAGGCGGTTGGGGTTGATCCCACCCAACGGCCCGCTCAGCGGCTGGCGCGCCAGGCGCTCGAAACGTGGGTGCAGTGCAGACGGGCGAATACGATAAAGCCAGGTACGGCGTAGCTCACTGCGGGCCATGGTGAACGCCGTGCCCGAGAGCAATTCGGCATACAGCCCATAGGGCGCCTTCTGCGGCGAGTTCTGCCCGACCGGCAAAGCCCCTGGCAGTGCTTCGCTGGCAAATTCGTTGCCGAAGCCGCTGAGGTAGTGAAGGTCGGGTGAGGTGTCGCGATTCATCGATGCCTCCGGGCTCTGGCCGAGCCGTTGCGGGCAGCTGGCTGCTGGCCCGGTGTGGGGTGGCAGCGCGTCTGCATTGTTTTTATCGTAATCAGATTACGAATAACGTAATTTGCCCCGCGCTTGGCGTCAAGCTATAAAGGCCCGACTTGAAGAATCCGGAAGCAGATATCCATGACCAAAGCCAGCTCCCCCGCCGACAACGGCAAGCAGAAAGTCCGCTCGGCGGAGGTCGGCACCGACATCCTGAAGGCGCTTGCAGAGCTCTCTCCTTCCACTTCGCTGTCACGCCTGGCGGAACATGTGCAAATGCCGGCGAGCAAGGTGCACCGTTATCTGCAGGCGTTGATTGCCAGTGGCTTTGCGGAGCAGGACAGCGCCACCAACCATTACGGTTTGGGTCGCGAAGCATTGCGGGTAGGGTTGGCGGCGCTGGGCAGCATCGATGTGTTGAAGATTGCCGCCCTGCCGCTGTCGCAATTGCGCGATGAACTGAACGAGAGCTGCTTCATTGCCGTGTGGGGTAACCAGGGCGCGACCGTGGTCAGCATTGAACCGGCAGTGCGTGCGGTCACCGTGGTCACGCAAATCGGCTCGGTGCTACCGCTGCTTACCTCCTCTACCGGCCTGGTGTTCGCCGCCTACCTGCCCGAGCGCGAGACCGTGGAGTTGCGCGACCGCGAGCTGGCCGCCCTGCACCACAATGCAGAGGACTACCAGGCGGTATTGGCCGGCATTCGCGACCGTGGGCTGCACCATGTGCACGGCCTGCTGATGCCAGGTGTGGATGCGTTGTCGGCACCGGTGTTCAATGCCTTGGGGCAGGTTGTGGCCGTGATGACCGTGGTCGGGCCAACGTCGATTTTTCATGCCGACGAACATGGGCCGGCGGCGCAACGGCTGCTGGCGGCGGCCCGAGAGACCAGCTGGCGCATGGGCTATTCGCCGGCCGCATGAGCGCCTGCAGCACTATTGCCCGATACGTAAAGGTGAATGTCATAAGCAGCTATTTTTCCTACAGGATCAAGCGCTTATTCTTAACTCACTGGCCGGCATGAAGGGCTCTTCCCCCCCGCCTTTCAGGCCTGCGAGGTTCACCGACGTAGATTTTGAAGCTCCTTGATCTAACGTCTCGATTGGCCGCTGTGGCTTGCAGCGGCCTTTTTTTTGCCCAGAAAAACCTGCGTTCTCGACGGGTTTGCACGGCCCCGGTAAAGCGGCCTCGTGTCGAGAAAGGGCCGCAAAGTGGCCCCAACAGGTTTACTTGCGGGCCACCCCATCGGCCCGGAACATCTGCCGGATCCCGCGAATGGCCTGGCGAATGCGATCCTGGTTCTCGATCAGGGCAAAGCGCACATGGTCATCGCCATAGTCACCAAAGCCAATCCCCGGCGACACGCACACCTTGGCCTCGGCCAGCAGTTTCTTGGAAAACTCCAGCGACCCCAGGTGCGCATACTGCTCCGGAATCTTCGCCCACACGTACATCGAGGCCTTTGGGTTCTCGACCATCCAGCCCAGTTCGTGCAGCCCCTTTACCAGCAGATTGCGACGCTGGCGGTATTGCTCGGCGATGTCGCGCACGCACTGCTGGTCACCTTCCAGCGCAGCGATCGCAGCGACCTGCAGCGGGGTGAAGGTGCCGTAATCGTGATAGCTCTTGATCCGCGCCAAGGCACTGACCAGCTCGGGGTTACCGACCATGAAGCCGATCCGCCAGCCCGCCATGTTGTAGCTTTTGGACAGGGTGAAGAACTCCACCGCAATGTCCTTGGCACCGGGCACCTGCATGATCGACGGGGCTTTCCAGCCGTCGTAGACAATGTCGGCGTAGGCCAGGTCGTGTACCACCAGCACGTTGTACTGCTTGGCCAACGCCACCACGCGCTCGAAGAAGTCCAGCTCCACGCATTGGGCAGTAGGGTTGGACGGGAAACCGAGGATCATCATCTTCGGCTTGGGGATCGACTCGCGGATCGCCCGCTCCAGCTCGTTGAAGAAGTCCACGCCCGGCACCAGCGGCACCGAACGCACCTGGGCACCGGCAATGACCGCACCGTAGATATGGATCGGGTAGCTGGGGTTGGGCACCAGTACCGTGTCGCCCTGGTCGAGGGTGGCCAGCATCAGGTGCGCCAGGCCCTCTTTGGAGCCGATGGTGACGATGGCTTCGCTTTCCGGGTCGATGTCGACCTCGTAGCGTTCCTTGTACCAGTTGGAAATGGCCCGGCGCAGGCGCGGGATACCGCGAGAGGTGGAGTAGCCGTGGGTGTCTTCACGCTGGGCAACCTGCACCAGCTTCTCGACGATGTGCGGCGGGGTGGCGCCATCGGGGTTGCCCATGCTCAGGTCGATGATGTCCTCGCCACGGCGGCGGGCAGCCATCTTGAGTTCGGCAGTGATATTGAAGACGTAAGGGGGGAGACGATCGATGCGCGCAAAGCGGCGCGGCGAACCTGGGTTGGCCATGGCTTCCTCTGAGTACGTAAGCGCCCGGAACCGTCCGAGCGACGTTGGCCGATGTGGCGGCCTGGATCAGAAGATAGTGCCGAAACAGGATACCTGTAAAGGACAATTTCCTGTTTTGTTAGAATTTTTCAGATGTATTTTTTGAAAATAAGAAATTTATGTTTTCAGGGCCGGCCCTATCGCCGGCAAGCCAGCTCCCACAGGTACTGCACAGGCCTTGGGAACTGCGCAGTACCTGTGGGAGCTGGCTTGCCGGCGATAGGGCCGGAACAGGCACAAAAAAACCCCGGCACAATGGCCGGGGTTTTTGGTGAAGCACTCGCCTCGATCAGCGTGCGTAGGTCATCAGCACGTCCGCAGCAGTCTGGCTGTCCACGCCCATCATCACGCTCAGGGCAGTGACGGTGAGGATGGAGAAGCCGAACACTTTACGGGCCCACTTGCTGTCGTCCTCGGCCTTGTAGCCGCCCCATGCCATGTACAGCCAGTAAAGGCCCATGGCTGCTGCCACGGCCAGGTAGCCGAGGCCGGCGTAACCGCCGAGGGTAAGCATCAAGGTGGCGAGCACGAAGGCCAGCACGTACAGCACGATCTGCTTCTTCGCCGCCAGGACGCCACGAGCCACCGGCAGGACCGGAATGTTGGCAGCGCTGTAATCCTTGAAGCGGAAGATGGCGATGGCAAAGCTGTGCGGCATCTGCCACAGGCTGAACATCACCAGCAGGGTCACTGCAGCCAGGTCGAAGCTGTTGCTCACGGCGCAGTAGCCGATCACCGGAGGCATGGCACCAGACAGGCTGCCGACCAAGGTGCCGTGCACCGATTTACGCTTCAGCCACAGGCTGTAGAAACCGACGTAGACGATGAAGCCGATCAGCGCACAGAACGCCGACAGCGGGTTGGCCTGGACATACAGCAGGCTGAAACCCGCCACCCCGAGCAGGGTGGCGTAGATCAGTGCGAGGGGCAGCGACATGCCGCCCTGCACCATGACGCGGTTCTTGGTGCGCTCCATCTTGTGGTCGATGTCACGGTCGATGCAGTTGTTGAACACGCATCCGGACGCCACCACCAGCGAAGTACCGATCACCACCGCCAGGAACAGGGCGAAATCCACATGGCCCTTCGAGGCAAGGAAGAAACCGCCTGCCACGGAAAGCACGTTACCGAAAATGATCCCCGGTTTGGTGATTTGGATAAAGTGCTTAACGGACATGCAGTCTTACCTCACTTGGCCAACATTTCGAAGTGGATGCTGAACATGATCCACAGCGACAGGCCGACAAGCAGAGCGATCACCAGGGTGGTGAACAGGAACGTCGATACGTTGTTGCGTTGCTCTTTCGAGCGGTCCATGTGCAGGAAGTAAACCAGGTGAACAACTACCTGGATCACGGCCATGGCAACGATGATCAGAACGGTCAGGTTCTTCGGCAGGCTGGCGGTCATGGCCAGGCCGAACGGGATCGCGGTCAGGATGATCGACAGTACAAAGCCGATCATGTACGACTTGACGCTGCCGTGGTTACCTTCGTGATGAGTGTCGTGTGCGTTAGCCATTACAGAACTCCCAGCAGGTAAACGACGGTGAATACGCAGATCCAGACCACGTCCAGGAAGTGCCAGAACAGGCTCAGGCAGCTCATGCGGGTCTTGGCGGTCGGCGTGATGCCGTGCTTGTTGATCTGGTACATCATGATTGCCATCCAGATCAGACCAGCAGTCACGTGCAGACCGTGGGTACCTACCAGGGCGAAGAAGCCCGACAGGAAGCCACTGCGCTGCGGGCCGAAGCCTTCGCTGATCAGGTGATGGAATTCATAGATTTCCATCGCGATGAAGCCTGCACCGAACAGGAAGGTCACAGCCAACCAGCCCAGTACGCCTGCTTTCTTGCCATCGAACATCTTCAGCATGGCGAAGCCGAAGGTGATCGAGGACAGCAGCAGGAACAGCGTTTCAACAGCTACGAAATCGAGCTGGAAGATGTCATGACCCGACGGGCCGCCGGCAAAACTGCCGGACAGCACCGCGTAGGTAGCGAAGAGCGACGCAAACAGGATGCAGTCGGTCATCAGGTACAGCCAGAAGCCCAGTACGGTCATCTGGCCCGAGTCGTGGTGGTGGTCGTCATGCCCATGGTCGTGACCATGAGCAGCGCCGCCGTGCATTACTTGACTGGACATTGATTACACCCGCTCAAACGATTCGACACGTGCGCCGGCAGGCAGAGCACCTGCTTTGGCCAGCGCTTTCATACGCTCGCCTTCGATGCGCGCCACTTCTTCGGCTGGAACCATGTAGCCCTGGTCGTCACGTGCAGCGTGGCGAACGAAGACAGCGATGGTTGCAACCAGGCTTGCGCCAACCAGCCACCAGATGTGCCAGATGAAGGCAAAGCCGAAGACGGTCAGGAACAGGCCCATGAACAAACCGGTGGAGGTGTTGCTCGGCATGTGGATAGCGTCGAACTTGGTCGCTGGCTTGTAAGCCTTGCCGCTTTCCTTGGTTTCGTGCCAGGCGTCCAGGCCAACCTGCTCAGGCATGTGAGCGAAGTTGTAGAACGGAGGTGGCGACGAAGTGGACCATTCCAGAGTACGGCCGCCCCATGGGTCGCCGGTCACGTCCAGGTTCTGGTTGCGGTCGCGAACCGATACGTACAGCTGGATCAGCTGGCAAGCGATACCGAACAGAATCAGCACGGCGCCGACAACGGCTACGTACAGGTAGGGTTCCCACAGTGGGTTGTCGGAGTGGTTCAGACGACGGGTCATGCCCATGAAGCCCAGGGCGTACAGCGGCATGAACGCCACGTAGAAGCCCGACAGCCAGAACCAGAAGGCAGCTTTGCCCCACTTCTCGTTCAGGGTGAAGCCGAAGGCTTTCGGGAACCAGAAGGCGAAACCGGCGATGTAGCCGAATACCGCGCCACCGATGATCACGTTGTGGAAGTGCGCAATAACGAACAGGCTGTTGTGCAGGACGAAGTCAGCACCTGGAACGGCCAGCAGTACGCCGGTCATGCCACCGATGGAGAAGGTGACCATGAAGCCCAGGGTCCAGAGCATCGGTGCGGTGAAGCGCACACGGCCTTGGTACATGGTGAACAGCCAGTTGAACAGCTTCACACCGGTCGGAATGGAGATCAGCATCGTCGCCAGGCCGAAGAAGGTGTTGACGCTGGCGCCGGCACCCATGGTGAAGAAGTGGTGCAGCCATACCGCAAAGCCCAGGATGGCGATCGCGCCCGATGCGTAGATCATCGAGTGGTGGCCGAACAGGCGTTTGCCAGAGAACGTCGAGGTAACTTCCGAGAACACGCCGAAGGCCGGCAGGATCAGGATGTAAACCTCAGGGTGACCCCACGCCCAGAACAGGTTGACGTACATCATCGGGTTCCCACCAAGCTCGTTGGTGAAAATGTGGAAGTCCAGATAACGGTCAACAGTCAGCAGCGCGAGTGCGGCAGTCAGGATCGGGAACGAAGCAACGATCAGTACGTTGGCCCAGGTGCAGGTCCAGGTGAAGATCGGCATGTCCATCAGCTTCATGCCAGGTGCGCGCATCTTCATCACGGTGACGAGGAAGTTCACGCCGGTAAGCGTTGTACCCAATCCGGATAGCTGTAGCGCCCAGATGTAGTAGTCAACGCCCACCCCAGGGCTGTACTGAATGCCCGCGAGCGGCGGATAGGCAACCCAGCCGGTCTTGGCGAATTCACCAACGCCCAGCGAGATGTTGACCAGCAGCACGCCTGCCAGCAGCAGGTAGAAGCTCAGGGAGTTCAGGAACGGGAAGGCAACGTCACGTGCACCGATCTGCAGAGGAACCGCCAGGTTCATCAGGCCGGTGAAGAACGGCATCGCCATGAAGATGATCATGATCACACCGTGAGCGGTGAAGATCTGGTCATAGTGTTCAGGCGGCAGGTAGCCTTCGGAGCCACCGGTTGCGGCAGCCAGCTGGGTACGCATCATGATGGCGTCGGCAAAGCCGCGCAGCAGCATGATCATCGCGACGATGATGTACATCACGCCGATCTTTTTGTGGTCGACAGTAGTCAGCCACTCGCTCCACAAGTAGGTCCACTTGCGGAAATAGGTGATAAGACCGACGACAGCGATACCGCCGAGCGCGATCATGGCAAGCGTCACCATGACTATCGGCTCGTGATAGGGTATCGCCTCCAGGCTTAGTTTACCGAACATCTCTTACTCCTCTGCACCGGCAGCTGGTTGCATACTCGATTCCACACCCTTGGTTGTGGCCAGGTCTTTGCTGCCTGCTTCTTCGTGGCTACGACCGCGGTTCATGCCTTCGTACTTGTCGACGATCAGCTGGAACTGCTCAGGCGAAGCCTCGCTGTACAGCGCGACTGGGTTGTTTTCGCTTGGTTTGGCCAAGGCGTCGTATTCGGCCTTGTCCAGCTTCTTCGGCGACTGCTTGACCTCGGCGACCCACTTGTCGAAGTCTTCCTGGGAGGTGGCAGTAGCCTTGAATTTCATGCCGGTGAAGCCAGCACCGCTATAGTTGGCGCTGATACCGTCGAACTCGCCGTTTTCGTTGGCGATCAGGTGCAGCTTGGTGGTCATGCCGGCCATGGCGTAGATCTGGCCGCCCAGGCCCGGGATGAAGAACGAGTTCATCACGGCGTCGGAAGTGACGCGGAAGTTGACCGGGGTGTTAGCCGGGAAGACGATCTTGTTGACCGTGGCAATGCCCTGCTCCGGGTAGATGAACAGCCACTTCCAGTCCAGCGCGACCACGTCGATCTGCACCGGCTTCACATCGGAATCCAGTGGACGGTATGGGTCCAGCTTGTGGGTGGAGTGGTAGGTGACGTAACCCAGGGCGATGATGATCAGGATCGGGATGATCCACACCGCGGCCTCGATCTTGGTCGAGTGCGACCAGTCAGGGGTGTAGGTGGCTGCCTTGTTGGAAGCACGGTACTTCCAGGCGAACGCCAGGGTCATGATGATGACAGGGATTACCACCAGCAGCATCAGGCCGGTAGCGATCAGGATCAGGTTCTTTTGCTCAATGCCGACCTGGCCCTTCGGGTCGAGCAGGGTCCAGTTGCACCCACTGAGTAAAAGCATGCCTAAAAAGGGCAATATGCCAAACAGTCTGGGGTAACGCTTTTTACTCATCTCACGACCTCTAGATCAGCTTGCTTCAATGCAATTTGTGTTTTGGTAGCCAACACTTCGTCCTGCCAAGTGAGGCATTTCGCGCCCGTACTCGCTCCTGCCTGGGGTCCGACTGCAGGACCTTGGCTTCGAGCGTGTTAGCGGTGCTTATGGTTTCGTAGGCAACAGGCCTGTACTTCAGACCAAGTCCATTTGGTGCGGGAAAACGCGGAGGGGGGTCCGCCCGGTATCGCCGTTGGGCGAAACTTGACGAAGTCAGCAAAAAGGAGCGCTGGGGCTTCCTTCAATCCTGCGACTCGCAAGCAGTGCCGAACGGAAATTGGGGGCGATTGTAGTTAGGTCGCCAACCCTTGACTATGACTTATTGAGCAACAGTCTTTTACAGAATCCGTAACAATGATGCTCAATAATTCAACTTCGCGACAGTTTGTCGCACCCCGCTTGCCAGGCCTCAAAGCCGCATTCTACAAGGCTTCGGGATTGATCCAGGTCAAGCGGCGAGCAACTTTTCCCTCTTCTCATGCGGCGTAAAAGCCCCCATGCAATTCGGGACTTTTGTCTAAGCCTGGCGTCGGTTGCGGTAGATACCGAGCGGAACCAGAATGGCGGTCAGCACGAACGCTACCAGTGCCCACTGCGCCAGTGACAAACCGAGGATCGGCGGGTACGGCGTGCTGCAGAAGCCGTCGACCTGGAACGCCAGCGGCCAGAGCTTGGCCAGTGGCAGGTCGTCCACGATCGGTTGCAGGGTGTCGATGCCACAACTGACCATGGGGTTGGCGAGTATATACACATGGTTGCCCGCCGCAATGATTCCGCCAATGGCACTGAGCACCACCAGCACCTCGAAGAAGGTCAGGCTACGGCGCCCGGGCATCGCGGCGGCGATGAACGCGAACACGGCAATGAACAGCAGCGCGTAACGCTGCAGGATGCACAGCGGGCAAGGCGCCTCGCCCAGTACCACTTGCATATAGAGGGCGCCGCCGATCAGCGAGAGGCAGATCAGGCCCAACAGCACCAGAAAGCGCCGTTCCCGATTCAGGCGCGATGTTTGTTCGTTCATTGCCGGTTCCTTCGATGGATAGTGGCAGCGTGGTCCGCCTGCCTGGGCGCAAGTCTACACGCTGGGCATGGCCTGTGAGCATGCCGAGGGAGCGGCGCGGTAGCACTGCGCAGGGCTATCCGGTGAGGCTGAGACCGACCGCAACGGCGTCGGTTCAACGCCGGGCGGCAAAAAAGCGGCTGCCCGGGTGCCGCGCAGGGGCAAGCCCCTCGACACCCGGGAGTGAAGGATACCGTGATTAACGGAGGATTAATGATGAAAGCGGCGAGCCCGGTTTCATCTTTCCTTATATATAGGCAGAAGGTGTGTACTGCCTGTACCGGCCTCTTCGCGGGCAAGCCCCCTCCCACAGTGATAGCGCAGCTTTCAAAGCCTGTGCAGTACCTGTGGGAGCGGGCTTGCCCGCGAACAGGCCGATACAGGCGCTACATCATTCCAAGGCAGCCGCCGGCCCGAAGAACTCGTAACGGCTCTGCTGCTCAGGCACACCCAGCCCCTTCAGTTGGCGCTTCACCGCCGCCATGAACCCCTTGGGCCCAAGGAAGTAGGCATCCACATCACGCGCCTGCGGCAGCCACTCGGCCAGCAGGTCTTCGCTCAGCAAGCCCACAGCATCCGCCGCTGCGCCCCCCTCCGGCTCGGCATAGCAGTAGAAGCGCTTGAGCTGCGGGTGACGCGCCGCCAGGCCATCGACCCATTCACGGAAGGCATGCACCGCGCCGTTACGCGCACAGTGAATGAAATGCACCTCGCGCCGGGTTTGCAGCGCCGCCTGCAACATGGCCAGCGTCGGGGTAATACCCACGCCCCCGCTAATCAGCACCAGCGGCTTGTCGCTGGCCGCCAGGGTGAAGTCGCCCGCAGGCGGGAACAGTTGCAGGGTATCGCCCACCACCAGCTCATCGTGCAGGTAGTTGGACACCTTGCCGCCCACCTCGCGCTTGACGCTGATGCGGTACTCCCTGCCATCGCACAGCGCCGACAGCGAATAGTTGCGGCGCTGTTCGGCACCGTCGATGTCCAGCTTCAGGCCAATGTACTGGCCAGGCTCGGCCTTGAGCACCGGTTTACCATCCTCCGGGGCAAAGTAGAACGAAACGATCTCGCTGCTTTCCTGCTCGCGGCGTACCAGGCGGAATTCGCGGGTACCACGCCAGCCACCCTCGGCTTCTTCCTTCTGTTTATAGAGGCTTTCTTCAGCGCCAATCAGGATGTCGGCCAGCTGGCCATAGGCCGCGCCCCAGGCCTCGATCACCGCAGGGGTAGCGATTTCCTTGCCCAGTACTTCCTCGATGGCGCGCAGCAGGCAGCTGCCGACGATCGGGTAGTGCTCCGGCAGAATCTGCAGGGCAACGTGCTTGTTGATGATCTGCCCTACCAGCCCCCCCAGCTGCTCCAGTTGGTCAATGTGGCGCGCATACATCAGCACGCCGTTGGCCAAAGCACGTGGCTGGTCACCACTGGCCTGGTGGGCCTGGTTGAACAGCGGGCGTACCTCGGGGTACTCGCTGAGCATCATCTTGTAAAAGTGGGTGGTCAGCGCTTCGCCGCCGCTTTCCAGCAGGGGTACAGTGGCCTTGATGATTGCACGTTGTTCGGCATTGAGCATTGCGACAACTCCTGAGCCTGTGGCTTCAAATGACTGCCTTGGGTATTTCAGCAATCGTGCCAACTTTTATCGCCAGTAAAATCAGGGGGTTGACGCCAATCATGTCAAAACGACCCACCTCGTCGTATAGTCATATCGACCCATAGGAGTCTTTATGACCGCAAAGCCCTTGCTCACCACCCTGCTGCCCCTGGTCAGCGACCTCTCCCGCGACTTGCCCGACCAGGAGCGCTACCGCCGCTTGCTGCAAGCCATGCGCGGGCTACTGCCGTGCGATGCCGCCGCGCTGCTGCGCCTGGATGGTGAATGGCTGGTGCCGCTGGCGGTGGATGGCCTGAGCCCTGACACCTTGGGTCGGCGCTTCCGGGTCAGCGAGCACCCGCGCTTCCAGATACTGCTCAGCCGCCCGGAGCCCACTCGTTTCGCCAGCGACTCCGAACTGCCCGACCCTTACGATGGCCTGGTCAACGCCCCCGATGCCGACCTGGAAGTGCACGACTGCATGGGTTGCCCGTTGATGGTTGATGAGCGCCCCTGGGGCCTGGTCACCCTCGATGCCCTCACCCCCGGGCAGTTCCAGAGCCTGGAGCTGGATGCCCTGCAAGCCTTCGCCAGCCTGGCCGCCGCTACCGTTACCGTGGCCGAACGCATCGAGCACCTGGCCCTGCGCGCCGAAGACGAACACCTGCGGGCCGAAATCTACCGCCAGGCCAGCGGCCAGGATAAAGAGCTGATTGGCCAGAGCCCGGCGCATAAGCGCCTGGTGGAGGAAATCCGCCTGGTTGGCGGCAGCGACCTGACTGTTCTGATCACTGGCGAAACGGGCGTTGGCAAGGAACTGGTGGCCCAGGCCCTGCACCAGGCCAGCAACCGGGCCGACAAGCCACTGATCAGCCTCAACTGCGCCGCCCTGCCCGATACCTTGGTGGAAAGCGAACTCTTCGGCCACGTACGCGGTGCCTTCACTGGCGCGCACGGCGAGCGCCGGGGCAAGTTCGAGCTGGCCAACGGCGGTACGTTGTTCCTCGACGAAGTGGGCGAACTGCCGCTAACGGTGCAAGCCAAACTGTTGCGTGTGCTGCAAAGCGGCCAACTGCAACGCCTGGGCTCGGACCGCGAGCACCGTGTGGACGTGCGCCTGATCGCCGCCACCAACCGTGACCTGGCCGCAGAAGTACGCAATGGCAACTTCCGCGCCGACTTCTATCACCGCCTCAGTGTGTACCCGTTGCACGTACCGCCCTTACGCGAACGTGGGCGAGATGTGTTGTTATTAGCTGGCTACTTCCTCGAACAGAACCGTTCACGCCTGGGCCTGAACAGCCTGCGTCTGAGTAGCGAAGCCCAGGCCGCGCTGCTGGCCTATGAGTGGCCAGGCAACGTGCGCGAACTGGAACACCTGATCGGCCGCTCGGCCCTCAAGGCACTGGGCCAGCACCCCGACCGGCCACGCATTCTCACGCTTGAAGCCGTCGACCTGGACCTGCGCGCGGTGCTCGCAACCCCAAACGCCCTGCCCTCCCCCGCAGCCCCTGCCCAACTGGCACCATTGCCTGAAGGCGGCCTGCGCGAAGCGGTCGACCTCTACCAGCGCCAAGTGATCGAAGCCTGCCTGCAACGGCACCAGGATAATTGGGCGGCAGCGGCCCGCGAGCTGGGCCTGGACCGCGCAAACCTGAGCCGGCTGGCCCGCCGGCTGGGGCTTCGCTGAGGCTCACCTACAAAAGGATTAACCCAGAAAGCCATCTGGTTGCTTCCCGCCTGGCTGCTATATCTCCCTAACCACCCGAATTTCGACTGCCTGGTCGAGACTGCGCGGAACGCCCCAGCAAGGGCTCTGTGACGCAGATTGTGGCTCGAACGGTTCGGGCCGGGGGATCCGGATACCAGCAGGGAGCATCCATGGACAACATCGTCGTCGCCGATAAGCAAACCGAAGTCGCCACTCAGAGCGCCTGGGGCAATATCAACCTCAAAGGGCCAGGCGTCGTGCAGATGCCGGTAGCCCCCGACAAGGTGGCCACTGTTACCCAACGCGGGCAAGACCTGATCGTCACCCTGAAGTCGGGTGAAAAGGTCACCATCGGCAACTTCTTCGCCGTGGACCAGGCCGGGGTCGGTAGCGACATTGTCTTCGTTGGCGAAGACGGCACCCTGTGGCACGCGCAATACGATGCAACGGCCTTCACCGGCTTTACCTTCGAGGACGTGACCTCGCTGGACGATCTGGTCGCGGGTATCGGCACCGCCGGTAGTGCCATGCCAACCTGGGCGATTGCCGGGCTGAGCCTGCTCGGTGTCGGCGGCGCGGCAGCAGCGGCAGATAACAACAGTGGCAGTAGCAGTGGTGGCTCGGCCCCCGATACCACCGCACCGGCCACGCCCATCGACCTGCTGGTGTCGCCGGATGGCCTGCGCCTGACCGGCCGTGGTGAAGCAGGCACCACAGTGAGCATCCGTGATGCTGCCGGCAACCTGATCGGCAGCGGCACCGTGGGTGCCGACGGCACCTTCGACGTGACGTTGAACCCGCCGCAAATTAACAACGAGAACCTTGAAGTCACCCTGACCGATGGCGCCGGCAACGTCTCGACGCCTGGCACAGTCACCGCCCCGGACGTGACTGCGCCGCTTGCACCTGCCGACCTTGCCATCAATGAACAGGGCACCACCCTCACCGGCCGTGCAGAACCAGGCTCTACGGTTTCGGTGCGGGGTGCCGACGGGGTGCTGCTGGGCTCAGCCGTGGCCGGTGCAGACGGCCAGTTCAGTATCACCCTGCAACCGCCACAGACCGAAGGCCAGGCTTTGGAGGTCAGCGCCAAGGACGCAGCCGGCAACACCTCGCCTTCGGCCAGTATTGCAGCGCCAGACGTCGAGACACCTGATACGACCGCCCCAGACCAGCCCACCAACCTCGCCCTTGCCAGCGGCGTAACCCTCACTGGCCGCGGTGAACCAGGGGCCACCGTGCAGGTGCGTGATGCCGCTGGCAACATCATTGGCACAGGCTTGGTCGGTGCCGACGGGCTATTCAGCGTCACGCTGTCGCCCGCCCAGGCCAACGGCGAAGCACTGGACATACGCCTGGTGGATGCTGCCGGCAACAGCTCGATCCCGCTTGAATTCACAGCACCCGACATCACCCCGCCAAGTGCAGTCAGCGACATCCTGGTCGGCAGCGGCGGCCTGGCCCTGAGCGGCCGAGGTGAACCGGGGGCCACCGTCGAAGTCCGTGATGCCAACGGCACCGTGATCGGTACCGGGGTGGTCGGGGCCAATGGCACCTTCCTCATCAACCTTGATCCGGCCGTACAACCGGGCGACCAGCTGAGCCTGGTGCAGACCGACCCCAGCGGCAACGCCTCCGTTGCCCTCGAATACGATGTGCCACTCACTACCGCGCCAGACAGCCCGGGCAATCTGGCCATCGATGCCGATGGCACTACCCTGACTGGTTCCGCGCCGGCGGGCACCCGCGTAGAAGTACATGATGCCAACGGCACGCTGATCGGCAGCGCCATTGCCAATGCCGATGGCACTTTCAGCATCGAACTGAACCCGCCACAAGCCAACGGCGAACTGCTGGATGTCGTCGCCATCGATGACAGCGGCGTCTCTTCGCTGCCGGCACAAATCACCGCACCCGATATCACTGCGCCCGCCGCACCGACCGAACTGGCTGTCAGCACCGACGGCACCGTGCTCACTGGCCGTGCCGAACCGGGCAGCACCGTGCGTATCGTTGCCGCTGACGGTACCGAACTGGGCACCGCCGTGGTCGGCCCGACCGGCGTGTTCAGCATCAACCTCAACCCGCCGCAAATAGACGGCGAAGTGCTGCAAGCCACCGCCACCGATGCGGCCGGCAATACCTCAACAGCCAGTTCTGTCACCGCACCGGATATTGACGGCGTCGATACCACGCCGCCAGATGCCCCGACCAATCTGGTCATCGGCCTGGCCGGTAGCCAACTGAGTGGCCGTGGCGAAGCGGGCACCACCGTGCAGGTCCGTGACGCTGCCGGCAACCTGCTGGCGACTGGCACTGTTGGGCCGGATGGTACCTTTGTCGTGTCCTTGAGCCCTGCCGTGATCGACGGCAGCACCCTTCAAGTGACCCTGACTGATGCTGCAGGCAACGTGTCGCAGCCGGGCTCGGTGACCTCCGCCGACCTGCTGCCTCCGGCTCAACCCACCGACCTGGCCTTGGCCGATGGCGTGACCTTCACCGGTCGCGGCGAACCGGGTGCCACCGTGCAGGTGCGTGATGCCGCTGGCACTATCATTGGTACGGGCGTGGTCGGTGCCGATGGCTTGTTCAGCGTCACCCTCTCGCCTGCCCAGGCCAACGGCGAAGCGCTGGACGTCCGTCTGGTGGACGCGGCCGGCAACACTTCTGCACCGCTGCAGTTCGATGCCCCGGATATCACGCCACCTGCCGCTGTCAGCAACATTGCAGTCGGCAGTGGCGGCTTGGCCCTGAGCGGCCGAGGTGAACCGGGTGCCACCGTCGAAGTCCGTGATGCCAACGGCACCGTGATCGGTACCGGGGTGGTCGGGGCCAATGGCACCTTCCTCATCAACCTTGATCCGGCCGTACAACCGGGCGACCAGCTGAGCCTGGTGCAGACCGATCCCAGTGGCAACGCCTCCGTTGCCCTCGAATACGATGTGCCACTCACTACCGCGCCAGATAGCCCGAGCAATCTGGCCATCGATGCCGATGGCACTACCCTCACCGGTACCGCTCCGGCGGGCACCCGCGTAGAAGTACACGATGCCAACGGCACGCTGATCGGCAGCGCCATTGCCAATGCCGATGGCACTTTCAGCATCGAACTGAGCCCGCCACAAGCCAACGGTGAACTGCTGGATGTCGTCGCCATCGATGACAGCGGCGTATCTTCGCTGCCGGCACAAATCACCGCACCGGATATCACTGCGCCTGCCGCACCGACCGAACTGGCTGTCAGCGCCGATGGCACCGTGCTCACTGGCCGGGCCGAACCGGGCAGCACCGTGCGTATCGTTGCCGCCGACGGTACCGAACTGGGCACCGCCGTGGTCGGCCCGACCGGCGTGTTCAGCATCAACCTCAACCCGCCGCAAATAGACGGCGAAGTGCTGCAAGCCACCGCCACCGATGCGGCCGGCAATACTTCGGCGCCCAGCTCGGTCACTGCACCGGATATCGACGGCGTCGATACCACGCCACCCGCAGCACCAACCGACCTGGTGATCGGCGTGGCCGGTAGCCAGCTCACTGGTCGTGGCGAAGCGGGCACTACCGTGCAGGTCCGTGACGCTGCCGGCAACCTGCTGGCGACCGGCACTGTTGGGCCGGATGGTACTTTTGTCGTGTCCTTGAGCCCTGCCGTGATCGACGGCAGCACCCTGCAAGTGACCCTGACTGATACTGCAGGCAACGTGTCGCAGCCGGGCTCGGTGACCTCGGCGGACTTGCTGCCTCCAGCACAGCCCACCGACCTGGCCTTGGCCGATGGCGTGACCTTCACCGGGCGCGGCGAGCCGGGCGCCACCGTGCAGGTGCGTGATGCCGCTGGCACCCTCATTGGTACGGGTGTGGTAGGTGCCGATGGCCTGTTCAGCGTCACCCTTAACCCAGCCCAGGCCAACGGCGAAGCGCTGGACGTTCGGTTGGTGGACGCGGCCGGCAACACTTCTGCACCGCTGCAATTCGATGCCCCGGACATCACTGCGCCCGCCGCACCAACCGAACTGGCTGTCAGCGCCAACGGTAGCGTGATTACCGGCCGGGCCGAACCGGGCAGCACCGTACGTATCGTTGCCGCCGACGGCACCGAACTGGGCACCGCCGTGGTCGGCCCGACCGGCGTGTTCAGCATCAACCTCAACCCGCCGCAAATAGACGGCGAAGTGCTGCAAGCCACCGCCACCGATGCGGCCGGCAATACCTCAACAGCCAGCTCGGTCACGGCACCAGACATTGACGGCGTCGATACCACGCCGCCAGATGCCCCGACCAATCTGGTCATCGGCCTGGCCGGTAGCCAACTGAGTGGCCGTGGCGAAGCCGGCACCACCGTGCAGGTCCGCGATGCCGCCGGCAATATCATCGCGACAGGCACAGTGGGTGCAGACGGCACCTTCACCGTCACCCTGGCCCCTGCCGTGATCGACGGCAGCACCTTGCAAGTCACCCTGACCGATGCTGCAGGCAACGTGTCGCAGCCGGGCTCGGTGACCTCCGCCGACCTGCTGCCTCCGGCTCAACCCACCGACCTGGCCTTGGCCGATGGCGTGACCTTCACCGGTCGCGGCGAACCAGGTGCCACCGTGCAAGTGCGTGATGTCGCTGGCACCCTCATTGGTACGGGTGTGGTGGGCGCCGATGGCCTGTTCAGCGTCACCCTTAATCCTGCCCAGGCCAATGGCGAAGCGCTGGACGTTCGTTTGGTGGACGCGGCCGGCAACACTTCTGCCCCGCTGCAGTTCGATGCCCCGGATATCACGCCTCCTGCCGCTGTCAGCAACATCGCCGTCGACAGCGGCGGCCTGGCGCTGAGCGGCCGAGGTGAACCGGGGGCCACTGTCGAAGTCCGCGATGCCAACGGCACCGTGATCGGTACCGGGGTGGTCGGGGCCAATGGCACCTTCCTCATCAACCTTGATCCGGCGGTACAACCGGGCGACCAGCTGAGCCTGGTGCAGACCGACCCCAGCGGCAACGCCTCCGTTGCCCTCGAATACGATGTGCCACTGACCACCGCGCCAGACAGCCCGAGCAATCTGGCCATCGATGCCGATGGCACTACCCTCACCGGCTCCGCCCCGGCGGGTACCCGCGTAGAAGTGCACGATGCCAACGGCACGTTGATCGGCAGCGCCATTGCCAATGCCGATGGTACCTTCAGCATCGAACTGAACCCGCCACAAGCCAACGGTGAACTGCTGGATGTCGTCGCCATCGATGACAGCGGCGTCTCTTCGCTGCCCGCACAGATCTCCGCACCAGACATTACCGCGCCCGCCGCACCGACCGAACTGGCTGTCAGCGCCAACGGTAGCGTGATTACCGGCCGAGCCGAACCGGGCAGCACCGTGCGTATCGTTGCCGCCGACGGCACCGAACTGGGCACCGCCGTGGTCGGCCCGACCGGCGTGTTCAGCATCAACCTCAACCCGCCGCAAATAGACGGCGAAGTGCTGCAAGCCACTGCCACCGATGCGGCCGGCAACACATCCACATCCAGCTCGGTCACCGCACCGGATATCGACGGTGTCGATACCACACCGCCCGATGCCCCGACCAATCTGGTCATCGGCCTGGCCGGTAGCCAACTGAGTGGCCGTGGCGAAGCCGGCACCACCGTGCAGGTCCGCGATGCCGCCGGCAATGTCATCGCGACAGGCACAGTGGGTGCAGACGGCACCTTCACCGTCACCCTGGCCCCTGCCGTGATCGACGGCAGCACCCTGCAAGTCACCCTGACTGATGCTGCAGGCAACGTGTCGCAGCCGGGCTCGGTAACCTCGGCGGACTTGCTGCCTCCAGCACAGCCCACCGACCTGGCCTTGGCCGATGGCGTGACCTTCACCGGTCGCGGTGAGCCAGGCGCCACCGTGCAGGTGCGTGATGCTGCTGGCACCCTCATTGGTACGGGCGTGGTCGGTGCCGATGGCCTGTTCAGCGTCACCCTTAACCCAGCCCAGGCCAATGGCGAAGCGCTGGATGTTCGGTTGGTGGACGCAGCTGGCAACACTTCTGCCCCGCTGCAGTTCGATGCCCCGGATATCACCCCGCCCGCGGCGGTCAGCAACATCGCCGTCGGCAGCGGCGGCCTGGCGCTGAGCGGCCGAGGTGAACCGGGGGCCACTGTCGAAGTCCGCGATGCCAACGGCACCGTTATCGGTACCGGGGTGGTCGGGGCCAATGGCACCTTCCTCATCAACCTTGATCCGGCCGTACAACCGGGCGACCAGCTGAGCCTGGTGCAGACCGACCCCAGCGGCAACGCCTCCGTTGCCCTCGAATACGATGTGCCACTGACCACCGCGCCAGACAGCCCGAGCAATCTGGCCATCGATGCCGATGGCACTACCCTCACCGGTACCGCTCCGGCGGGCACCCGCGTAGAAGTACACGATGCCAACGGCACGCTGATCGGCAGCGCCATTGCCAATGCCGATGGTACCTTCAGCATCGAACTGAACCCGCCACAAGCCAACGGTGAACTGCTGGATGTCGTCGCCATCGATGACAGCGGCGTCTCTTCGCTGCCCGCACAGATCTCCGCGCCAGACATTACCGCGCCTGCCGCACCGACCGAACTGGCCGTCAGCGCCGACGGCACCGTGCTCACTGGCCGGGCCGAACCGGGCAGTACCGTGCGTATCGTTGCCGCCGACGGCACCGAACTGGGCACCGCCGTGGTCGGCCCGACCGGTGTGTTCAGCATCAACCTCAACCCGCCACAGGTCGATGGCGAAGTATTGCAAGCCACCGCCACCGATGTGGCCGGCAATACTTCGGCGGCCAGCTCGGTCACTGCACCGGATATCGACGGCGTCGATACCACGCCACCCGCAGCACCAACCGACCTGGTGATAGGGCTGGCCGGCCAGCGCTTGAGCGGCCGCGGCGAACCCGGCACAACGGTGCAGGTACGCGATGCCGCAGGTAATGTGCTGGCCACCGGCACTGTCGGGGCAGACGGTAGCTTCGCTATCACGCTGGCACCGGCCGTGAACGACGGCAGCACCCTGCAAGTCACCCTGACTGATGCTGCAGGCAACGTGTCGCAGCCGGGCTCGGTAACCTCCGTCGACCTGCTGCCTCCGGCTCAACCCACCGACCTGGCCTTGGCCGATGGCGTGACCTTCACCGGTCGCGGCGAACCAGGCGCCACCGTGCAGGTGCGTAATGCTGCCGGCAACCTCATCGGTACGGGCATCGTCGGTACCGACGGCCTGTTCAGCGTCACCCTTGACCCTGCCCAGGCCAACGGCGAAGCACTGGACGTCCGTCTGGTGGACGCGGCTGGCAACACTTCTGCCCCGCTGCAGTTCGATGCCCCGGATATCACTGCGCCCGCCGCACCGACCGAACTGGCTGTCAGCGCCGATGGCACCGTGCTTACCGGCCGGGCCGAACCGGGCAGCACCGTGCGCATCGTTGCCGCCGACGGTACCGAACTGGGCACCGCCGTGGTCGGCCCGACCGGCGTGTTCAGCATCAACCTCAACCCGCCGCAAGTAGACGGCGAAGTGCTGCAAGCCACCGCCACCGACGCAGCAGGCAACATATCCACAGCCAGCTCGGTCACCGCACCGGATATCGACGGTGTCGATACCACGCCACCCGCAGTACCAACCGACCTGGTGATCGGCGTGGCCGGTAGCCAGCTCACTGGTCGTGGCGAAGTGGGCACCACCGTGCAGGTCCGTGATGCCGCCGGCAACCTGCTGGCGACTGGCACTGTTGGGCCGGATGGTACCTTTGTGGTGTCCTTGAGCCCTGCCGTGATCGACGGCAGCACCCTGCAAGTCACCCTGACCGACGCTGCCGGCAACGTGTCGCAGCCGGGCTCGGTGACCTCCGCCGACCTGCTGCCTCCGGCTCAACCCACCGACCTGGCCTTGGCCGATGGCGTGACCCTCACCGGTCGCGGCGAGCCAGGCGCCACCGTGCAGGTGCGTGATGCCGCTGGCACTATCATTGGTACGGGCGTGGTCGGTGCCGATGGCTTGTTCAGCGTCACCCTCTCGCCTGCCCAGGCCAACGGCGAAGCGCTGGACGTTCGTCTGGTGGACGCGGCCGGCAACACTTCTGCGCCGCTGCAATTTGATGCCCCGGATATCACGCCTCCTGCCGCGGTCAGCAACATCGCCGTCGGCAGCGGCGGCCTGGCCCTGAGCGGGCGTGGCGAAGCCGGCGCCACCGTCGAAGTGCGTGATGCCAACGGCACGGTAATCGGCACAGGCGTAGTGGGTGCCAACGGCACCTTCCTGATCGACCTTGACCCGGCCGTGCAGCCCGGCGAGCAACTGAGCCTGGTGCAGACCGATCCAAGCGGCAACGCCTCCGAAGCGCTGCAGTTCGAAGTCCCGGTAACCACCGCCCCGGCCAGCCCCAGCGACCTGGTGTTCGCCGAGGACGGCACCAGCATCAGCGGCACGGCGCCTGCCGGCACCCGCGTGGAAGTGCACGACGCCAACGGCACGCTGATCGGCAGTGTCGTGGCAGGCCCTGATGGCAGCTTCACCGTCGTTCTGGCCCCGGCCCAGGCCAATGGCGAACTGCTGGACGTCGTGGCCATCGACGATGCAGGTGTATCGTCACTACCAACGCAAATCACCGCGCCAGACATTACCGCGCCGGCCGCCCCGAGCGAACTGGCCGTCAACGCCGATGGCACTGTCGTCACCGGCCGCGCCGAGCCGGGCAGCACCGTGCGGGTACTGGCCGCCGATGGTACTACCGTGCTGGGTAGCGTCGTGGTTGGCGCTACCGGCAGCTTCAGCATCACCCTCAGCCCACCACAAGTGGACGGCGAAGTGCTGCAAGTCACCGCCACCGATGCGGCAGGCAACACCTCGACGGCAGGTTCAGTCACCGCGCCAGATATCGACGGTGGCGACATCACGCCACCCGACGCACCAACCAATCTGGTGGTCGGCCTGGCCGGCAGCCAGCTGAGCGGGCGTGGCGAAGCCGGCACCACCGTGCAGGTGCGTGACGCCGCAGGTACTGTGCTGGCAACCGGTACGGTCAGCCCCGACGGCACATTTACGGTGACCTTGGCTCCTGCCGTGAACAACGGCAGCACCTTGCAAGTCACCCTCACCGATGCCGCTGGCAACGTCTCGCAACCCGGTTCAGTCACTTCGCCGGACTTGCAGGCCCCTGCGCAACCTACTGACCTGGCCCTGGCCGAGGGTTTCACCTTCACCGGCCGCGGCGAACCCGGTGCCACCGTGCAGGTGCGCAATAGCGCCGGCACTGTGATCGGCACCGGCCTGGTCAACGCAGACGGCACCTTCAGCGTCACCTTGTTCCCCGCCCAGGCCAATGGCGAGGCGTTGGATGTGCGGGTGGTGGATGCCGCCGGCAACAGCTCGGCGCCACTGCAGTTCGATGCCCCCGACATCACCCCGCCTGCTGCTGTCAGCAATGTCGTGGTCGGTGCCAGTGGCCTGGTGCTCAGCGGTCGCGGCGAAGCGGGTGCAACTGTCGAAGTGCGTGATGCCGGCGGTACCGTCATCGGCACCGCCACGGTCGGCGCCAACGGCACCTTCACGGTCAATCTCGACCCTGCAGCCCAGCCAGGCACCGTGCTGAGCCTGGTACAAACCGACCCGAGCGGCAACGCGTCCGAGGCCTTGCAGTATGAAGTGCCACTGACCACTGCCCCCGATAGCCCAAGCGGCCTGGTGGTTGCCGCCGATGGCACCAGCCTCACCGGCTCTGCCCCGGTGGGCAGCCGTGTGGAAGTGCGTGATGGCAACGGCACCCTAGTCGGCAGCGTGGTGGTGAGCGGCGATGGCACCTTCACCGTCATCCTCAACCCGGCCCAGGCCAACGGCGAGCTGCTGGATGTAGTGGCCATCGACGGCACAGGGGCATCGTCGCTGCCGGTGCAGGTCAGCGCGCCAGACATCACCGCGCCAGCCGCGCCAAGCGAACTCGCGATCAATGCCAACGGCACCGTTGTCACCGGCCGTGCCGAAGTGGGCAGCACCGTGCGCGTGCTGGCTGCCGACGGCACTACGGTGCTGGGTACGGCGGTGGTGGGTGCGACCGGTAGTTTCAGCATTACCCTCACACCTGCACAAGTGGACGGTGAAGTGCTGCAAATCACCGCCACCGACGCCGCCGGCAATGCCTCCGGCGCCGGTAGCGTCACGGCCCCCGACATCGACGGTGTCGATACCACGCCACCCCTGGCGCCGACCAACCTGGTCGTTGGCCTGGCCGGTGGCCAGCTGAGCGGCCGCGGCGAAGCGGGTGCCACCGTGCAGGTGCGCGATGCCCAAGGCAACGTGCTGGCCAGCGGCACGGTCAACCCGGATGGCACCTTCCAGATCGCCCTGACGCCACCCGTCAACGATGGCAGCACCCTGCAAGTGGTGCTGACCGATGCCGCCGGCAATGCCTCCACGCCAGGCACGGTGGCCTCCCCAGACCTGCAGGCCCCTGCTCAGCCCACCGGCCTGGGCCTTGCCAGTGGCGTTACCTTGACCGGTAGCGGTGAACCTGGCGCCACCGTGCAGGTACGCGACACCTCAGGCACCGTGATCGGCACCGGTGTGGTCAACCCGAACGGCAGTTTCAGCGTTACCCTGTCCCCCGCCCAGGCCAATGGCGAAGTCCTCGACATCCGCCTGGTGGATGCCGCCGGCAATACCTCGACGCCGCTGCAATTCAACGCCCCGGACATCACCCCGCCTGCGCAGGTCAGCAATATCGTGGTCGGTGCCGATGGCCTGACCCTGAGCGGTCGCGGTGAGGCCGGTGCCACCGTTGAAGTGCGGGACACCAATGGCACATTGATCGGCACAGGTACGGTGACCGGCAACGGCACCTTCGTGCTCGACCTCGACCCGGCCGCGCTGCCGGGCGAACGCCTGAGCCTGGTGCAGACCGACCCAAGCGGCAACGCTTCCCAAGCCTTGACCTTCGACGTACCGCTGGTGACCACGCCGGCCAGCCCGAGCGACCTGGTGTTCGCGGCGGACGGCACCAGCATCAGCGGTTCGGCGCCAGTCGGCAGCCGTGTGGAAGTGCACGATGCCAATGGGAACCTGGTCGGCAGCATCGTGGTGGGTGCCGGGGGCACCTTCACCGTTGTGCTCACCCCAGCCCAGGCCAACGGCCAGCTGCTGGATGTGGTCGCCATCGACACCAACGGGGCCTCGTCACTGCCGGCACAAGTGACTGCGCCGGATATCACCGCCCCAGCCGCGCCAAGTGAGCTGGCCGTCAGCGCCGATGGCAGCGCAGTGACCGGGCGCGCCGAAGCCGGCAGCACCGTACGCGTGCTGGCCGCCGACGGCACTACCCTGCTGGGCAGTGTCGTGGTGGGCGCCAGCGGGGCCTTCAGCATTGGCCTCACCCCACCGCAAGTGGCAGGCGAACAGTTGCAGGTAACCGCTACCGATGCCGCAGGCAATGCCTCCACGGCCGGTACCGTTACCGCGCCGGTCATCGATAACGGCGGCGATACCACGCCGCCCGCGCCAGCCACCAACTTGGTGATCAGCGCCGATGGCCGCACGGTTTCCGGCCGCGGCGAAGTGGGTGCCACCGTCAAAGTGCTCGACGACCAGGGCCAAGTGCTGGTGAGCGGCACCGTTCAACCCGATGGCAGCTTCAACGTGCAATTGCCAACCCCAGTGGTGGATGGCTCCTCCCTGCAGGTGACCTTGACCGATGCTGCCGGCAACGTCTCCACACCTAGCCCACTGACTGCGCCAGACCTTGTGGCCCCCCTGCAACCAACGGGCCTGGTGTTGACCAATGGCGACACCCTGGCCGGTACTGCCGAAGGCGGCGCCCGGGTAGAGGTGAAAGACGCCTTGGGCAACCTGATCGGCAGCGCCATCGCCCAGCCGGATGGCAGCTTCAGCCTGACCCTGAACCCGCCACAGGCCAATGGCGAAACACTGTCCATTACCGTGACCGATGCGACAGGTAACACCTCTGTACCGCTGAGCTATGTGGCCCCGGACATCACGGCGCCGACACTCGTCACTGACGTGGTAGCCGCCGATGGCAGCCTGGCCGTGTCTGGCCGTGGCGAACCCGGTGCCACGGTGGAAGTGCGTGATGCGCAGGGTACGGTGCTCGGCACCGGCACCGTCGCGCCAAATGGCACCTTCGTGGTCGACCTCGAATCGCCGTTGGCGGCGGGCGAAACCCTGGTGCTGGTGCAGACCGATGCCGCCGGCAATACCTCGGTAGGGCTTAGCGTGACGGTTGCCGATGCACCGCTGCCCGAGAGCCCGAGCGGTGTCGTGGTGAGCGCAGATGGCGCCAGCGTCTCCGGTACCGCACCGACGGGCACGCAGGTGCAGGTACGTGACGCGCAGGGCAATGTGCTGGGCAGCGCACAGGCAGGCCCGGACGGCAGCTTCACCATCGGCCTGACCCCGGCACAAGCCAACGGCGAAACCCTGGATGTGGTGGCTGTGGATGGCGCCGGCAACGCGTCACTGCCGACCCAAGTCACCGCCCCTGACATCACGCCACCCAATGAAGCCAGCCAGCTGCAACTGAGCGCCGATGGCAGCCTGCTCACCGGCCGCGGCGAGCCGGGCACCACCGTGCAGGTCATCAGCGCCCAGGGTGTCGTGCTGGGCAACGCCCAGGTCGGCGCTGACGGTGTGATCAGCGTGGTGCTCAACCCGCCGCAAACCGACGGCCAGGAACTGGACGTGGTGCTGCGCGACGCGGCCGGCAATACCTCGACCGCCACCGTCATTGCCCCTGATCTGGATGGCCCGCTGCAACCCTCGGGGATGGCCATCGATACCGCAGGCATTCACCTGACCGGCCTGGGCCAAAGTGGCTCCATCGTCACCGTGCGTGATACCAACGGCAACGTGCTGGGCACCGCCATAGTGGGTGCAGACGGACACTTCGATGTCACCCTCAATGCGCCACAGCGCAATGGTGAGAGCCTGAGCGTCGAGGCCACCGACAACCTGGGCAACAGCGCCGGGCCGGTGAGCTTCACCGCCCCCGATTCCACGCCGCCGCAGGCGGTCACCAACCCGACCATCGATGGCACAGGCACCACCGTCACCGGTAGCGGCGAACCTGGCGCCACCGTGACCGTACGCGGGCCGGATGGCAGCGTGCTGGGCAGTGCCGTGGCAGGCCCGAACGGTGCATTCGAAATCACCCTCACACCACCACAGACCAACGGCCAGGCGCTGACCGTGGAGCAGCGTGACCCAACCGGCAACCTGTCGGCGGCCGCCGACCTGCCGGCCCCGGACACCGAGTTGCCGGCGACCCCGACCGGCCTGACCCTGTCTGGCGATGGCAGGACCATTAGCGGCAGTGGCGAGCCAGGTGCGCAGGTGAGTGTTACCAATACAGCGGGTACCGTGCTGGGCACCGCCACGGTTCAGCCAGACGGCAGCTTCCTGGTAAGCATCAACCCGCCCCAGCTCAATGGCCAGACGCTGTCTGTTACCCAGGCAGACAGCGCCGGCAACGACTCGCCCGCCGGCACCGTGACCGCGCCTGACTTCGAGGCGCCGCTGCCGGCGCAAGGCCTGGGCCTGGATCCGGCCGGTACCCTGCTCAGCGGCCAAGGCGAGGCAGGCACCACCGTAGAGGTTCGCAACGCGGCAGGCGACCTGCTGGGTACTATTCAGGTGGCGCCCGACGGCACGTTCGAAGTACCACTCGCCCCCGCCCAGACCAACGGCGAAGTATTGTCGGTGGTGTTGATCGATGGTGGTGGCAATGCCTCACCGTCTGCCAGCTTCACCGCCGATGACAGCAGCGCGCCAACAGCGCCGGGCGGCCTCACCATCACCCCAGGCGGCAACGCCATCCAGGGCACTGGTGAAGCTGGGTCCACGGTGGAAGTGCGGCTTACCGACGGCACCCTGGTAGGTACCATCGTCGTGCCGGCAGGTGGCAGCTTCACAGTGCCACTCTCGCCCGCCCAACTGGACGGCCAGTCTCTCAATGTGACCCTGACCGATACTGCCGGCAATGTGTCCCTGCCCGGCCAGATCAATGCGCCGGACATCACGCCACCGGCAGCGCCCACGGGTGTGCTGGTCAGTCCGGACGGCAGCACCGTCACCGGCAATGCGCCTGGCGCCAACTCAGTGTCCGTGAACGACGGGAATGGCAATGTGGTCGTGGTGGCCGTCAATCCGGATGGCAGTTTCAGCGTACCGCTGAATACCCCGCTGACCAATGGCCAGACTGTGACTGTGGTGGTGACCGATGCAGCCGGCAACGACTCTGCTCCGGTCTCCGTCAACGCCCCGGACACCACCAACCCGGATTCTGCTACCGGGCTTACCGTGAGCCCCGACGGCAGCACCGTTGGGGGTACTGCGGAGCCTGGCAGCACAGTGGAAGTCCGTAACCAGGACGATGGCACCGTTCGCGGCACCATCACCGTTGGACCAGACGGCACCTTCGTGGTTGACGTCGACCCGCCACTGGCCACCGGCGAAACCGTTGATGTGGTGGTGATCGACCCTGCCGGCAACGAATCCCCCGAAGTGCCACTTGCCGGCCCGACCGGCACCGAGGTGGCCACACCGTCGGCCCTGTCCATCAGTGCCGACGGCTTCCTGCTGACCGGCCAGGGGACGGTCGGCTCGCTGATTACCGTGACCTCCGGGGGCACCACCCTGGGCACCGCCACGGTCGGCAGCGACGGCACCTTCCGTGTGTTCTTCCAGAGCGCCCAGCTCAACGCCCAGATCTTGCAGGTCAGCGCCAAGGCTACCGTCGATGGCCTGCCTTCGGTGCCAGCCATTGTCGTGGCCAACGACACCACCGCGCCAAACGCACCGACCCAAGTCGTACTCAATGCCACCGGCAGTACGCTGACCGGCCAAGGCGAAGTGGGTGCTACCGTGCGTGTGACCGATGCGCAGGGCAACCTCCTGGGAACCGCGCCCGTCGGCAGCAACGGCCTGTTCAGCATCGATTTCTCGCCAGCTGTCGCCAACGGCCAGAACCTGATCGTGACCCAGGCCGACGCGGCGGGTAACGTCTCGCTCGCGGCCACCCTGCAAGCCCCTGACCTGCAGGCACCGCTGGCCGCCAGCAACCTCAGCCTCAACAGCGCGGCCACCGTGCTCAGCGGCCAGGGTGAAGCCGGCGCCACCGTGACCGTACGCGATGCCAGTGGCGCCATCCTGGCCACCGGCACCGTCAACCAGAGTGGGCAGTTCCAGATCACCCTGCCCAGCGCGCAAACCAGCGGCAGCGCGCTGCAAGTCACCCTCAGCGATGCCGCCGGTAACATTTCCGGCCCGGCCAGCCTGGCGACGCCAGACCGCACACCGCCTGCCGCCATCACCAACCCGGTGCTGAGCCAGGACGGCCGGCAGCTGTCCGGCAGCGGCGAAGTGGGGGCTACCGTGCAGGTACGCAACGCCGCCGGTACTTTGCTGGGCACGGCCACGGTGGGCGCCGACGGTCGCTTCACCGTGACCTTCGACACCCCGCAAGCCACCGGCCAGGCCATCGGCGTGACCCAAGTGGATGCCGCCGGCAACACCTCGCCAGCCGTCAATGTGGCAACCCCGGACCTGACCCCACCAGCCCCACTCACCAACGTGGTGCTGAACAACAACGGCCTGACCCTGACCGGCCTGGGCGAAGCCGGTGCCACAGTCACCGTGCGCGGCCAGGACGGCACCATCATCGGCACTGGACTGGTGGCCGCCAACGGCAGCTTCACCCTCACCCTGAACAGCGCCCAGCTCAACGCCCAGCACCTGAGCGTTACGCAGACCGACGCGGGCAACAACACCTCTGCCGCCGTGGCCGTTACCGCGCCGGACTTCACCCCACCCGCTGCACCGACTGCACTGGTCCTCGCCGCCACCGGGCTGCAACTGTCCGGTAACGCCGAAGCCGGCAGCACCGTGACCGTACGCGATGCCAGCGGCAACGTGCTGGGCACGGCGACAACCGGCAGCAACGGCACCTTCCAGGTCACCCTGAACAGCGCCCAGACCAACGGGCAGACCCTGCAGGTAACGGCTACCGACGCGGCCGGCAACGTTTCACCGGCCGCGCCTTACACCGCAGCCGATACCACGCCGCCAGCGGCCGTGACCAACCTGGCGGTGTCTGCCAGTGGCACCACCCTGACAGGCAATGGCGAAGCCGGGGCGACCGTCACCGTACGGGCACCCGACAACACCGTGCTGGGCACCGCCACGGTCGGCACTGACGGCCACTTCAGCGTCACCCTGTCGCCAGCCGCGATCACCGGTGAAAGCCTGAGCGTGGTCCAGGCCGACGCCGCACAGAACGTCTCCCCGGCACAAAACGTCACCGCGCCGGGCCTTCTGGCACCGGCAACGCCGGACAACCTGGTACTGGCTGCCGACGGCCTGTCGGTGACCGGTACCGCTACGGTGGGCAGCACGGTCAAGGTGTATGGCCCCAACGGCGTATTGCTGGGCAGCAGCCCGGTAGCCAACGACGGTACCTTCACCGTCAACCTCGGCAGCGCCCAGGCCAACGGCGAACGGTTGGAGGTAAGCGCCACCGGCAGCGACGGCGCAGTCTCGCTGCCGGCGACCCTGCAGGCACCGGACACCACCGCACCGCAACCACTGACCAACCTGGTGCTGTCCAACGACGGCCTGGTACTCACTGGGCGCGGTGAGCCAGGTGCCACCGTCACCGTGATCGGCGAAGGGGGGATCGACCTGGGCACCGCCTTGGTGGATGCCAGCGGCAACTTCAGCGTCAACCTCAGCGCCGCGCAGATCAACGGTGAACAGCTCAGCGCCAGCCAGTCCGATGTGGCCGGCAACGAGTCCAACAGCTTCAGCCTGACTGCCCCCGACCGCGTGGCGCCGGATGCCGCTGGCAACCTGGCCTTCGCCGGCGGCGGCAGCCTGCTCAACGGTACCGGTGAAGCGGGGGCCGCTGTTCGCGTGCTGGCCGCCGACGGCACGGTGCTGGGCAACGCAACGGTACGCGCCGACGGCACCTTCCAGGTCAACCTCGCCTCGCCTCAGGCCAACGGCCAGCAGGTGCAGGTGGTGCTGACCGATGCCGCCGGCAACCAGTCCGCCGCCAGCGCCATCACTGCGCCGGACACCACGGCACCCGCAGCACCCACCGCACTGGCAATATCCAGCGATGGCGTGACCATCACCGGCCGCGGCGAAGTGGGCGCGCTGGTCACCGTCACCAACCCGGCAGGCCAGCCCATCGGCAGCGCCACCGTCGATGCCAGCGGCCACTTCACCATCACCCTCAGCCCGGCGTTGGGCAACGCCGAACTGCTCAGCTTCACCCAGGCCGATGCCACCGGCAACGTGTCGGCCGTGGCCACCCTGCAAACCCCGGACTTCACACCGCCAGCTCCACTTACCGCCGTGGTGATCAACGCCGACGGCAGTGTGGTCAGCGGCCTGGGCGAAGCAGGCGCGACGGTCACCGTCAGCAATGCCGCCGGCACCGTGCTGGGTACCGGCACAGTGCTGGCAGACGGCACCTTCCGCGTCGAGCTGTCGCCCGCGCAAATCAATCATCAGGTGCTGTCGGTGCAGCAGGCCGACCCACCCGGCAACATCAGCTTGCCGGTCACTGTTCAAGCACCGGACCATACGCCCCCCGCCGCCGCAACCGCGCTGCAGCTCAGTGTGGCAGGCGATGAACTGGGCGGTGTCGGCGAAGCGGGCGCTACCGTGCGCGTGTATGTCGGCACTACACAGATTGGCACTGCCGTGGTGGCTGCCAATGGCACCTTCGTGGTCGAACTCAATACCCCGCAACTGAATGGCCAACTGCTGCAGGTCACCCTGACCGACAGCAGCGGCAACGTTTCGACGGTCAGCACGGTCACGGCGCTGGACATCACCCCGCCGGCCACCGTGATCGCCAGCCTCAACGACAGCGGCACCCAACTGATCGGTACCGCCGAAGCCGGCACCCGCGTCACCGTGGTCAACAACAATGGCGACCTGCTGGGCCAGGTGACAGTCGACCCGGATGGCACCTTTGTGCTCGACCTGAACAACCCGCAAATCAATGGCCAGGTACTGACGGTGATCGCCCAGGACGCCACCGGCAACCCGTCGGCGCCCTTGCAGGTAACCGCGCCAGACCTGACACCGCCTGTGCAGCCAGGCAACCTGCTGCTCAACCCGGCAGGCACGTCAATGACCGGTACGGCGGAAGCCGGCTCCACCATCACTGTTCGTGGCCCTGACAACAGCATCGTGGGTACGGTGGTGGTGGGCGGCAACGGCGAGTTCACCGTTGTCATCAACCCGGCTCAGAACAACGGCCAACTGTTGACCGTGGTATCCACGGACGCGGCCGGCAATGCCTCGGTCCCCGCCAGCTACCAGACCAACGACACCTCGCCACCCGCCGTGGTGACCAACCTGGCGATCGACAATACCTATAGTTCGTTGACCGGCAGGGGCGAAGCCAATGCCACGGTCACCGTCAGAGTCGGTGGCCCCAACGGCACCGTGATCGGGACCGGTCTGGTGGACGCCGCTGGCAACTTCCAGATAAACCTTACGCCGGCGCCGGGCTCAGCCGCATTCCTCTCCGTGACACAGTCCGACGGTACCAATACCTCAGGGGCTGTGACGTACATCACCCCTCTGGTGCCGCCACCCGAACCACCGACCAATGCGATACTGGGCAGCGACGGCCTTACCTTGACCGGTACGGCCGCAGCCGGCGCAAGCATTCGCGTCTACGATGCCGCCGGCAACCTGATCGGTTCAGGCCTCGCCAACATCGGAACGGGTAGCTTCAGCATCACGCTGAACGCGGCTCAACTCAACGGCCAGCACATCTCGGTGACGGCAGTCTCGCTGCTGGGCGGCGAATCGCAGCCGCTCTTCCTGCAAGCGGCCGACATCACCCCACCGGCCAACCCGGTGGTTACCAGCCTGTCGGCCAATGGCCTGGTGCTTACCGGTACCGGTGAGGCCGGAGCCACGGTGACCGTGCGCGATGCCAGCAACAACGTGCTTGGAACGGCGTTGGTGAATGGCGGTGGTGTGTTCACCGTCAACCTCAACGCGGCGCAGCTCAATGGCCAGGTACTGGGCGTGAGCCAGACCGACGCTGCAGGCAACGCGTCTGGCAGCACCAGCTACACGGCCGTTGATGTCCAGCCGCCAGCCGTGCCGACCAACGTGACCATCAACGGCACAGGCACGGTACTGACCGGTAACGGCGAAGCAGGGGCTACCGTCACCGTGCAAGGCCCGAGTGGCCAGGTGGGTACCGGCGTGGTGCAAGCCAACGGCACCTTCAGCATCACCCTGACCTCGCCACAGAACGACGGGCAATTGCTGGTGGTACGCCAGACCGATGCAGCCGGCAACCTGTCCGCCAGCACCAGTTTGACCGCACCGGACACCACGCCACCCGCAGCACCGGTGGCGGCCATCAACGCCAACGGCACCTCGGTCAGCGGCTCTGGCCAGGTCGGCAGCACCGTCACCGTGCGCAACAGTGCCGGCACCGTACTGGGCACCGCAACGGTGGGCACTAACGGCCTGTTCGTAGTGAGCCTCACGGCCGCACAAATCGACAACCAGGCGCTCAGCGTCACCCTGACCGACAGTGCCGGCAACGTGTCTACCGGCACCGCACTGACCGCACCAGACCTGACCCCGCCTGCAGTCGCCGGCAACCTGCAGATCAGTGCCGACGGCAGTACCCTCACCGGTACCGGCGAAGCAGGCGCCACCGTCACTGTGCGCAGCGCCAGCGGTACCGTACTGCAAACCGCAACCGTACAGCCGAACGGCAGCTTCACCGTGACCCTGAGCCCGCCTCAGGACAACGGCCAGGTCCTATCGGTCGGCCTCACCGACCCGCGTGGCAACGTGTCGGGCAACGTCACCATCACCGCGCCCGATGTGGATGCCAACGCCCCGGTCATCGCCAGCGACAACCTGGCGACGGCAACGGTCAACCTGGTACCGGTCACCGCGACCAAGACCTACACCGACAGCTTCACCACCCTGCTGTCGGGCTTCACCAAGACCTACACCTGGACCGTAGCCGCCGGCACCACGGTGGACCCGACCCTGACACTGACCACCAACAGCGTACTGGCGCTGCTCAACAACTCCACGTTCACCCTGCAAGTGAAAGACGCGACGGGCGCCTGGGTGACGCTGGCCACCGGCAACACCCAGGGCCTGCTCGACCTGATCGTGCTGCCGCTGGGCCTGCAGGTCGATATCGGTACCCTGCAAGCCGGTGACTACCGCCTGACCGTGGGCAGTGGCGGCATTGGCCTGATCACCAACGTGACCACTTCGCTGGACATCACGGCCACCAGCCTGACCCAGTTCACCGGGACTGGCACCGCCACCACCGGCAACGTCATCACCGATGTGGGCACCGATGGCACTGTCGATGCACGTGGCCCGGACAGCGCCGCCGTGCTCCAGGTGTTCAAGGACGGCAGTTATGTCGCGGCCGGCAGCGCCACCACGGTACAAGGCCTGTACGGCACCCTGGTGATTCGCGCGGACGGCAGCTACACCTACACGCCAAACGGCAGCCCGAGCAGTGTCGGCAAGGTCGATGTGTTCAGCTATCAGCTGGTGCATGCGAACGGCCTGTCCGACTCTGCCAACCTGTATGTACGTATCGACAGCCCGCAGGCCACGGAGGTGTGGAGCAACATCAACTACGGTGCGCCGGCCACAGTGGTCGATGCCGTCAACGACGTCGGCTTCAGCCACCTGACCCTGGTCAACCGTGTGGACACCAGCAGCAGCTCGCTGGGCACGCTGAGCCTGCCGGTAATTGGCACGCGCCAGGCCACCTACACCACCTCGGTTGCTGCCGATACCACAGCCAACCTGCAGGTGGTGGTCAACTCCACCAATCTGTTGAGCCTGCTCAACGGCACCACCATCGAGTTGCTCAAGCTCAATCCGGCCACCGGCCAGTATGTGCTGGTGCAGTCGGTGCCTGGCGGCTCATTGGTCAGCCTGCTGGGGGGCGGTGCGGCTTATACCTTCCAGAACCAGGGGGCCGGTACTTACCACGTGCGCGTCACAGCGGGCGGCATCGGCCTGCTCAGCTCCATCACCACCAGCCTGAACGCGACTACGACGCACCTCACCGAGTTCGTGGTCAGCAGCGCGACCACGGCAACCGGCAACCTGCTCGCGGATGACACCGTGGGTTCGGCCTTGACCGTGCTGAGCGTGCTGACGGCGGCCAACACCTACACCATCCCGGGCTACAACGGGGTCAGCGTGGCCGGCACCTACGGCACGCTGCTGGTGCATGCCGACGGCAGCTACACCTACACCCTCAACTCAGGGCTCACGTCGACAGCCATCGGCCAGCACGACACCTTCACCTACGAGCTGACCCACCCCAACGGCACCACCGACACCGCAACGCTCACCATCAACCTGGACAACGCCGCCGGCCTCACCAGCACGATGTCGTTGCTCTCCGATACCGGTGACGAAGGGGTAGCACTCGCCAGTGTGGCCGCATCGGCTTCCACAGAGGTGATCGCCGGCACCGACGGCAACGACCACCTCGATGGCAGCCAGGGTGGCCATATCACCCTGCAGGGTGGCGCAGGGGACGACACCTTGGTGGTGGTCGACCAGAACTTCGCCAGCGTCGAGGGCGGCACCGGTACCGACACCCTGCTGTGGGGCGGTGGCGATGCCAGCATCGACCTGGGCAACCTGGCCGACCGGGTGCATGACATCGAAGTCATCGACCTCAACGACACCAGCGCGGTGGCGCTTACCCTCAACCTGGCAGACGTGGTGGCCATCACCGAAACCGGCAACGACACACTGATCATCAAGGGGGACGACAAAGACACGGTTCACATGACAGACAACTGGACCCTGGCTGGCACCCAGACTGCCGACGGCATCGACTATAACCAATATACGGCCCAGGAGGATCCGAGCCATCACCTGTGGGTGCAGAACGGTATCCATGTGGTCTGAGGCCGCTGCAAACCCGCCGGGCACACGCCCGGCGGCATGGACGACCAGCAGTAAGGGAACTATGTGAAGCGAAGCAGTCCGCTGTCACCGCTGTTGCTGGGCGCCTTCGGGCTCCTGGTGCTGAACTTCCACCCGGCCGCCCAGGCAGCCGACGACATCGACCCACAACTTCGCCAGATCGGGCCATCGCTGTTACGCGATGCGCCCGAAGCGGTGCCCGCCCGCCCCGCTATCGGCATGGCCCCGGTGGCCAGTGGCGAGCGCCTGGGGCTGACCGACGCGGTGCTGCAAGCCGCGCAATGGCACCCCAGCATCGCCGAAGCCATCGGCAACCTGTACAAGCAGGGTGAAGGCATCAACGTCGCCCGTGCGGGGTATTACCCGCAGATTTCCGGCGGTATCCGCACCGGTTATGACACCGGTTACGGCGGTGACCGCAACAGCCAGGCACTGAACCTGTCGCTCAAGCAGATGCTCTACGACTTCGGCAAGGTCGACAATGCCGTCAGCGCGGCCCAGGCCGCCGCCGCCCGTGCCCAGGCCAACATCCTGTTGGTGGTCGACGAGCTGGCCCGCGACACGGCCTACGCCTGGATCGAAACCCGCCGCTACGAACAACTGATGACCATCGCCCGCGACCAGATTCGCGGGGTCGGCGACATTGCCGGGATGGCCCGCCAGCGCAGCGACATGGGCGCCAGCACCCGCTCCGACGTGGTGCAAGCCGAGTCCCGCGTGGAAAGCGCCCGCGCCACGCTGGAGGAATACCAGTCGCAATACGAACGCTGGCGTTCCACCCTGGCGGCCCTGATGGGGCGCGTTACCCCGCCAGCGCTGACCGAGCAAGCACCGCCCGAGCTGAACCAGGCCTGCAAACGGCCCTCGCAGGGCGATGACCGCCTGCCCGCCGTGCTGATGGCCCTGGCCCAGCGCGCCCAAGGCCAGGCCGAACTGGCCCAGGCCAAGGCCGAAGCCTACCCGACCCTGTCGTTGCAACCCCAGGTCAACCACTACCTGGACGACGACTACAACCGCGACAACGCACGCCTGGACCGCACCCAGGCCGGCATCTACCTGAACGTCGAAGTGCCCATCTACCAGGGCGGCGCCATCAGCGCCCGCACCCGCGCTGCCGGCCATGCGCTGACCGCCGCCGACTCCGCCGAGGATGCGGCACGCCTGCAGGCGCGTCGCGGCCTGGCCGAGGCCATGGCGCAAACTTCCGGGCTGGGGCGCCGGCTGACGTCGCTGGAGGCGCGCCAGGTCAGCATCCAGGAGGCGCGCATGCTGTACGGCCGACAGTACCTGGACCTGGGCACGCGGCCCCTGCTCGACCTGCTCAACGCCGAGCAGGAGATCTACCAGTCACGCTTCGAACTCGCCGGCACCCGCTCCGACCTGCTGCGCCTGGATGTCGACTGCCTGTACAACACCGGCGCCCTGCGCACGGCCTTTGGCCTTGAGGGGCGCAACCTGCAAGGGGTGGAGATCCAGCCATGACCGATTCCATCAATGTAACCCTGCCCAACCAGGCGCCCGCTGCTGCGCCCGAAGCGGCTCACCGGCCAGACCTTGGGCCATGGCTGGAAGTGATGCTGCAAGTAGCGCACCACTATCGCCTGGACGTGTCGCCACAACGCATTCGCCTGGCCGCCGTCGAGGACGCCCGCCCGCTGGACGAAATCCTCCGCCACATGGCGCGCCAGGCTGGCCTGGCCCTGCGCTTCGTGCGCTTCGATGCCAAGGGCTTGCGGCAATGGCGCACCCCGTTGGTGCTGGAGCTGGACGATGGCCAGCTGGCGGTGGTCGAGTCGGTCACTGAAGAGGACGACCTGGCGGTGGTGTTTGCCGGCGACCAGGGCCTGACCTCACGCCTGCCGCGTGACAGCCTCAAAGGCCGCATCAACCGTGTTGCCCTGCTGCGCCCGGCGCGGCCGCTGCGCGACGTGCGCACCGACGACTACACCGCGCCCTACGACCGCCACTGGTTCGCCCGCATCGTGCTGCGCGACCTGCGCCCGTATGGGCAAGTGATGGTCGCCTCGCTGGTGGCTAACGTGCTGGCCCTTGCGGGGGTGCTGTTCTCGATGCAGGTGTATGACCGGGTAATCCCGGCCGAATCGCTGCCCACCCTGTACGTGCTGTTTGGCGGTGTGGTGCTGGCGTTGGTGTTCGACTTCAGCATGCGCCTGCTGCGCCTTAAGGTGACCGACCTGCTCGGCAAGCGCGCCGACCTGCGGGTGAGCGACCTGGTCTACGGGCATGCGTTGCGCCTGCGCAACTCGGTGCGGCCGAAGTCCACAGGGTCGTTCATCTCGCAACTGCGCGAGCTGGAATCGATCCGCGACCTCATCACCTCCAGCACGGCCACGGTATTGGCCGACCTGCCGTTCTTCCTGCTGTTCCTGCTGGTGTTCTGGCTGATCGGCGGCGTGCTGGTGTTCATCCCGCTGGCCGCACTGCTGGCCATGGTAGTGCCCGGAGTGCTGGCACAGCGGCGCCTGGCGCGGCTGGCCAACGCCTCCATGCGCGAGTCGGCGCTGCGCAACGCCATGCTGGTGGAAAGCATCCAGGGCCTGGACGAAATCAAGGCACTGCAAGCCGAAGCGCGCTTCGAGCGGCAATGGAACCAGTACAACGCGGCCTGCGCCCACACCAACCTGCGCCTGCGCACCCTCACCAATGGTCTGGTGACCTGGACGCAGAACGTACAGGGCGCCGTGTTTGCCGTGGTCATCGTGATCGGCGCGCCCATGGTGATCGCCGGCGACCTCACCACCGGTAGCCTGGTGGCGGCGTCGATGCTGTCGTCGCGGATGATGGCACCGCTGGCGCAACTGACCCATGTACTGACCCGCTGGCAACAGGCCAAGGTGGCCCTCCAAGGGCTGGACAAACTGATGCAGTCCCCGGTCGACCACCCCGAAAGCGAGGCCCGCGTACACCTGCCGGCCATCCGTGGCGAGTACCGCCTGCGCCAGGCCAACTTCCGCTACAGCGAAGAATCGCCCCCAGTACTGAATATCGGCCAATTGGACATTCAACCGGGCGAGCGTATCGCCGTGCTCGGGCGCAACGGTGCCGGCAAGTCGACCCTGCTGCAAGCCCTGGGCGGGGCCATGGACCTGGTGCAAGGCGAAGTCAGCCTGGACGGCATCGCCCTGGCCCACCTCGACCCCGCAGACCTGCGCCGTGACGTCGGCCTGCTGCCGCAATACGCGCGCCTGTTCCACGGCACACTGCGGGAAAACCTCACCCTCGGTGCCGGCCAGGCCAGCGACCAGGAACTGGTTGCCGCGCTGGCGGCCACTGGCGCACTGGACTTCGTGCGCCGCCTGCCCAAGGGCATGGACCACCTGATTCTGGAAGGTGGCCTGGGTTTATCGGGCGGGCAGCGCCAGGCCCTGGTGCTGTCGCGCCTGCTGGTGCGCCAGCCACAGGTTTTGCTGCTGGACGAACCCACCGCCTCGCTGGACGACATGACCGAGCGCAAGCTGCTGGATAACCTGGAGCGTTTCTGCCAGGGCCGCACTCTGGTGATCGCCACCCATCGCCTGAGCGTACTGCAACGGGTCGACCGCATCCTGGTGCTCGACGGCGGGCGCATTGTCATCGATGACACGCGCGATGCCGCGCTGGCCAAACTGCAAGGAGCCCAGGCATGAGCAACCATGAACTCCCGGCCTCCTACCTGGATGGGCAGGACGACCAGGCGGTGTTCCGCGCCGGACGTATCATCACGATTTGTGCATTGATGCTGGCCGCGTTCCTGGCCTGGGCCGCCTGGTTCGAGGTGACCGAGGTGTCCACCGGCACTGGCAAAGTGATCCCCAGTTCGCGGGAGCAGGTGATCCAGTCGTTCGAGGGCGGCATCGTGGCGCAGATGAGCGTGGCCGAAGGCGACCTGGTCGAGCGCGGCCAGGTGCTGGCCCAGCTCGACCCGACCAAGACCGCCTCCAGCGTTGGCGAAAGTGAAGCCAAGTACCGCGCCGCCAAAGCCAGCCAGGCCCGCCTGCAGGCGGAGGTGACCGGCAAGCCGCTGACCTTCCCCGACAGCCTGCGCGACTCACCCGAGCTGATCGACGCCGAAACCGCGTTGTACCAGACCCGCCGTCGCGGCCTGGAGCAAACCCTGGCGGGCATCCAGGACTCACTGCAACTGGTGCGCAGCGAACTGAAGATCACCGAAAACCTGGCCAAGATGGGCGCTTCCAGCCGGGTAGAAGTGATCCGCCTTAACCGCCAGCGTTCAGAGCTTGAACTGAAAGCCAACGAAGCCCGCTCCGACTACCTGGTGCGGGCCCGGGAAGAACTGGCCAAAGCCAGCGCCGAGGCCGACAGCCTGTCGGAAGTGATCCGCGGGCGCAGCGACTCGCTTACCCGCCTGACGTTGCGTTCGCCAGTGCGCGGCATCGTCAAGGACATCGAGGTCAATACCCTGGGTGGCGTGGTGCAGCCCGGGGGCCAGGTGATGAAGATCGTGCCGATGGACGAACGCCTGCTGATCGAAACCCGCATCGCCCCGCGCGATATTGCCTTCATCCACCCGGACCAGGCGGCCAAGGTCAAGATCAGTGCCTATGACTATTCGGTGTACGGCGGGCTGGATGGCAAGGTGGTGGGCATTTCGCCGGACACCTTGCAGGATGAAGTGAAGCCCGAGATCTACTACTACCGGGTGTTCATCCGTACCGAGCAGGACAGCTTGCAGAACAAGGCCGGCAAGCACTTTGCAATTGTACCGGGGATGGTGGCCACGGTGGATATCCGCACCGGGGAGAAGACCATTCTGGATTACCTGATCAAGCCGCTGAACCGGGCCAAGGAGGCCCTGCGCGAACGGTAGCTGGCCCAGGGCCGCTTTGCGGCCCAATCGCCGGCAAGCCAACTCCCACCTCGACCGCATGCTCTTCAAGCCTTATGCAGTACCTGTGGGAGCTGGCTTGCCGGCGATTGGGCCAGAACAGGCTATACATCCCTAAAGCCCAGCCCGAACAGGCCGATAACCGGTTATCCCCTGTTCCCCACCGAAGGTCACCATGGCCACGCAAAATGCCCGCGCGGACTCGCTGTCCCTGCTGCTGTTCACCCTGCGCAGCGGCAAGCTGATGGCAATCAACCTGCTCAAGGTCAGCGAGATCATCCCCTGCCCGCCGCTGACCAAGCTGCCCGAGGCGCACCCCCACGTAAAAGGCGTGGCAACCCTGCGCGGCCATTCGCTGTCGGTCATCGACCTGTCCCGCGCCATTGGCGAGCGGCCCCTTGCCGACCCGGACGGCGGGTGCCTGATCGTCACCGAGATCAGCCGGTCGCGCCAAGGCCTGCATGTGCAGGCGGTCAGCCGCATCGTGCATTGCCTGAGCACCGACATCAAACCGCCGCCCTTTGGTTCAGGCAACCGCTCGTTCATCACCGGCGTAACCCGGGTGGACAACACCCTGGTGCAGGTGCTGGACATCGAAAAGGTCATCCATGCCATCGCCCCACCGGTGGCCGAACCGCCCCATGGCACCTTGAGCGAAGAAGACGCCAGCCTGCTGGCCGCCGCCAATATCCTGGTGGTGGACGACAGCCAGGTAGCCCTGCAGCAGTCGGTGCACACCCTGCGTAACCTGGGCATCGAATGCCACACCGCGCGCAGCGCCAAAGACGCCATTAACGTGTTGCTGGAACTGCAGGGTACGCCGCAGGAGATCAACATCATCGTCTCCGACATCGAAATGAGCGAAATGGACGGCTACGCCTTCACCCGCACCCTGCGCGAAACGCCCGACTTCCAGCACCTTTACGTGCTGCTGCACACCTCGCTGGACAGCGCCATGAGCAGCGAAAAGGCAACCCAGGCCGGGGCCAACGCCATCCTTACCAAGTTCTCCTCACCGGAGCTGACCGATTGTCTGGTGGTGGCCGCGCGTACCGTGGTGTTCACCGAGCGCTGATATATTCAGCGACAACTTCCCCGGCTTGCCGCCGGGGGTGAGTCGGGCATAATTCGCGCCCCTCGTAAGAAAACTGCCGGAACCGCGTATGAAGTTCTTCAGCTCCATCCTGATCAGCTGCGCCCTTTTCAGCGGTATCGCACAGGCCTCCAGCAGCCAGGCCTGGAACGAGCAGCGCCAACAGATGCTCAAGGCCTGCCTGGCTGCCAGCCAGTTCAAGGACGCCCACGCCCGTGGCAAGCCCGCCGAGTTCGATGACCAGGTGGGCATGAGCGCCCTGCTGATCGAAGGCGTGTACCCACAGAAGCACATGCAGCAGCGCACCGGCACCGAGTTGTGCCTGTACGATCGCCAGCACCAGCGTGCCTTTGTGAGCGAGTGGAGCCCGGAGGCCAAGTGAGCGACAGCTTGCGATTCGGCTGCACCGGTTGCGGCAAGTGCTGCACGGGCCACCATGTACCGTTGACGCTTGATGAAGCGCGACGCTGGGCGGACGATGCCGGCCAGGTAGTGGTGCTGATCGAGGCGTTCATCACCGACGGTCCCGGCATGCCGGCTGATCAGCGCGAGCATGTACTGCGCCGCTCCCATCCCGTGCACTGCGGCGACGGCGAAGCACGCGTGTCGGTGACCTTTGCCGCCTTCAACCCCGGGCGCTGCCGCAACCTCGACGACAACGACCTTTGCACCATCTACGACCAGCGCCCGCTGGTCTGTCGCATCTACCCGGTGGAAATCAACCCACACATTCCGCTGCGCCCGGACAACAAGGACTGCCCGCCAGAAGCCTGGCAGCAGGGGCCGGAACTGATCCACGGTACGCAACTGGTCGATGCGGAACTGGAAGTGCTGGTGCAAGCCTCGCGGCAGGCCGACCGGGACGACATTGCTGCCAAGGTGGCGGTGTGCCAGGCGCTGGGCATGACCACCAGTGCGCTCAAGGGTAATGGTTTTACTGCTTACCTGCCGGACATGGGGGCGTTTGCCACTGCGCTGGCGCAGGTGCATGGGGATGACGGGGGGCAGTGGACCTTGCATGTTCAGGATGAGGCGCTGGTCGCGAGCTTGCAGGGGCTTGGTTTGCGCACTACCAACGAAACTCCGGTGTATTACGCGTTCATTGGCTTCTAGCCTGACTCACTGCGAAAAGGCATACACGGTAATTGTGGGAGCGGGCGTGCCCGCGAAGAATACAACGCGGTGGATGGCACCGGCTCTGCCGGTGTTCGCGGGCGCGCCCGCTCCCACAGGGATCGCGCAAACTTTCACACAAGCCAGTGGCGCCCTGACCTTAAGGCCCGAAACTGACAGCGCTGTCAGCCAGCGGTCACGCTGCCGACCCGGTTCGGGGGCTATAAGATTGAGTACAGACTACCGTTCCCTCCCCTCTGGCCAAGGTGCCCGCACCGATGCGACGTCCGTCCCGCTCTGTCATCCTCGCCGCCCTGGCGCTTCTTGTCCTGGTGGTAGCGGGCAGCTGGTATAGCCAGCGCCAGCCTGCACCCGCTGCCCGTGCGCAGGCGGCCATCCCCGTGCGCGTGGTCAGCGTCGCCCAGCAAGACGTGCCGCGCTACGCCAGCGCCATCGGGACAGTTCAGTCGCTGCACAGCGTCGAAGTACGGCCACAAGTCGAGGGGGTACTCACCCAGGTGCTGGTGAAGGAAGGCCAGTGGGTCAAGGAAGGCGACCTGCTCGCCACCCTCGACGACCGCAGCATCCGCGCCAGCCTCGACCAGGCCCGCGCCCAGCTCGGCCAAAGCCAGGCACAAATCCAGGTGGCTGGCGTCGACCTCAAGCGCTACCGCCTGCTCAGCAGCGATGACGGCGTATCCAAGCAAACCCTCGACCAGCAACAGGCGCTGGTCAACCAGTTGCAGGCCACCGTCAAGGGCAACCAGGCCGCCATCGCCAACGCTGAAGTGCAGCTCTCCTACACGCAGATCCGTTCACCGGTTACCGGGCGCGTCGGCATCCGCAATGTCGACCCGGGCAACCTGGTACGCACCAGCGACACCCAAGGCCTGTTCAGTGTCACCCAGATCGACCCCATCGCCGTCGAATTCGCCCTGCCGCAGCAAATGCTGCCAACCCTGCAAAGCCTGCTCAAGGCACCCACCCCGGCGCTGGTGCAGGCCTACATGGACGCCGACGGCGACCGCAGCCTGCTCGGCGAAGGCCACCTGGCACTGATCGACAACCAGATTTCCGGCACCACCGGTACCGTGCGGGTAAAGGCCGAGTTCGACAACAAGGATGGCCACCTGTGGCCGGGCCAACTGGTCACCATCCGCCTGCGCACCGCCGTGGAAGAAAACGCCCTGGTGGTGCCGCCACCGGTGGTGCAGCGCGGCGTCGACGGGCACTTCGTCTACCGCCTGGACGGCGACAAGGTCACCAGCGTGCCGGTGAAGGTGCTGTACCAGGACAGCGGGCTGAACATCATTGCCGGGGTCAAGCCGGGCGAGCGCCTGGTGCTCGATGGCCAATCACGGCTCAAGCCGGGCGCGCGGGTCGAAGTCACGCCTGATGCTCCCGCGCCGTCGGAAATGGCCGACCGCCGGAGCCAGCCATGAACACGCGCAACGGTGTTTCTGCCTGGTGCATCGATCACCCCATCGCCACCCTGCTGTTGACCTTCGCCCTGGTACTGCTGGGGGCCATCGCCTTCCCGCGCTTGCCGGTGGCGCCGTTGCCAGAGGCAGACTTCCCGACCATCCAGGTGACTGCCCAACTGCCCGGCGCCAGCCCGGAAACCATGGCCTCATCGGTGGCCACGCCGCTGGAGGTGCAGTTCAGCGCCATCCCCGGCATGACCCAGATGACCAGCAGCAGCGCGCTGGGCTCGACCACCCTGATCCTGCAGTTCACCCTCGACAAGAACATCGACACCGCCGCCCAGGAAGTGCAGGCGGCGATCAACACCGCCACTGCACGCCTGCCGCAAGACCTGCCCAACCCGCCAACCTGGCGCAAGGTCAACCCGGCCGACAGCCCGGTGCTGGTGCTGACGGTCAGCTCCGACCAGATGCCCGGCAACGACCTCAGCGACTACACCGAAACCCTGCTGGCCCGCCAGCTGAGCCAGATCGACGGGGTGGGCCTGATCAACATCACCGGCCAGCTGCGCCCGGCCATCCGCGTGCAGGCGCAGCCCGAGAAGCTGGCCGCCATCGGCCTGACCCTGGCCGACCTGCGTCAGGCCATCCAGCAGACCAGCCTGAACCTGGCCAAGGGCGCGCTGTACGGCGAGCACAGCGTGTCGACCATCGCCGCCAACGACCAGCTGTTCCACCCCGAGGACTACGCGCAACTGATCGTCTCGTACCGCGATGGCGCCCCGGTACACCTCAAGGACGTGGCCAAGGTGATCAACGGTGCCGAAAACGCCTACGTCAAAGCCTGGTCCGGCGACCAGCCGGGGCTGAACCTGGTGATCTTCCGCCAGCCCGGGGCCAACATCGTCGATACCGTAGACCGGGTGCTGGCCGCCCTGCCCCGGTTGCAAGAGATGCTGCCAGCCTCGGTCGAAGTGTCGGTGCTGCAAGACCGCACCCAGACCATCCGCGCCTCGCTGCATGAAGTGGAACTGACGCTGATGATCGCCGTGGCCCTGGTGATCGGGGTGATGGCGCTGTTCCTGCGCCAGTGGTCGGCGACCATGGTGGTGTCCAGCGTGCTGGGCGTGTCGCTGATCGCCAGCTGCGCGTTGATGTACATCCTCGGTTTCAGCCTGAACAACCTCACCCTGGTGGCCATCGTCATCTCGGTGGGCTTCGTGGTCGACGATGCCATCGTGGTGGTGGAGAACATCCACCGCCACCTGGAGGCCGGCGACGACAGCCGCACGGCGGCGCTCAAGGGTGCCGGGGAAATCGGCTTTACCGTGGTGTCGATCAGTTTCTCGCTGATTGCCGCATTCATCCCGCTGCTGTTCATGGGCGGTGTGGTCGGGCGGCTGTTCAAAGAGTTTGCCCTGACCGCCACGGCCACCATCCTGATTTCGGTGGTGGTTTCGCTGACCCTGGCGCCAACCCTGTGCGCGCTGTTCATGCGCAGCCCACCCGGTGAACACAAGGGCGGCTTTGGCGAACGCCTGGTCGGGTGGTACGAAAAGGGCCTGAACCGCGCCCTCGCCCACCAGCGCCTGACCCTGGGTGTGTTTGGCGTGACCCTGGCGTTGGCGGTGGCCGGCTACGTGGCCATCCCCAAGGGCTTCTTCCCGTTGCAGGACACCGGTTTCATTCTGGGCACCAGCGAAGCAGCGGCGGATGTCTCGTACCCGTCGATGATCGAGAAGCACCAGGCGCTGGCCAAGATCATCGGGGCAGACCCGGCCGTGCGCGCGTTCTCCCATTCGGTGGGCGTTACCGGCAGCAACCAGACCATCGCCAACGGCCGTTTCTGGATCGCCCTCAAGCCACGTGGCGAGCGCGATGTGTCGGCCAGCGAACTAATCGACCGGCTGCGGCCCAAGCTGGCCCAGGTACCGGGCATTGTCCTGTACATGCGCGCCGGCCAGGACATCAACCTCAGCTCCGGCCCGTCCCGCACCCAGTATCAGTACGTGCTCAAGAGCAACGACGGCGAGGCCCTGAACCTGTGGACGCAGCGCCTGACCGACCGGCTGCGGGAAAACCCGGCGTTCCGCGACCTGTCCAACGACCTGCAACTGGGCGCCAGCGTCACCCGCATCGACATCGACCGCCAGGCCGCCGCGCGCTTCGGCCTGACCACCACCGATGTCGACCAGGCCCTGTACGATGCCTTCGGCCAGCGGCAGATCAGCGAATTCCAGACCGACACCAACCAATACAAGGTGATCCTGGAACTGGATGCGCAACAGCGTGGCAAGGCCGAGAGCCTCAACTACTTCTACCTGCGCTCGCCGCTGAGCAACGAAATGGTGCCGCTGTCGGCCGTCGCCCACGTGGCGCCGCCCAGCACCGGGCCGCTCTCGATCAGCCACGACGGCCTGTTCCCGGCGGCCAACCTGTCGTTCAACCTGGCCCCCGGCGTGGCACTGGGTGATGCGGTGAGCATCCTCGACCGCACCCAGCGCGAGCTGGGCATGCCCGACTCCATCAGCGGCAACTTCCAGGGCGCGGCCCAGGCGTTCCAGAGTTCGCTGTCGAGCCAACCGTGGTTGATCCTGGCCGCGCTGGTGGCGGTGTACATCATCCTCGGCGTGCTGTACGAAAGCTTCGTCCACCCGCTGACCATCATTTCCACCCTGCCCTCGGCCGGCCTGGGTGCGCTGATATTGCTATGGGCCATGGGCCAGGACTTCAGCATCATGGGGCTGATCGGCGTGGTGCTGCTGATCGGCATCGTCAAGAAAAACGGCATCCTGCTGATCGACTTTGCCCTGGAAGCCCAGCGTCATCAGGGCCTGACGCCGGAGCAGGCGATTCATCAAGCGTGCCTGACGCGCTTCCGTCCGATCATCATGACCACCCTGGCCGCCTTGCTCGGCGCGGTGCCGCTGATGTTCGGCTTCGGCACCGGCGCCGAGTTGCGTCAGCCACTGGGCATTGCAGTGGTCGGCGGCCTGCTGGTGAGCCAGGCCCTGACGCTGTTCACCACCCCGGTCATATACTTGGCCCTGGAGCGCCTGTTCCACCGCCGCCAGGCTGCCCGTGCGGCAGCGCCAAGTGCCAGCTAGGACAAGACCATGCGTGTGCTGATCATCGAAGACGAAGAAAAAACCGCCGACTACCTGCATCGTGGCCTGAGCGAACAGGGCTTTACCGTGGACCTGGCGCGGGACGGCATCGACGGCCTGCACCTGGCCCTGGAGGGCGATTACGCGGTGATCGTGCTGGATGTGATGCTGCCCGGCCTGGACGGCTATGGCGTGCTGCGCGCCTTGCGCGCGCGCAAGCAGACGCCGGTGATCATGCTGACCGCCCGCGAACGGGTCGAAGACCGCATCCACGGCCTGCGTGAGGGTGCCGACGACTATCTGGGCAAGCCGTTCTCGTTTCTTGAACTGGTCGCCCGTCTTCAGGCCCTTACCCGCCGTAGCAGCAGCCACGAACCGCTCCAGGTGCAGGTGGCAGACCTGTGGATCGACCTGATGGCGCGCAAGGCCACCCGCGCCGGCCAGCGCCTGGACCTGACTGCCAAGGAGTTCTCGCTGCTGAGCGTTCTGGCCCGGCGGCAGGGTGAAATCCTGTCGAAGACGGCGATTGCCGAGCTGGTCTGGGACATCAACTTCGACAGCGATGCCAACGTTGTGGAAGTGGCAATCAAGCGCCTGCGCGCCAAGCTGGACGGGCCTTTCGACAACAAGCTGCTGCACACCATCCGAGGCATGGGCTATGTCCTGGAAAACCGTGCGGGGTAATTCCATCGCCCTGCGCCTGTCGGCGCTGTTCATCCTGGTAGCACTGGGCGTGTTCGTGTTGATCGGCTCGGCACTTTACCGCCAGGTCGACCACAGCCTTGACTTGCTGCCGCAAGCTGAACTGGACGCACGCTTCAGCGTGCTCGAATCCACCCTCAACCGCTTCGGTACGCCAGACCACTGGGCCAAGATCAACAACAAGCTCAACCTGCTGAGCGAAGAAGACAAACGCATCCGCTTCTGGGTGGTCAGCAGCAACCCGGCCTACGAGTACGGCCACCCCAGCGAGCTGGTACGGGCCTTCGCCGAAGGCCCGCAGGGTATGCGCGACCTGCGCCTGCCCGACCGCCCCTACCCTTACAAGGTGCTGGTCAGCGAACTGCCAGCACTGGGCGAGCGGCCACCGCTACGCTTTCTGATCGGCATCGACACCGAAACCTTCTGGCAGGCGCAGCACAGCCTGCTGGTGGCGATTGTCGGTTTGGCAGTGCTTGGCGTACTGCTGGCCTCAGTGCTGGGCTACTGGGTGGCGCGCATTGGCCTGCGCCCGTTGCTGGCGTTGTCCAACGAGGCCCAGGCCCTGGCCCCGCCACGCCTGGACGGGCGCTTGAAGACCCACGCGCTGGCCCCGGAACTGGCGCAGTTTGCCGGCGCCTTCAACGCTGCGCTCGACCGTGTCAGCCAGGCCTACTCGCGGCTGGAAGCCTTCAACGCTGACGTTGCCCATGAACTGCGCTCACCGCTCACCAACCTGATCGGCCAGACCCAGGTCGCACTCACCCGAGGCCGCAGCGCCGAGCATTATTTCGAAGTGCTGCAATCCAACCTGGAAGAGCTGGAACGCCTGCGCAGCATCATCAACGACATGCTGTTTCTGGCCAGTGCCGACCAGGGCAGCAAGGCCACTGCCCTGACCCAGGCCTCGCTGGCAGAGGAAGTGGCGACCACGCTCGACTACCTGGACTACATCCTCGAAGACGCGCAGGTCAGCGTGAACGTAAGCGGCGATGCCCACGCCCCCATCGAAAAAGCCCAACTGCGCCGGGCGTTGATCAACCTGCTGAACAACGCCGTGCAACATACGGCGCCACACCAGGTGATCCAGGTGCAGATCGATGCCGGGCCGGAGCAGGTCAGCATCGCCGTGAGCAACCCGGGGCCGGCGATTGACGACGAGCACCTGCCGTTGCTGTTCGAGCGCTTCTACCGGGTGGATGCGGCGCGCAGCAACAGTGGCGGGGGTAACCATGGGTTGGGGTTGGCCATCGTTAAGGCGATTGCGCTGATGCATGGGGGGGAGGTGTTCGTGCGCAGTGGGGCCGGGGCCAATACCTTCGGTATCAAGCTGCCAACCCATGGCTGACAAGCGTCACGGTCCCTGTGGGAGCGGCCTTGTGTCGCGAAAGGGTCGCGAAGCGGCCCCAAGTTCTGTGCCATAGCATCAATTGCCGGGGCTGCTCTGCAGCCCTTTCGCGACACAAGGCCGCTCCCACAGAGAACCGCTAAAGCGCTCTAGATTGCGGGTTTGCGCCGAAAGTACTATTGCTTTCTCAGGGATCGTTACCTTTTGCGCAACAGTGCTTATCGCACTCAGGTCTGTTTCCAGTGCACTGAAAGGACTAACTTTACCCCCGTCCTCATTAGCACTTGCACCGCAAGAAGGTAGTTTCAAATGTCCAACAGTATGGGTATTGCCAGCGTCTTCGTCCTGTCTTCCCTGTTGTTGTCGCCCCTGGCCATGGCCGAAGAATCCAGCGCTTTCGTCACCCGTAATGCAGCGCTCGCCGCCGTCCACCAAGAGGCCCGCGACGCTGTAGCCGCAAATAAGGCTGACGCCGCCAAAGACGCAAAACAGACCGCTTCCAAAGCTGCTGTCGATGCCAATGCCGACAGCTGATAAAGCACTGTCGCTGCTCCCGATTTCCCTTGGCTACGCCATGGGCACCACCGGTGCCGATATGTTAGCCTTTTAAAGCCGCTGCCGATCAGCGGCTTTTTTTATGTGCTTTAACGCTCAGCCCGGCTGTAACGTCTACTTATAAGAAAGACGCACATTCAAAAATAAAAACTGCCCCACCGTCACACCAAAGGAGCTAGTACCGGTGCCTTCCGCGTTTCGTTTTACCCCGCTGTTCATTGCGTTGACTGCAACGATCCCTTTCGCCGCCCAGGCAGATGAAGACAAGGCTGATGGCTTCATCGAAGGGTCGTCCTTCAACCTGCATTTCCGTAATGCCTACTTCAACCGCGACAACCACAACGCCGGCGTGCGCGACACCCGCGAGTGGGGCCAGGGCGCGGTTGCGCGCTTCGAGTCCGGTTACACCCCGGGTGTGGTCGGCTTTGGCCTGGACGCCCATGCCATGCTGGGCCTCAAGCTCGACGGCGGTGGCGGCCATGCCGGCACCAGCATCCTGCCCGAGCACATCAAGGACGACGGCGAGCTGGGCGCTGCCCCGCACTCGTTCTCCACGGCTGGCGCTGCAGTCAAGCTGAAGGCATTCGACACCGAGCTGAAAGCCGGTGACCTGTTCCTCACCAACCCGGTGATCGCTGGCGGCGAAACCCGCATGCTGCCGCAGACCTTCCGTGGCGTGAGCCTGACCAACACCAGCATCGACGGCCTGCTGCTCGAAGGCGGCCAGGTGAGCTTCACCCACCCGTACAACCAGAGCGGCCACCGCCGTATCGACACCTACTACGGCTCGCTGAACGAACACGACAAGAGCAAGCACCTGAACTGGGCCGGCGCGTCGTGGAGCGGTACCGAGAACATCACCGCCAACCTGTACGCCGCCGAACTGAAGGACATCTGGAACCAGTACTACGCTGACTTCGACTACACCTACGTGGTCAACGACCTGGTCAGCCTGAACCCAGGCGTGCACTTCTACCACACCCAGGACACCGGCCAGGCCCTGCTGGGCAAGATCGACAACAACACCTACAGCGTGCACTTCACCGTCAACGCCGGGTTCCACAGCGTCACCGCCGCCTACCAGCGGGTCAACGGCAACACGCCGTTCGACTACATCAACCTGGGCGACAGCGTGTACCTGGACAACTCGCGCATGTACTCGGACTTCAACGCGCCGAACGAGCGTTCGTGGAAGCTGCAGTACGACTATGACTTCGCCGGCGTCGGCGTGCCTGGCCTGACCACCTCGCTGTCGTACTCGCGCGGTGAAGCCGACCTGACCAAGGCGGTGCAGGACACCACGCACTACGACTACTACCGTGAAGATGGCAAGAACGCCATGCACTGGGAACGCGACCTGGACGTGAAGTACGTGTTCCAGGAAGGTGACCTGAAAGACCTGTCGGTGCTGGTGCGCTATGCCACCCACCGTGGTAGCCAGGGTTATGCGTCGATCGACAGCAACAGTGACAACGATGAAGTGCGGGTGATCGTGGATTATCCGCTGAACGTGTTCTGATCCAAGACCGTATGCGAGGGCTTTGCCCTCGTTTCGCCGGCAAGCCAGCTCCCACAGGTACTGCAGCAGCCTCAAAGGTTGCACTGTACCTGTGGGAGCTGGCTTGCCGGCGATGGGCTGCGCAGCAGCCCTACGCGTGATTCCGTCGGACAAATCTTGTCCGACAATCCGCGCTTCCCTAGAATGTCGCCGCCGCGAATGGCCCTGCCCACGCAGTAGCGAGCATGCCCACCCGATTACCGCGTTTCGCATTCCTCAGGTCGCACCCCGAGCTGACCCTCAATCTGGGCAGCTGCCTTGCCGTGCTCGCCATCGTCGCCATCGTCAGCTACCTGCTGGCGCGGGAACGCGATAGCGTCGAGCTGTCGGCCATTCGCTCGTCCAACAACATCGTTCAGTTGATCGAAAGCGACATCCTGCGCAACGCCGAACTCTACGATCAGTCCCTGCAGGGCCTGATCTGGGCTGTCGGACGCAAGGAACTGCCGGAAATCCCCGGCCCGCTACGCCAGCGCCTGCTATTCAATGAAGCCTTCGTCGACCGCAAACGCGGTGATGTGCTGTGGCTGGACAAACAAGGCAACGTAGTGGGCGACTCCACCAGCAGCGTGCCGCGCAAGGCCAACTTCGGCGATACCGGGGTGTTCAAGGCGCATCAGAACAACGCCAACCTCGGTTTGCTGGTGGGCCCGCCGTTCAAGGCCAAACTGGGCGACCTGGACTGGTGTATCAGTTTCAGCCGGCGTATCTCTGGCCCCAATGGCGAATTCGCCGGGCTGGCGGCAGGGGCACTGCGCCTGTCGTACTTCAGCGAACTGTTCCAGCGCCTGGACATCGGCGACGACAGCAGCATCAACCTGTTCAATACCGACGGGCAGTTGCTCGCCCGCCAGCCCTCGCGCACGCAAGACCCACTGATCGGCACCAACTATGCCGAGCGGCCCAACTTCAAGCGTATTCTCAGCGAACAGAGTGGCAACTTCACCGCACGCTCCGGGAGCGACGGCAGCTCACGCATCTACACCTTTGCCCGTGTCGCGCAGTTGCCGCTGATCGTACTGGTGGTTCACTCGGCAGACGAGGTGTTCCAGTCGTGGCGACGTACCGCGATTCTGGTCAGCGTCGCTACCGGCGTGCTCTGCGTGGGCATTCTCTGGCTGACCCTGCTGCTGGGCCGCGAACTGCGCCGCCGTCAGGAAGCCGAGCAAGGCCTGGCAACCCTGGCTGCCACCGACAGCCTGACGGGCCTGGCCAACCGTCGCCGCCTGGACCAGGTGCTGCGCCAGGAATGGGCTCGCGCGCAACGCAACCGCAAGCCGCTGGCCGTGCTGATGGTGGATGTGGACCATTTCAAGGCATTCAACCAGCGCCATGGCCATGCCGGTGGCGACCATGCCCTGCGTGAAGTGGCCAAAGCCATCGAAGCGTGCATCCGCCGCCCGGCCGACCTGGCTGCGCGTTATGGTGGGGAGGAGTTTCAGGTGGTGCTGCCGGAAACCGACCTGGCCGGCGCCCGGTTACTGGCGGAACGCATACGCGCCAGCGTCGAGGCGCTAGCGCCGTTTGCCGATGATGCCCACGCGGTGACGGTGAGCATCGGTATCGGCCTGTCCGGCACCCAGCACGACCTGGCCAGGGTACTGGGCGCTGCGGACGAAGCGCTCTACCGGGCCAAGGCCATGGGCCGCAACCGGGTAGAGGGGCCTGAGGCTTAAGAACGGGCGCGGGCAGCGTTGCGCAGGGCCTTGACCTGGTCATGGTTGCGCTGCACGCCTTGCAACTGTTTTTCCACCAGGCTGTAAGTCATGTCGCTGGCGGTGCGGCCCAGTTTCACCAGCTTTTCGCGGGCTTCCTTGTAGGCTTTAAGCGCGTGGTCCTCGCCCCGCTCCACCTCGTTGAGCACCGCTTCTTCATCCTTGCCGGTGACCATCGACTTCAGGTTGACCCAGCCACGGTGCAGGTCGCCGCTGATGCTGGTGGAGGTTTCCGGGTCGCCGCCCAGGCGGCGCACTTCGCTTTGCAGCTCGCCTGCGGCATTGGCGCACTCGCCGGCACGCTGGACGAAAAACGCTTTCAACTCTGGGTTCTTCACATCATCGGCCGAGGTCTTGAAGCCTTTCTCGCCATCCTTGCTGTACTCGATCAGGTCGTTGAGCACATCGATCACGTCTTTGTTGGGGTTACTCATGGTACGAACTCCTTGGCAGGTGATAGTCATCTGTAAGGGAGCAGTGTTCGTGCCAAGCCTTAATCAAAAAATAAATCCATTATTTTCAATGACTTATGTAATTAAGGATGAAGACTGATGAGGGCGTTCTGCATGATTACCGCTTGGGCCCTCGTGCAGATTGCAGTATGGTCGGCGCTTTTCCACAGCCAGGTGCATCGAAGATGAAGCCGGAAACCCTCGAACTGCTGGTGACCCGGAGCATGCCGTTTGGCAAGTATCAGGGACGGATCATTGCCGACCTGCCGGGGGACTACCTGGCGTGGTTTGCGCGCAAGGGCTTTCCGGCGGGGGAGCTGGGTGGGCTGCTGGCGTTGATGCATGAGATCGACCACAACGGGTTGGGTGATCTGTTGGTGCCGTTGCGGCAGAAGCATCGGCGGTGACCTGTGCTGGCCCTATCGCCGGCAAGCCAGCTCCCACAGGATCGCGCTGGCCTCTGGAGCTGCGCTGTACCTGTGGGAGCTGGCTTGCCGGCGATAGGGCCAGTGGAGCCAACCCAGGTCTTTAGCCTTTTACAGGAGCCACCGCCAACTCCACCCGCTCGCTCTTCTTGATCACCGCATACACCACCGCCGTCACCAGGCTACCCGCCACAATCGCCAGCAGGTAAAGCAGTGCATGGTTGATCGCATTGGGAATCAGCAGCACGAACAAGCCGCCATGCGGCGCCATCAGCTTGCAGCCGAAGTACATCGACAGCGCCCCGGTCAATGCGCCACCCACGACACTGGCCGGGATCACCCGTAGCGGATCTTTGGCTGCGAACGGGATCGCCCCTTCGGAGATGAAGCACAGCCCCAGCGCCAACGCCGCCTTGCCTGCCTCGCGCTCGCTCTGGGCGAACTTGCGCCGGGCCAGGAAAGTGGCGATGCCAAGGCCTATCGGCGGCACCATGCCGGCGGCCATGGTCGCCGCCATCGGTGCGTAGCTCGACGACGCCAGCAACCCCACCGAGAAGGCATAGGCGGCCTTGTTGATCGGCCCGCCAAGGTCGACGCACATCATGCCTCCCAGCAACAGCCCCAACAGGATGGCATTGGTGGTGCCCATGCTGTCGAGGAAATGCGTAAGCCCTTCGAGCATGGCCGCCACCGGCTGGCCCACCACGTAGATCATCACCAGGCCGGTGAACAGGCTGGCCAGCAGCGGAATGATCAGGATCGGCTTCAGCGCTTCCAGGCTGGTGGGCAGGCGCGCCCAGCGGGCAATGGCCTTGGCGCTGTAACCGGCAAGAAAGCCCGCGACGATGCCACCGATGAAACCGGCCCCCAAGGTGCTGGCCAGCAGGCCACCGATCATGCCCGGCGCAAGCCCCGGGCGGTCGGCGATGGACCAGGCGATGTAGCCCGCCAACAGCGGTACCATCAGCTTGAACGCAGCCTCGCCACCGATCTGCATCAACGCCGCCGGCAAGGTGCCCGGTTCTTTATACGCCTCGATGCCGAACACGAACGACAGGGCAATCAGCAGCCCACCGGCCACCACCATGGGCAGCATGAACGACACCCCGGTCAGCAGGTGCTTGTACACTCCGGTCTTCTCGCCCTTTGCCGTACTGGCAGCGGCTACGGCATCGGCGCTGCTTTCCACTTTGGCTTCGGCCAGGGCCTTGTCCAGCGTGGCGCGGGCTTGCTTGAGGGCGATGCCAGTGCCACAACGGTAGATCCGTTTGCCGGCAAACCGCGCAGTGGGCACTTCGATGTCAGCGGCCAGCAGCACCACATCCGCCTCTGCGATGGCCTCGGCAGACAAGGGATTGCGCGCCCCGACCGAACCCTGGGTTTCGACCGTGAGTTGATAGCCCATCTGTTGTGCCGCTTGCTGCAAGGCTTCTGCGGCCATGAATGTGTGCGCGACGCCGGTCGGGCAAGCAGTGACCGCAACGATTCGCGTGACAGCGCTGCCAACGGCGACTGGGGCGTCTGATGCCGCCACCAACGGCTGGGCATTGGCGGCCGCCTCATCGAGGAAGCCTTCACGGTCGGCCAGCGCCTGGGAGGGTGTGCTCTGGTACACGCGCTTGCCGACAAAGCGGGCCAGGTCCACTGCGCCAGTGCTGACTACCAGCACCCAGTCGGCGTCGGCGATCTGCTGCGCACTCAGTTGCCGTTCCGGGTGCCCGGCGTCCTGCACTTCGACACTGGTACTCCAGCCACGCCGCTGGGCAGCGGCGGACAACAAGCGTGCGCTCAGCACACTCGACACCTGGCCGTTGGGGCAGGCGGTGACAATGGCAATGTTCATCGGCAACCCTCTTGTTGTTCTGTCAGTTGCACGGCCGCTTCCAGACGCGCCAGTTGCTCGCGGTCACGGATGCCGAAGCCAACCTGGGTGACGGCCTGGGCGGCAATCGCGGTGGCGCGGGCCAACGTCTGCGCAGGCAGCTCGCCCTGCAGCAGGCCATGGACCATGCCGGCTACCAGCGAATCCCCCGCCCCCACCGTGCTGGCGACCCGCACCTTGGGTGGGCAGGCGTGTACGGCCAGATCGCGGGCGAACCAGCTGACACCCTGCTCACCTGCAGACACCACCACATGTTCGACGCCGCTGGCCAGCAGGTGCTCGGCGGCTGCACGTTGCTGCGCCGGGTTATCCACAGCCAGGCCGAGTACATCGCCCAACTCTTCGGTATTGGGCTTGACCAGCCAAGGGGCGCTTTGCAGGCCCGCACGCAAGGCTTCGCCGCTGCTGTCCAGCGCGACCTTCAGGCCCGATGCCTTCAACTGGTCGAGTAACTGGCGGAACCACTCGGCACTGATGCCACGCGGCAGGCTTCCAGCCACCACCACCGCATCATGGCCTGGGGCGACCTGTTTCAGGCGGCGCAGCAACGCGCTACGCGCCGCCTCATCAACTTCCGGGCCCTGGCCGTTGATGTCGGTGACGCGGCCATCGGCCTCGACCAGCTTGATGTTGCTGCGGGTTTCGCCCGGCACGCGAACAAAGCAGTCGGCAAAACCGCGCCACTGGATCAGCGCTTCGAATGGCTGCAGGTTGTCCTGCCCGAGAAAGCCGCCGACGGTCACGCTGTGCCCCAGGTCGGCCAGTACCTGGGCAACGTTCAGCCCTTTACCCGCTGCGTGGCTCTGTTGCACCTGGCTGCGGTTGACTTGCCCCGGGCGCAGGATGTCCAGGCCGATGGTGATATCCAGCGCCGGGTTCAGGGTGAGGGTGAGGATCTTGGCCATTCAGAAACGCTCCACCAGCGCGCGAACCGCCGCAGCGCTGTCTTGTTGCAGGGCCTCGCGCGCCAGGGCGCGGGCCGTCTGGTGATCGGCCTGGCGAACCAGGGCCTTGACTTCGGCGATGCTGCGCGCAGATACGCTGAGCTCGTCAACGTCCAGCCCCAGCAGCACAGGCACCGCCTGCGGATCGGCCGCCAACTCGCCGCATACGCCTACCCACTTGCCATGGGCATGGGCGGCGCGCACGGTCATGTCGATCAGGCTGAGCACGGCCGGGTGCAGGCCATCGGCCTGGGCCGAAAGGCTTGGGTGGCCACGGTCGATGGCCAGGGTGTATTGGGTCAGGTCGTTGGTGCCGATGCTGAAGAAGTCCACTTCACGCGCCAGTTGCGGCGCCAGCAAGGCCGCCGAAGGCACTTCGACCATGATGCCCAGTTGCAAGTCGGCCACCGGGGTTTCTGCACGCAAGCGCTCGACCATGGCCCGCGCCTCGCGCCACTCGTGTACCTGGCCAACCATCGGGAACATGATACGCAGCGGGCGATTGTCGGCAGCCTGCAGCAAGGCACGCAGCTGGTCTTCCATGATGTGCGGGCGCTGCAGAGTCAAGCGCACGCCGCGCACGCCAAGGAAAGGGTTTTCTTCGGCGGCGATCGGCCAGTACGGCAGCGGCTTGTCGCCGCCGACATCGAGGGTGCGCACCACCAGCGGTCGCCCGTCCAGGCCATCGAGCACGCGGCGGTACTCGGCTTCCTGGGTCGCCACGTCCGGGGCCTGGGGGTGTGCCATGAAAATCAGTTCGGTGCGTAGCAGGCCGACGCCTTCGGCGCCCTGCTCCACCACCTTGGCGATGCCGTTGCTGTCCCCGATGTTGGCGAACACCTCGACAGCGTGGCCATCGCGGGTCACGGCGGGTTCGAGGCGATTGGCCCACGCGGCCTGCAGGCGTTGCTCGCGGGCATCACGCTCGGCCAGGGCGCGTTGCAATTCTTCTTCCGGCGGCGCCACGTTGACCACGCCGCGCTGGCCATCGAGCAACAGCGGCGTGCCGGACTCAAGCAGCAGGACCGCTGCCCCCGCACCCACCACTGCAGGAATGCCCAACGCACGGGCGACGATGGCACTGTGGGCAGTGGCGCCTCCTTGAGCGGTGACGATGCCGGCGACCCGGCTTGGGTCCAGCCGCGCCACATCGGACGGGCCGACTTCGGTCATCACCAGTACGTAAGGTTGTTCCGGCTCAACCTGGGCCTGCACACCGCACAATTGCGCCAGCACGCGGCGGCCGATGTCGCGCAGGTCGGCGGCGCGTTCGGCCAGCAAGGCATCGTGCAGCGCCTCTTGCTGACGGGCTGCGGCTTCGATTACCGCCATCCAGGCTGCCGCAGCACTTTCGCCTTGGGCAAGGCGCTGTTCGACATCGTCGGTCAGGGCCGGGTCGGCGAGCATTTCCTGGTGGGTGACGAAGATCTCGCCAATGGCTTTGTCGCTGCGCTTCACCAAAGCCTGCAGGTCGCTGTCCACCGCCGCTATGGCCTGACGCAGCTTTTGCCGCTCCAGAGCACTGGATTCGCCACGTAGCGGATAGTCGAACTCACGCTCGACACACACATGCGCCGGGCCGCTGGCAATGCCGGGGGCAGCGCCCACGCCCTGGATACGGCTTCCGGCCACGGGGGCTTGCAGCACGTCGGCCGCAACGCTGGCAATGGGTGCTTCACGTTGCGCCAGCGGCTCGACCTCTTCGCCCAGGCCCTGTTCGATGGCCGCCAGCAGCACCGGCAAGGCATCGGCGGCGATGCCCGGTTCGGCCACCAACTCCAGCGTCTGGCCACGGCGGGCGCCGAGGCTGAGCAGCTTGCTCAGGCTCTTCACCGACACCGCCGGCTGCGCACTGTCGACCACGCGAACGCGGATCTCGCCCTCGAAGCCTTTGGCCAGTTGCGCCAGCACCTTGGCCGGGCGCGCATGCAAGCCATGCGGGTTGGCCAGCACGATGCGCGCACTGGGCCAATCCGCTGGCGCCTCGCCCCCCAGCACTTCCAGTACCGCACGGCTGCTGGTGGCCTGGTAGAGCATTTGCCCACGCCCTTCGATCAGCACTTCGCACAGGCGCTCAAGCAAGGCCTGGTGGGCCGCGCCGAGGCTGGCCAGGCAGAACAGGCCGTTGAGCGGCTGGTCACGGTAACGCAGTGGCTGCTGCGGGGTGATGAAGGCCAGGCCGGGTTGGCGCACCTGACGCTCGCTGTGCAGCCACCACAGGCCCTCGCCCAATGGCAGCGGCTCGGCCTGTTGCAGCACGGCGGCAAAACCGCTGTTAACACAGTCGGCACGCTGCAGCAGGCGGGCACCGCGCCAGGCCAGTTCGTCGAAATCCTCAGCGGGAACGTTCAGGCCGACCAGCTGCGCATCCAGCGCCAGTTCCTGAGGCGCACCTTGCAGCAACTTGAGCAGCGCTTCGGCAGAGCTGGCCCGGCGTAGCGCTTCGGCCAGGTCGGTCTCACCCAGGGCACGGGTGAGCAGCTGCAGCAGGCGCAGGTGTTCATCGGAGCGTGCAGCAATGCCAATGGCCAGGTAGACCCTTTGCCCATCACCCCAGTCTACGCCTTCGGGAAACTGCAACAGGCGCACGCCCGTGGCATGCACCAGATCGCGGGTTTGTGGCGTGCCATGGGGGATGGCGATGCCCTGGCCAAGGAACGTTGAGCCTTGGGCCTCGCGGGCCTGCAGCCCTTGCAGGTAACCCTCGGCGACCAGGCCGTCAGCGACCAGCCGGTCCGCCAGCAGGCACAACGCCTCGGCCTTGTCGGCGGCCGTCTGGCCCATGGCTATCTGCTCCTTGGCGAGCTCGAGCATGACCTTCTCCTTTTGCAGTTCCCGGTCGGGTACTGGAGTATTGTTGTGAAATTCACATGAAGGGCCAGTTCAACAGCCTTGCACAGATGGCAGCCGAGGCAGAAAATTCGGCGGCTGAAACGTTTAATCTGACCAGACGGCCACGTTACTCGATAATCTGCCCGGTAAAAAGCCCCATCCTGTCGGACAATTGCGACAATGGTCGTCTGCGCGTGATGCCTGCGCTGGGTCAAAATGCCCGGTCCGGCCTTACAGCCAGCCCCGGAAATAACAAGGAAAATTCGGTGAAACTCAGCGATATCGCCCGCCTGGCCGGTGTGTCCGTGACCACAGCCAGCTATGTCATCAACGGCAAGGCTGAACAGCAGCGCATCAGCAACACCACCGTCGAGCGCGTGCGTGCAGTGGTCGAAGCCCATGGCTTTACCCCAAACCCGCAGGCCGCTGGCCTGCGCAGCCGGCACACCCGCACCCTGGGCTTCATTCTCCCGGATCTGGAGAACCCCAGCTACGCCCGCATTGCCAAGCAGCTGGAGCAAGGCGCCCGCGCCCGTGGCTACCAGTTGCTGATCGCCAGCAGCGATGACCAGCCCGACAGCGAGCGCCAGTTGCAGCAACTGTTCCGCGCCCGCCGCTGCGACGCGCTGTTCGTCGCCAGCTGCCTGCCGCCGGAAGATGACAGCTACCGCGATTTGCAGGACAAAGGCCTGCCGGTGATCGCCATCGACCGCCGCCTGGACCCTGCGCACTTCTGCTCGGTGATCAGCGACGATCGTGATGCCAGCCGCCAACTGGCCGCCAGCCTGCTTAGTGCCGCCCCGCGCAGCATTGCCCTGATCGGCGCCCGTCCTGAGCTGTCCGTCAGCCAGGCGCGTGCCGGCGGCTTCGACGAGGCGCTGCAAGGCTATGCCGGTGAAGTGCGCCGCTATCAGGGTGAAGCGTTCAGCCGCGAGTGCGGCCAGCGCCTGATGCAACAGCTGATCGACGACCTGGGCGGCCTGCCGGATGCCTTGGTGACCACCTCGTACGTACTGCTGCAAGGGGTGTTCGATACCCTGCAGGCGCGCCCTGCCGATTCGCGCCAGCTGCAGCTGGGCACCTTTGGCGACAACCAGTTGCTTGATTTCCTGCCGCTGCCGGTCAATGCCATGGCCCAGCAGCATGGCCTGATTGCCGCCACCGCGCTGGAGCTGGCGCTGGCCGCCATCGAGGAAAAGCGCTACGAGCCAGGTGTGCATGCCGTTGGTCGTACCTTCAAGCAGCGCATCACTGCAGCCTGACCATGCGCCTGATCGACACCCACACCCACCTGGACTTCCCCGACTTCGACGCCGACCGCCCGCGCCTGCTGGCCAATGCGGCGGCGCGTGGGGTGGAACGTATGGTGGTGCTGGGGGTGTACCAGGCGAATTTCCAGCGGGTGTGGGACCTGGCCTGCACCGATCAGCGCCTGTTCGCGGCACTCGGCCTGCACCCGGTCTACCTCGACCAGCACCGCCCGGAGCACCTCGTTCAGTTGCGCGAATGGCTGGAACGCCTGCACGGCGATACGCGGCTGTGCGCCGTGGGTGAATTTGGCCTGGACTACTACCTTGAAGACCTGGACAAAAACCGCCAGCAGGACCTGTTTGAAGCGCAACTGCAGATGGCCTGCGATTTCGAACTGCCTGCGCTGTTGCATGTACGCCGCAGCCATGCGCAGGTGATTGCCACGCTCAAGCGCTACAAACCGGTGCGGGCGGGGGTGATCCATGCGTTTGCCGGCAGCTACGAAGAGGCGCGCGAGTACATCAAGCTGGGCTTCAAGCTCGGGCTTGGCGGTGCCGCGACGTGGCCACAGGCACTGCGGCTACGCAAGACCCTGGCGCGGCTGCCGCTGGAGAGTGTGGTGCTGGAGACCGATGCGCCAGACATGGCGCCGGTGATGTACCCGGGGGTGAGGAACAGCCCGGAGCATTTGCCAGAGATTGCCGGGGCGCTGGCCGAGGTAATGGGGATTGATGTCGGGGAGCTGGCAGAAGCTAGCAGCCGCAATGCTTGTGAGTTGTTCGGCTGGTAGATGCTTTGTTGCCTGTCATGGCCTCTTCGCGGGCACGCCCGCTCCCACAGAGACCGCGGCAACCCTGAGTTCGGCGCCATACCTGTGGGAGCGGGCGTGCCCGCGAAGAGGCCAGCAAATTCAGTTCAGACCAGCACTGTCCACAGCGCAAACCCGGCATACCACAACACCGCACAACGCAGCAGCAGCTCCCACAGGCTGTCCAGCCGCCCCAGCCCACGCTGGCTGTCTTCATCGTCGGGAATGTCATCGGCAATGCGCCCGACACGGGCCACCAGGTGCGCCGCACTGATGTGCCAGTTGAGCACCTCGTGCAACATCACCCGGGTGACCGAGAGGAAGTTGCCCACCAGGGCAAAGCTCAACGCCAGTACCCGCACCGGCAGCCAGTCCATGATGTGCCGCAGCTGTTCGGCCCGCGCCTTCAGCGCAGGCTGCTTGCTGTGCTCGCCGCACAGCGCCAGCAGGCGATAAGCCAGCGCCGCCCCAGGCCCCAGCACGAAATACCAGAAGATCACCGCGAAAAAGCCCTGGTACACCTGCCACAGCAGGTTGCCCTGCACCCTTACCAGCAAGCTGTGCGGCTCGTCGGCGGCCAGCCCCAGGTCACGCTCTGCAACATGCAGCGCAGCCTGGTCATCACCGCGCCGCCAGGCATCGCGGAACGGCCCAAGCGAGGCCTTGGCATCACCACGGCCCAGGCTATAGACCAGCACCAGCAGGTGCACCGGCAAGGCCAACAACCCATATGCCACCGGCTCCAGTACATGCAGCAGCAACACCAGCAGCATTACCGGTGCCAGCACCAGAATGGCCAGCGTCCACCAAGGGTGTATCTTGCCGCTGCGCTCCAGACGCACCAGTTCGCCAAGGAAGAACCCGTCGCGCTGCACGCGGTGGCGCAGGGCCGAAAACTTCTCGACCCACAGCGCCAGCAACAACACCAGAAAACTCATGCCTTGTCCTCGTTGTGCAACAACGCTTCGCGGTAGCGCGGCCAATCGAAGGACGGGCCGGGGTCGGTCTTGCGTTGCGGGGCAATGTCGCTGTGGCCCTGAATGCGGCTCAGGTCGATGGCCGGCCAGGCGCTACGAATGTGCCGGGTAAGCTGTTCCAGCACGGCGTACTGGGCGTCGGTATAGGCCTGGTCGTCAGTGCCTTCCAGTTCGATACCGATGGAGAAATCGTTGCAGCCTTCACGCCCGTCGAAACGCGACACACCCGCGTGCCAAGCGCGATCGAGCAACGACACGAACTGGGTCACCGCCCCGTCACGCTCGACGAACAGGTGCGCTGACACGGTCAGGTGCTTGATGCTGTCGAAGTAAGGATGCTCATCGGGGTCCAGGCGATTCTGGAAAAACTGCTGCACCTTGCCGGTGCCGAAACAGGCTGGCGGCAGGCTGATGTTGTGAATCACCAGCAGGGAAATCGATTCGCCTTCAGGGCGGGCATTGAAGTTCGGCGAAGGGCAGTGGGTGATTCCGGTTCCGTGAAACCAGCCAGTGGCACGGTCCAATTGCATGGGGCAGATCCTGAAAACGCCGTGAACAGGTCAACAGTATGCCCTGCGCTCAACACCGTTTGCATGTGAATGATTGTAATGTTGCCGCCTACTGCACCCAAGGTTGCCGCAACCCATCGAGCACCGCCTCCAGCGCCCGCTCGAACAACAAACCGTCATCCAGCATCCGTACGTCCCCTCGGTGCAGTGCCTGGGCCAGGGCAGTGCTGTTCCACTCACGCACTTTCATGCCGGTACGGCTGGCGAATACCAGCCTGTCGTTACTGCCGACGTGCGCTACCAGTTTGCAACGCAGCGGTTCGCCGTCATCCATGACTTCAACCCAGCTGCCGATGCGCAAGCGCTGCACATGCTGCAGCGTTGCCGCCTGCCCATCGGCAAATTGCAGCGGTGCACAGGCCGGCTCTTCGGCCATCGCCAGCACGATGTCCTCGTCCACCAGCACTTCGGCAAAGGGCTTGTCATGGCCAGCCGGTAGCTCAGTGCCCGCACAGGCATGCAGGTGCAACTGCTCCAGTTGCAGGAAGAACTCTCGGGTTGCTGCCGAATCCAGCGCCACGCTGGCCAGGCCATCGCGCAGCGCCTTGAGCAGGCCCGGCACCTGCTGCAAAAGTGCTTGCGGCTCATGCCCCGGGGTGATGCTGGCCAGCAACGCATCCACGGTCTGCAGGGCATCGCGCCAGCCCTGGGAGGCTTCACCCTGCTTCAGCCAGGCCAACTGCAGTACCTGGCTCCAGGCTTGCACCAGCATCTGCACCACCACCAGGGGCAATACCCGACCGCGCAGGCGCTGGTTGAGTACCAACTGCACCTGGTGCCGCGCCTGCAAGGCACGGGCCCGCCCCTCTTCGGCGTCGCGGGTGCGCTGTTCAAGCAGCTCGTTGCGCCGCCGTTCCTCCTGGTTGGATGCAAGAAACTCATCGAGAAGATCGGCAAACAGGCCAGCATCTTCGGCAAAATCATTGAGCAGGCGCTGGACTGTGCTTTCTACCCGCAGGTGAAGGCTGTCACGCAGGCCTTCGCTGCCGCACTCCCAGCCAATGGCCGCACCCGCAATCTCGTTGATCAGCCGGCGCCCCGGGTGGCTGGCCCGGCTGAACAGCCCCTTGTCCAGCAATGCTACCTTGAGCAAGGGAATATGCAGGCGCACAAGCAGTGCGCGCAGGCTGGCGGGCAGGTTGTCATCACGCTGGATGAAGGCGAACACAAGGCCGACCAGGTTGATCACGTCCTCATCGTCCACGGCGATGCGCCGGCGCGTACCGCTGCGCACACTGACCCGCAACAGCAGTTGCTCAAGCTGCTGGCCGAGCTCGAAGTCATCTGCCTCGTGAGTTGCGGGTACATAGTGTTGCAAGTGCGACAGCAGACGAATCAGGTCGGCCGTGCTGATCGGCTGGGCAGCAGCCACCGCCTGCAATCGCGGTGCGAACTGCCCGCGCAGTGGGGCCAGCAAGGTTTGCAATGAGGCGAAATACGCTTGCCCTGCCGCATCTGCCCCAACGTCCTGGCCTTGGCTCAACGGCCCTCGTCGTGTGCGCAAGCGCCTGTCTTCGGCGCGCCGGCGCGGTGCCGGCTGCAACTCCGGCAGTACACCGGCTGCGGCCAACAGCTGGTTGGCGTCGGCATAGAGAATGTCGGCATCACGCAGCACATAGCGCTCGAACAGCTTGAGCAGCACCAGCTTGACCCGTAAACCAACCCCCAGGTTGCGCCCGGCGTCCAGGAAGTACCCGCACAAAGCGGCCGGGCCCAACGGGTTGTGCTGCTCATGCAGGGGGTGATCGAGCAGCGCCTGCAAGCGCAGGCCCAGTTGCTGCAGGCCAATACCATCGCGTGACAGCACCCGCGCAACCATGCCTTCCATTGCCGCAGCCCGTTCCCGTTGGGCCTTGGTCCGCAAACTGCCCGGTTCCGCCAGGTGCGCCAGCGGGTCGGGCTGGCCGATGCGTGCGTAAGTGTCATGGAAGGTATCAAGAAAGCCGCGTTCGATGCTTTTGCGCTTGAGCCTCAGATCACGCATGGCTTCGAAGTACAGATGCTGGTCATAACGGTCGAAGGCCTTGTCAGCCATTTCGAAGAGCGTGTCATCGGCGTTGTCGAACAAGTCCTGCAAGCCTTTGCGCAACTGCAAGGCGGCCTTGTCGCGGACCTGCAGCAGCAATACCGGAAGGCAAGGAAGAGGCGTACGCCCCCCTCGGTCGATGGCAGCCGCCAAGGGCACCACCTTGCCTTCTTTCTGCATCCTGGACTCCTTGCAGGGTGTCTTGCCCGACAGGGGCTGATGATCGTCAAAGCTATGACGCCAAATACTGGGCGCTATTATCGGTAAAAAATCGCATCGCTGCCAGCGCCGTTTCACCGACCGGTTAATGACCCGAATGGGCTCGAATTGCTCACAATGCCCGACCAACGGACATCGCCAAGGCGGCTGTACACACCGGCCCCCTGCCCTATAATCGCGGGCATCTAGCTAGTGGAGCCGAACATGCCGAACCTACGCCTCGCCGACCTGACCGCTGAAATCGAAGCCAACGTGCGCCGTGCACTGTTGGAAGACATCGGCAGTGGCGATATCACCGCGCAGCTGATCCCGGCCGAGCGCCTCGCCAAGGCGACCATCATCACCCGCGAAGACTGCGTGATCGCTGGTACCGCCTGGGTCGATGCCGTTTTTCGTCAGCTCGACCCACGCGTGGCGGTGCACTGGCAGGTGGCGGACGGTGAGCGGGCGACTGCCAACCAGCCGCTGTTCCACCTGGAAGGCCCGGCCCGTTCGCTGCTGAGCGGTGAGCGCAGCGCGCTGAACTTCCTGCAGATGCTGTCGGGGGTAGCCACCCGTGCGCGCTTCCTGGCCGACCTGGTGGAAGGCACCCAGGTGCGCCTGCTGGACACCCGCAAGACACTGCCGGGCCTGCGCCTGGCGCAGAAGTACGCAGTAACCTGCGGCGGCTGCGACAACCACCGCATCGGCCTGTACGACGCGTTCCTGATCAAGGAAAACCACATCGCTGCCAGCGGCGGCGTGGCCGAAGCCGTGTCCGCCGCACACCGTATTGCGCCAGGCAAGCCGGTTGAGATCGAAGTGGAAAGCCTGGATGAACTGCGCGAGGCGCTGGCCGCTGGCGCGGACATCATCATGCTTGATGAGCTGAACCTGGACGAAATGCGCGAAGCAGTGCGCATCAACGCGGGCAAGGCCAAGCTGGAGGCCAGCGGTGGGGTCAACGAAACGACCCTGCGTGTGATTGCCGAAACCGGCGTGGACTACATCTCGATTGGTGCCATGACCAAGGATGTGAAGGCGGTGGACCTGTCGATGCGGCTCAGCCTGTGAGCTGACCGCAGGCAACAAAAAACCGGCCATTGAGCCGGTTTTTTGTTGCCGTTGCTGAGGACCCTATCGCCGGCAAGCCAGCTCCCACAGGTACCGCGAAAGGCCTGAAGGCGGTGCAGTTCTTGTGGGAGCTGGCTTGCCGGCGATGGGCCGCAGAGCGGCCCCGGCGTCATTGGATCAGAACGAGGCGTTGGCCAGGCCGTCCAGGTAACGTTCTACGTCCAGAGCAGCCATGCAGCCGGCGCCGGCCGAGGTAATGGCCTGGCGGTAAACGTGGTCTGCCACGTCACCTGCAGCGAACACACCCTCAACGTTGGTGGCAGTAGCGTTGCCTTCACGGCCGCCGTTGACCACCAGGTAGCCGTCTTTCAGGGTCAGCTGGCCTTCGAACAGCGAGGTGTTCGGGGTGTGGCCAATGGCGATGAACACGCCGTCGACCTTGATTTCGTCGCTGCTGCCGTCGTTGTTCTTCAGGCGCGCACCGGTCACGCCCATGTTGTCACCCAGCACTTCGTCCAGGGTGGCGTTGAGTTTGAGCTCGATCTTGCCTTCGGCCACACGGGCGTTCAGCTTGTCGACCAGGATCTTCTCGGCGCGGAAGGTTTCGCGACGGTGTACCAGGGTCACCTTGCTGGCGATGTTGGCCAGGTACAGCGCCTCTTCCACGGCAGTGTTGCCACCGCCAACCACGGCGACCGGCTTGTTGCGGTAGAAGAAGCCGTCGCAGGTGGCGCAGGCCGAAACGCCCTTGCCCATGAAGGTTTCTTCCGACGGCAGGCCCAGGTAACGGGCGCTGGCACCGGTGGCGATGATCAGTGCGTCGCAGGTGTACTTGCCGCTGTCGCCCTGCAGGGTGAACGGCTTGTTGGCCAGGTCGACGGCATTGATGTGGTCGAAGACGATTTCGGTTTCAAAACGCTCGGCGTGCTCTTGCATGCGCTGCATCAGGGCCGGACCGGTCAGGCCGTGGGGGTCGCCCGGCCAGTTGTCGACTTCGGTGGTGGTGGTCAGCTGGCCACCGGCCTGCATGCCGGTGATCAGCAGCGGCTTGAGGTTGGCGCGGGCAGCATAGACTGCGGCGCTGTAACCGGCAGGGCCGGAACCGAGAATGATGACGCGCGAATGACGTACTTCAGACATGTCGAACTCCTGTCGAGCGGGCCGCACGGGCCGGCATCGGTGTACCGGCTGCGCCAGCTGGAAATTTAAAACGGACCCACGCAGCACTTGGGGAAGGCTACAACGCGCAGGCCCGAAAAGCGGAAAGTTGAGCGCACTGTAGCGAGGTCGCAAAGATTAAGGAAATATCCTTAGACAATCCACCTCATAGGCATCGTCTATGCTGCGATTTCATCGATAAACACGTCCCTGGCGCTTTTGTTACATCCCGTTTCCCGCCCGCAACCCGCCTTTCGTCGGCGCGGCAAACTCGGTAAGGTCAGCGCGTTTTCCTTCTCTGCGGAGTACCTCGATGCAAGCCCCTGTCCTCTCTGGCCCCCAATACCTGCGCGAAGGCCTGAAACTGGTGCTGAGCCCCAACCTGCGGTTGTTCGTGCTGCTGCCGTTGGCGGTCAACCTGCTGCTGTTCGGTGGCCTGATCTACTTCGCCGGCCACCAGTTCGGCCTGTGGCTGGACGCGCTCATGCCAACGCTTCCGGACTGGCTGAGCTTCCTCAGCTACATCCTCTGGCCGCTGTTCGTGGCCTTGCTGCTGCTGATGGTGTTCTTCACCTTCACCCTGGTGGCCAACATCATTGCCGCACCGTTCAACGGCTTTTTGGCGGAAAAGGTCGAGGTGGTGGTGCGCGGCCAGGATAACTTCCCGGCGTTCAGCTGGGGTGAGCTGGTGGCCATGGTGCCGCGCACTTTCAGCCGCGAAATGCGCAAGCTGGGCTACTTCCTGCCACGGGCTATTGGCCTGTTCATCCTGTCGTTCATCCCGGTGGTGAACGTGGTGGCCGCACCACTGTGGCTGATGTTCGGGGTATGGATGATGGCCATCCAGTACATCGACTACCCGGCGGACAACAACAAGATGAGCTGGCAGGACATGCTCGCCTGGCTGCGCAGCAAGCGCTGGCAGAGCCTGGGCTTTGGCGGGATTACCTACCTGGCGCTGATGATTCCGGGGGTGAACGTGCTGATGATGCCGGCGGCGGTGGCCGGGGCTACGTTGTTCTGGGTGCGGGAGCGCAAGTAATACCCAAGAGCCATGAACGGTTGCCATAACCTGCGCGGGCTCTGTGGGAGCGGGCGCGCCCGCGAACACGGGCGTAGCCCGTGCCATCCACCGCAGCGCCTGCTTCGCGGGCTTGCCCGCTCCCACAAAGAGCGATCGCAGTGCCGACGTTCATAGGAACGTCATCACTGCCCCAACCGGCTGGAAAACTGCCCCACCACATCCACCACACGCTTGGCCCCGTCCTGGATCTCGACAATCACGCTACCCGTCTCGTCAGCCAGTGCCAGCCCCTGCTCGGCCTGGCGCTTGCTGGTGTCGATGATCGCCACCGCCGCCTGCGCCAGTTGCTCGTTCTGCTTCACCACCCGGGCGATTTCCTCGGTGGCGGTGCTGGTACGCGAGGCCAGTTGACGCACTTCGTCGGCAACCACGGCAAAACCCCGCCCCTGTTCGCCGGCACGGGCCGCCTCGATAGCGGCATTGAGCGCCAGCAGGTTGGTCTGCCCGGCGATGTCGCTGATGGTCTTGATGATGGAACCGATTACCCGCGACTGGGTATCCAGCGCCTGAATGCCCTCGGCCGCCTCCTGCATCGAGGCTTCCAGGCCACGCATCACGCTGACGGTCTGGGTAACCACATCGGTGGCCTTCTGGGCGCTGACATCGGTACCCAGCGAGGTGTTGTAGGCAACATCTGCTGCCTCGGCCACCGCCTGTTCCTGGTTGACCTGGTCGGTAATCACAGTGGCGAACTTGACCACTTTGTACAGCACGTCATGGGCGTCGAAGATCGGGTTGTACGAGGCCTCCAGCCAGATCACCCGGCCGTGGGCGTCGATGCGCTTGAAGCGTTCGGCAACGTATTCACCACGGCGCAGCTTGTCCCAGAACGCCTGATAGCCGGCCGAGTTGGCCTCTTCGGGCTCGCAGAACATGCGGTGGTGCTTGCCGCGAATTTGCTCCAGGCGATAGCCGACGGTGGCCAGGAAACGGTCATTGGCAGTGAGGATGGTGCCGTCCAGGTCAAACTCGATAACGGCGGTCGAGCGCATCAACGCCTTGATCAGGCTTTCATGCTCGCGCGAAGTCTCGATGGTGCGGGTGAGGTCGCTGGAATGCAGGGTGAAGTACTTGATACGCCCTTCGCTGTTCTTGACCGGCTGCAGGATCGAGCGCAGCCAGGCTTCCTGGCCATTGCCGCGCAGCAAGCGGAAGGCACCGTTCAGGTGCTCGCCACGGGTGATCGCGCTTTTCATGCGTTGGTAGAAATCCAGCGACTTCACATGCGCGGGGACGATGTCCTCAATGTTGCGTCCAAGCAATTGTTCGGCACGGTAGAGCATCTCGCTCTCGAAGTTGCCGTTGACCATCTCGATCCGTCCCTGGGGGTCGAGTTGAAGTACCAGCATCTCGTTGTCGAGGCTACTCTTGACCTGTTCGATGGACATCAGGTCTTCGCGCAGCTGCCGGATTTCTTGCTTGAGCTTGTTGTTGAACATCATCGCTCTCCTGGAGCGCATCACGTAGTCGAATGCATCTGCATCGGCTGCCGCCTGCACCTTCTTGAGTGCCGCACCAGGAAATATTCAAAAAGGCGCAAGCGTCGGCGGTCGGGCGTCATCTGCATGTCACATGGCCGTCACATTGGCGCAATCCAGCAGGCGGAAACTTTTTGTCATGAATACACCCGCCCTACGCATTACCCTGGTCAGCGAAACCTTCCCACCCGAAATCAACGGCGTGGCCAATACCCTTGGCCGCCTCAGCGAAGGGCTGCGCCAACGCGGCCACGACGTCGAGGTGGTACGCCCACGTCAGGCCGGTGAAACACCGGTGCACAACGACCCAAACCTGATGTTGTGCCGTGGCTGGGCCCTGCCCGGCTACCCGGGCTTGCAGTGGGGCGAGGTGTCGATGCACAAGCTGATGCGCCGCTGGCGCCGGCAGCGCCCGGATGTGCTGTACATCGCCACCGAAGGGCCACTGGGGCTCAGCGCCCTGCGCGCAGCCCGGCGCCTGGGGCTGGCGGTGGTCAGTGGCTTTCACACCAACTTCCCGCAGTATTCCGGCCAATATGGCCTGGGCTTGCTGGCGCGCCTGCTCACCCACTACCTGCGCTGGTTCCATCGGCGTACAGCGATCACCCTGGTGCCCAGCCTCAGCCAGCGTCTGGAGCTTGAACGCCGTGGTTTCGAGCGCTTGGACCTGCTGGCCCGAGGTGTCGATGCCTGCCTGTTCAACCCGGCCCGACGCAGCCAGGCGTTGCGTGAAAGCTGGGGGCTAGGCCCGGACGATATCGCCGTGCTGCATGTCGGGCGGCTGGCGGTGGAAAAGAACCTCGGGCTACTGCGCCCGTGCCTTGAGGCATTGCAGAAGACTTATCCACAGAAACGCCTGCGCCTGATCCTGGTGGGGGACGGGCCACAGCGTTCAGCACTCCAACAGCAGGTGCCGGATGCGGTGTTCTGTGGCGCACAGAGAGGTGAGGTGCTGGCCGAGCACTATGCCAGCGGTGACCTGTTTCTGTTCCCGAGCCTGACCGAAACCTTTGGCAATGTAGTGCTCGAAGCCATGGCTTCGGGGTTGGCTGTGGTCGCTTACGACGAGGCCGCCGCAGCGCAGCATATTCGCCATGGTCACAGCGGCGCGCTGGCGATGCCGGGGGACCAGGCAGCGTTCATCGATGCGGCCTGCTGGTTGCTGGAAGAAGAGGAGACGTTGCGCCGGGTGCGGCTGAATGCGCGGCAGCATGCAAGCCGTCAGGGGTGGTCGGCGATTGTCGAGCAGTTTGAGGGGTATCTGCGTGCTGCCCGGAACCAAGCGGCTGCCACACCTGCTTCCAGGCTTGATGCTACGCGATCTGTGTAGGAGCGGCCTTGCGGCCCTTTCGCGACACAAGGCCGTTCCTACAGGGACCGCGCAAGGCTTTCAGACCAGTGCTTTTTCGATAGCCTGCACCACCGCCGGATCATCTGGCGCTGTACGCGGTGAAAAGCGCGCCAGCACCCGCCCATCCTTGCCCACCAGAAACTTCTCGAAATTCCAGGTGATGTCGCCCGGAAACTCGGCTCCTTCGCCCGCCAGCAGGCGGTACAGCGAATGGCGCTGCGGCCCGTTGACCTCCAGCTTGCCCCCCAGCGGGAAGCTCACGCCGTAGTTGAGGCTGCAAAATTCCTGAATTTCCTTTTCGCTGCCTGGCTCCTGCCCGGCAAACTGGTTGCACGGCAGGCCAAGCACGTTGAAGCCCTTGTCCTTGTAAACCTGGTAGAGGTTTTCCAGGGCCTTGTATTGCGGCGTGAGCCCACACTTGGACGCGACGTTGACCACCAGCACCACTTGGCCCTTGAACGGGGCCAGGGGCAGCTCCCCTCCGTTCAGCGCGTCCAGTTTCAGGTCGTGAAATGCACTCATGATGACATCCCCTCTCAGGTTCCCGGTTGCCGCGCAGGCAAATTCCGCCCACTAAAAAGGCGCTCGTCCAAACCGTCCACCTCCCGTAGGAAGGCAAATCGGCTTGCCCGAGCGCCTGGCGACTTTCTGAGCTTAGCGCAGAAAATCAGTGGTGATGGCCACCTTCACCGTGGATGTGACGGTGAGCGATTTCTTCGTCGCTGGCGTCACGCACGTTGACAACCTTGACCTGGAAGGTCAGGCGCTGGCCGGCCAGCGGGTGGTTGCCGTCAACGGTGACGTCGTCGCCGTCGATGTCGCGGATGGTGACGATCTGCATCTGGCCATCCGGCGCCGAAGCGTGGAACTGCATGCCCACTTCCAGCTCGTCGACGCCTTCGAACAGGCTGCGGTTCAGGGTGCTGACCAGTTCGGCCAGGTATTCGCCGTAGGCGTCTTCCGGCTCGATGGAAACGTTCAGTTCGTCACCGGCCTGCTTGCCTTCCAGGGCTTTTTCCAGGCCCGGGATGATGTTGCCGGCACCGTGCAGGTAAACCAGCGGCGCGCCACCGGCGGAGCTGTCGATGGTCTCCCCGGCGTCGTTGGTCAGGGTATAGTCGATGGAGACAGCCTTGTTGGCGGCGATCAGCATGGGGCAAGACCTTTTGCAAAAGAATGTAGAGCGCACAAGTGTAACGAAGCCATCGTCCGATTGCGAACGTGCCGCGGACGAGCAGCGGCCCATCAGTCGGATCACCGGCTTCCACCAGGACGAAGAAGGCCACTGGGTGGCAGAACTGTCCTGTGGCCATACCCAGCACCTGCGCCACCAGCCACCGTGGCAGGCACGCCCCTGGGTGCTCGACCCGGCCCAGCGCGCGCAGCACATCGGCCAGCCTTTCGCATGCGGCTGGTGCGCACAAGGGGCCGATAGCGCTACCCTTGGCCGTTAATTTCTTGCACCGCTTATTTCGAGAAGCACGCATGCAGACATTTTTCATTGCGCCGACCGACTTCGGTGTCGGCCTGACCTCCATCAGCCTGGGCCTGGTGCGCACCCTGGAGCGCGCGGGCCTGAAGGTCGGCTTCTTCAAGCCGATCGCCCAGCCCCACCCGGGTGATACCGGCCCCGAGCGCTCCACCGAACTGGTGGCCCGCACCCATGGCATCAAGCCCCCGGTGCCCCTGAGCCTGGCCCATGTCGAGCGCATGCTCGGCGATGGCCAGCTGGACGAGCTGCTCGAAGAAATCATCCGCCTCTACCAGCAAGCCTGCATCGGTAACGACGTGGTGGTGGTCGAGGGCATGGTGCCCACCCGCCACGCCAGCTATGCGGCGCGGGTCAACCTGCACCTGGCCAAGAGCCTGGATGCCGAGGTGATCCTGGTGTCGGCCCCGGAAAACGAAGTGCTCAGCGAACTGTCCGGCCGGGTCGAACTGCAGGCCCAGCTGTTCGGCGGCCCACGCGACCCGAAAGTGCTCGGTGTCATCCTCAACAAGGTGCGCACCGACGAAAGCATGGCCGACTTCGCCACCCGCCTGCGCGAACACTCGCCCCTGCTGCGCGGCAACGATTTCCGCCTGCTCGGCTGCATCCCCTACCAACCCGAATTGAACGCCCCGCGCACCCGCGACGTGGCCGAGCTGCTCGGTGCCCAGGTGCTCAATGCCGGCGACTACGAGCAGCGGCGCATGAGCAAGATCATTATTTGCGCGCGCACCGTGGCCAACACGGTGCCGCTGCTGACCTCGGGTACCCTGGTGGTCACCCCGGGCGATCGCGACGACATCATCCTTGCCGTCAGCCTGGCGGCGATCAATGGCGTACCACTGGCCGGGTTGCTGCTGACCAGTGACAGCAAGCCCGACGCGCGCATCCTCGGCCTGTGCCGCGGCGCGCTGCAGGCTGGGTTGCCGATCCTGTCAGTCAGCACCGGCTCGTACGACACCGCCAACCAGCTCAATTCGCTTAACCGCGAAATCCCTGTGGACGACCGCGAGCGCGCCGAGTTCATCACAGACTTCGTCGCCAGCCACCTCGACGCCGCCTGGCTGCACCAACGCTGCGGCACCCCGCGTGAAATGCGCCTGTCGCCAGCTGTGTTCCGCTACCAGTTGATCCAGCGGGCGCAGCAGGCCAACAAGCGAATTGTCCTGCCCGAAGGCGCCGAGCCGTTGCTGGTGCAGGCTGCGGCCATCTGCCAGGCCCGTGGCATTGCCCGCTGCGTGCTGCTGGCCAAGCCCGAGGATGTCGACGCCGTGGCACGCGCCCAAGGCATTACCCTGCCGCCTGGCCTGGAAATTCTCGATCCCGAGCTGATTCGCGGGCGCTATGTCGAGCCCATGGTAGAGCTGCGCAAGAGCAAGAACCTCAACGCGCCAATGGCCGAGCAGCAGCTGGAAGACCCGGTGGTGATCGGCACCATGATGCTGGCCCTGGACGAAGTGGACGGCCTGGTCTCGGGCCTGGTGCACTCCACCGCCAACACCATTCGCCCTGCCCTGCAACTGATCAAGACTGCGCCTGGCTCAAGCCTGGTGTCGTCGGTGTTCTTCATGCTGTTCCCGGAGCAGGTGCTGGTGTACGGCGACTGCGTGATGAACCCGCACCCGAGCGCTGCCGAGTTGGCAGAGATCGCCCGGCAGAGCGCCGAGTCGGCGCAGGCCTTCGGTATCGCACCACGGGTGGCGATGATCAGTTATTCCAGCGATTCAGCCAGCGATGAGGAAGTGGAGAAGGTGCGCGAGGCAACACGCCTGGCGCAAGGTGCAGCGCAGGCGTTGCTGATCGATGGGCCATTGCAGTACGACGCGGCGGCCAACCCGACGATTGCACGGGACCTGGCGCCGGGCAGCCCGGTGGCCGGGCGTGCCACGGTGTTCGTGTTCCCCGACCTTAACACCGGCAACACCACGCACAAGGCGGTGCAACGCAGTGCTGACGGGGTGAGCCTTGGGCCGATGCTGCAGGGGCTGCGCAAGCCGGTGAACGACCTGCCGCGTGGGGCTCAGGTTGACGATATCGTGCATACCATTGCCCTGACGGCGATTCAGGCCAGCGTGGTGCGCTAGAAGCAGGGGCTGCTTTGCAGCCCCGGCGATCAATCAGGGATACTGCTGAACCTGGCCTTGCTGCTGGTCATACTGCTGACCCGGAATCGGCTTCAGGTTCACTTCCACACGGCGGTTCTGCGCACGGCCATTGGCGTCGGCGTTGCTGGCGATCGGCTGGTCCGGGCCCATGCCACGTACCGAGATACGCGAGGCATCCACACCCTGCGAGGTCAGGTAGGTGCTGACCGCCTGCGCACGGCGCTGGGACAGGTCCATGTTGTGCTGGCGGCTGCCGGTGCTGTCGGTGAACCCGACCACTTCGATGGTGTTCTGGTTGAACTGCTTGAACGAACCGGCCAGGTTGTTCAGCGGCGAGTAGAAGCTAGGGGCGATGTTGGCCGAGTCGGTGGCGAAGGTGATGTTGCCCGGCATAATCAGCTTGATCTGGTCACCCTGACGTTGCACTTCCACGCCAGTGTTGGCCATTTGCGCACGCAGCTCTGCTTCCTGCTTGTCGGCGTAGTAGCCGTAACCGGCAGCGGCAGCGCCCACCGCAGCAGCGCCGATCAGCGCACCCTTGCCACGGTTGTTGTGGTCGATGGCGGCACCGGCGATGGCGCCGGCCAGCGCGCCCAGGCCGCCGTACTTGGCGGTCTTGCTCATCCCCGTGGAGCCCTGCGCCTGACCCTGGTTGTCATAAGGGTTCTGGCCGGCACAGCCGGTCATCAGGGCAGCGGCAGTTGCGACGATAATCAGACGACGCATGGTGAACATGGACAAGCTCCTACTGAAATTCATAAATGCGGCAGATCTCAAAGGGATCTATGCCAGCCTTGGATTGCATCGGCAACGAAAAATTCCATGAAAGTGCCTTCATGTGCCATCAGGCACGTACGAAGGGGTTTTCGCGCATTTCATCGCCCAGCCGAGTATCGGGCCCGTGGCCGGTCACCACGATGGCCTCTTCGTCCAGCCGGTACAGCCGCTCCTTGATGGAACGCACGATTGCCCGCTGGTCCCCACCCCACAAATCGGTGCGGCCAATGCCACGGCGGAACAGGGTATCGCCCGCAATCAACAGCTTGGCATCGGCGAACCAGAAGCTCATCGAGCCCGGGGTATGGCCTGGCGTATGCAGGGCCACGCCACAACCACAGGCCAGCTCTTCATCATCGCCCAGCCAGCGGTCGGGTGACGGCACCGGAGTATAGGGAACGCCGAACATCTGGCACTGCATCTCCAGATTGTCCCACAGTACCTGGTCGTCCTTGTGCAGGTGCAAGGTAGCGCCGGTCAGTTCCTTGAGCTTGCCCGAAGCCAGGAAGTGATCGAAGTGCGCGTGGGTGTGGATGATGCTCACCAGCGTCAGGCCATGGGCCTGTAGGCGCGCCAGAATCTTGTCCGGGTCACCGCCCGGGTCGACGACGATGGCCTTTTTGGTCAAGGGGTCGCCGATCAGGGTGCAGTTGCATTGCAGGGGGCCTACGGGGAAGGTTTCGCGGATGATCGCAGGCGGGGATTGGGTCATGATGCTCTCGGCGGTAAAACTGGGGTTTGCCCAGAGCCTGACAGGAAAATGAGGTGGGTGCACGAGGTTCATGCCTTGGGAGGTTTGGCGCTCATGAGATCGAGCGCCACACATCTTAAGGCAGGAACAACCTGAACAACCCGCCCCCCAGCGCCCCGCCATTGGAAATCTCGATCCGCCCACGCACCCCGCCGCTTTCATGCAACGCCGCAATCCGCGCCGCAAAATACAGCCCCAGGCCGGTACTGCCGCTGGTCGAGTCGATGCCCTGGATGTACTCCTCCTGGCGCTCGAGCATGTGTTTTGGATAACCCGGGCCGTCATCGTTCACGCAGATGGCCAGCTGGTTGTCGGCCTCTTCGATGGTAATCAGCAAGGCGTGCCCGGCATAGCGGGTGGCGTTGGTGATGACGTTGGCGATCACCGAGGCCACCAGTTCACGGTCGAAGAAACCCAGCGGGTTGTCGGTGTCGATGCGCCAGGTGGCGAGGATGTCGTTGTGCTTGAGCACTTCCTGGTGGGCCGCCAGCTGGGCTTCGATGAAATCGTCCAGCTCATGGTAGTCCGGGCACACCGGCAGCTGGTTGATACCCAGTTTATAGAGCCCCAGCAGTTGCACCAGCATGCCGTTTAGGTGGCGAAACTCATGCTCCATGATGCCCTGCTCGGCACCACCGCGCAGCTCTTCGGGCAGGCGTTCTACCCACTGGTTGTGGGACTGGATCAGCGCCGACAACGAACTCTTGAGGTCGTGCACGGTGGAGGCGATCACCGTGGAAAAGTCCAGCCCCTGATTGTCTTGATTCATGCGCCGAACACTCGGATGTGCAGTTTGCGGTAACGGTCATAGCGATTGTCGCTGGCAGGGATACCGGCCACGCTGGTCAAGGCGTCCTGGCATTCCTGCATGATCGCGGGCTGAGGGTTGTCACCGCCAATACGCAGCAGCGCCTGGGCGGTGTTGAGGGCGATGCTGATGTTCTTCGGCTGCATACCCAGCGCCTTGCGGAACAGTTGCAACGCCTCGCCAAGCTGCCCTCCCTGGTAACTGCGCACACCCTGGCGATTGAGGGTGACCGCTTCGGTAATGGCGTTGAGCACCGTGGGGTCGTCGGTCAGCTTGCCCACTTTCTCCATGACCTTGGGGTCATCACCATAACTTTCCACACAGCTTTTCAGCACGCCGATGGCGGCGGCTTCCTGCCCCATTGCCTGCAGCTGCGCGGCAACGGTCAGGGCCGAATCGACCGAGAAAAACTGGTTCATCTTGTCCAGGCGCTGAATCGCCTGTTCGGTCAGCTTGGCCGCCGTTTCCGGGTCGCCCGCCTGCTGCAGGCTGGCGGCTTTCATCATCCGCGCGCGAACCTGCAAGCCTTGGTCTTCGGGGTTTTCCTTAGCCACTTCGCTGAGCGTGGTGTTGATCTCGACCCGGGTACGGGCGTCCAGGCCGAAGCCTGCATTCTTGCTCATCAGGGCCTGCACCAGGCCTAGGTTGTTTTCGGCGTCTTTGTAGCGCGAGCTCTGCCCTTGGTTCACCGCATGGCGGAACGCCTTCGACGCGCTCTCGAAGTCTTCGTTTTCCAGCGCCAGCTTGCCCAGTGTCGACTGCCGACGCACCGACAGTGGCGACAGGCGTACCGCCTCTTCCAGCAGGTTTTGCGCACGTCGGGTATCGCCCTGCGCCACCAGCACTTCGGCCATGCCGTCGTAAAGCCCTGGCATGATCGGGAACGCCTTGAGTGCCTGCTCGTAAACGCCCTGGGCCTGGGCATTCTGGCCACGCTTGTGCATCAGGGCGCCCAATGCGGCGTACACCCACGGCTGCGGGCGACTGGCCAGGATGGCCTTGAGGAACTTTTCCAGCTCCTCGAAGCGGTTGAGGTTGCGCAAGGCATCGGCCCGGTAGCGCAGGCACAGTGGTGCCAGGCGCGGGTCCTTCTTGCACAGTTCGGCACAAGCCGCCAGCACTTCGGCCGGGCGACTGCGGTCCAGGGCCTGCAGAATCGGCTTGAGCAAGGTTTTGCGCTGATACAGCTTCTCGACGCGCTGTGCCAGGCCAACCCGGTTGAACGGCTTGGTCAGGTAGGCATCGGGCTCGTGCTCGATGGCACTGAGGACAATGGCCTGGCTGCTCTCGGCCGTGACCATGATGAACACGCACTCATGGCTGATGTGCTTGTCGATGATCAGGTCTTCGAGCACCTGTTGGCCGTTCTTCTTGCCATCACCCAGGTGAAAATCCTGCAGGATGAAGTCATAGCGCTTCTGCGCGCACATGCGCAGCGCCTGCTCGCCGCTGTCAGCGGTGTCCACGTCGCGCACGCCCAACTCGCGCAGCATTGAACGGGTCGACGTGCGAAAGTCGGTAAAGTCGTCGACGATCAGAAAGCTTTTTTGCCCGTACTGCAGCATCAACACGACCTGCCTTGGAATGATTGAAAAATCGCGCGAGGCGATGCCACCGATCGCTGTATCGGCAGCAGGTCGGGAAAGATGAGGGTAGAGCATTGGCGGCCACAAACCATGGCCTCAGGCCATCACTTTAGCGGGCAATGACCTGCAGGGCCAGCATCACGCCAGCAACCCCAGGGATTTGGCCTTGGCCACCGCCTGCGTACGCCGCTCGACGCCCAGCTTGCTGTTGATGTGGCTGGCGTGGGTCTTGACCGTGTGCAGGGAAATGAACAGCCGCTCGCTGATCTGCTGATTGGAGCAACCCTGAGCGATCAGTTCGAGCACAGCCAGCTCACGGCCACTCAACGCCTCACCACTGCCCGTGCTGGCGCTTGGCAGCGGTGGCAGGCGCTTGAGCAGTTCGGCCTGAACCGGGCACGCGGCACCTGCCTGCAGTTGCTCGTGAAGCCATTGCGGGTGTTTTTCCAGCAGCGGCTGGAACGGTTGCACCACGCCGCCACGGGCGGCCTCAAGCAAGCCTGGCAGCAACTGCGCGGCCTGCCCTTCGCGGCCTTCGTCCAGCAGCAGGGAGAGCCATTGGCACAGGGCGCTGACGGCGAGCATCATGCCGCCACTGGCCTGCCCGCGCTCGACCAGGCTGGCCAGACGTTGCACGGCGTCGTCGCCACGTAACTGGATACGCTCGAGCAGCGCCTGCTGCAGCGCAATGTGCAACGGCAGCAGTGGGTGGAACTCCGGTGCTGCCGCTGGCTGCTCACCGCCGTAGGTCTGGCCCAGGCGCAGCAGCCAGGACTCGGCCAGGTCGGTGCGCCCCTGGGCCAGCCAGAGTTCGCATTTGACCAGGGTAATCATGGCCAGGTAGTAGACCGGGGGCACGTCCCAGATATGCATCAGGCGCTCAGCCTCGGCCAGTTCGGCAAAGGCCTCGGCAAAGTGCCCTTCCCGCCCATCGAGCGTGGCGATCACGCAATGGCCGATGAGCACACTGATGTCCCGGCAGGCCCGCGCCTCGCCCAGCCCCGCGCGCAACCGCGCACGGCCCTGGGCAGGCTGCAGGCGCGAAACCAACAGATAGCCTTCGTAAAGCGTCAGACGAGCGCGCACGGCATACAGCCGCTGTGCCGAAAGCCCTTGCAGGCGTTGCAGCCCTTGGCGCACTTCGTCCAGCGCCCGCAATACTTCGCCACGGGCGTGCAGTACACGCGCCCGGTCGTAATGGGCCAAGGCCTCGAACAACGGGTTGCCGACTCGCTGGGCCAGCTCCAGGGCTTCTCGGTTCCAGCCGCGGGCCCGCCAGAAATCACCATCGGCGATGGCCAGGTTGGACAGCGTCGACAGGCACACCAGGCGCTGGCCATAGCGCTTGCCTGGCAGGCTCTGCAGCGCTTCGCTGCAATAGGCCAACGTGCGCTCGCGGTCACCACGGCCTCGGGCAATCACCCCACTCAGCGCCAGCCACTGGGCCAGCATCGACTTTTGCGCGGTCGCCGAAGGTGCGGGCAGGAAGCGGCTAAGGTAGCCGGCAAGCTCCTCGGCCGCGTCCAGTTGGCAAGCCAGGCCCAACGCCCAGCTGTACAGCACGATAAGCCTTGGCGTGCTGATCAGCAGGCTGTCGGGCAAGTCCATCTTCCAGCGCAGCAACATGCCGACGTTCTGTTCGGCCAGCAGTTGCTCCTCGGACAGGCTCTGCACCAGGTCGGCGGCAACATCAAGGTGGCCGGCACGCAAGGCCTGCTCCACCGCCTCGTCCAGCAGGCCCTGGGCTTCGAACCAACGGCTCGCCCGCAAGTGCAAGCCGGCCAGCGGTTCGTTGGCCTGGCGACTGCGCAGCAAGTCGGAGAACAAGTGGTGATAACGGAACCAGTGGCCGTGCTCGTCCAGCGGCACCAGAAACACCTGGTGCGCCTGCAGGAAACGCAGGATCTCGGCGCTGTCGTGGCGGCCCCGCACGGCATCGCAAAGTTGGGCGCAGAAGCGCTCCTGGCACGCGGTTTCGTACAGGAAGGCCTGCACATCGGCGGGCAGCATGTCGATGACTTCTTCGAGCAGGTAGTCGCGAATCAGCCCTTCGCCACCATGCAGCGCCTGGGGCAAGGCCTGCTCGTCGGCACTGTCGCTGGCCGCCAGTTGCCAGAAACGCAACCCGGCCACCCAGCCATCACTGCGCTGGATAAGGTTGTCCAGGGCCTGGCCACGCAGGCCCGTGGGCTGGCGACCGATCACTGCCAGCGACTCTTCGGCAGTAAGGCGCAAATCCTGTTCGTTCAGCTCGACAAGCTGACGCGACAGCCGCAGGCGCGCCAGGTGCCAGTCCGGGCGCTGGCGACTGGTAACCAGCAACACCAGGCCGGCCGGCAGGTGGTTGAGGAAAAACTGCAGGCAACGGTCGAGTACAGGCCCTTGGGCCAGGTGATAATCATCCAGTACAAGCAGCAAAGGTGTATCCGCTTGCAGGTACAACGCCAGCTCGTCGAGCAGGCCGTCAAGCCACTCTTCGAAGGCGAACGGCTGATGGCGCTGGCGCATTTTCAGCAAGCCCATGGCCTGGCCACCCAAGGCCGGGCAGTATTGCTGCAGCCCTTCGAGCAGGCGCTCAAGGAAGCGGCCTGGGTCTGCATCTCGCTGGCTCAGGCCAAGCCACAGGCTGCGCCAGTATTCGGGCAGTGCCTCGCAAAACTCGATGGCCAGGGAGCTTTTGCCGAAACCCGCCGGGGCGTTGACCAGCAGCAGGCGACCGCCGAGGCCGGTGTACAGACGCTGGCACAGGCGCGGACGCGGCACATGCCCCTCCGGCAGGGGGGGCCGAAAGAAACGCCCGTCCAGCAGGCCCAGGGCCTGACTGGCGAATCCATGCGTACGGGACAGGTCTGTCATGGCCGGCTCGTTCTGGTTGGAAGACTACGGCGATATGGATGCTTGCGAGACTAGCCGGTAACGCAGCGCATTTGAAGATGATGGGCGCATTTGCCCCGGGAAAGACTGCGACAAAAAGCGACAAGGCTGATGGACAAGGGCTGGGGCGGGGGTTTGGGTGGGTATTCAGCAGATTTACTGCCTGTTCGGGCCTCTTCGCGGGCACGCCCGCTCCCACAAGTCTTGTGCTGGTTTCGGCTACGGCGCAATCCTGTGGGAGCGGGCGTGCCCGCGAAGAGGCCGGGGCAGGAAAATGGAAACGCCCCGGCAAGCCGGGGCGTTCTGGGGATCACACGGAGTCTTTCAGGTTACCGAATACCCGACTGACGCAGCGCTGCTGGCTGGAAGTCAGCCTTGCTGGCACTGAAGCCAAAGTCGTAGGCACGCTTCTCTTCGTTCTTCATGCCCAAGGCCAGGTAACGACCCGACTGCAGGTCGTAAATGGTCTCCAGGGTGTACCAAGGCACCTCATTGTTGTAATACGGCTGGGAATGGGCTTCGGAAACGCGCCACAGCTGGTTGCGACCGTCGTACTGGTCGATCACCGCAGCCTGCCAGGTGTCTTCGTCGATGTAGAAGTCACGCTTGGCATAGATGTGGCGCTGGCCTGGCTTCAGGGTCGCGACCACATGCCACACGCGGCGCAGCTCGTAGCGGGCCAGGTCCTGGTTGATGTGCCCGGCCTTGATGATGTCGGTGTACTTCAGCTTGGGGTCGTCCAGCTTGAAGGCGTTGGAGGCGATGTACAGCTCTTTCTTGCCTTCCAGCTTCCAGTCGTAGCGGTCTGGCGCACCGTTGAACATGTCCAGGTTGTCGGAGGTACGCAAGCCATCGGCAGCGGTACCCGGGCCGTCATACGACACCTGCGGCGCCTGGCGCACACGGCGCTGGCCGGCGTTGTAGATCCACGCCTTGCGCGGTTCCTTCACCTGATCGAGGGTTTCGTGCACCAGCAGCACGGTACCGGCCAGGCGCGCAGGTGCGGTCACTTCCTGCTTGAAGTAGAACAGGATGTTGCCTGGGTTGTTCGGGTCGTAATCCTTCATCTTGTCGCGGAAGACGAACTGGTCGGAGAAGTACACCGGGTTGAACGAGCCGTTCTGCTGTGGCGTGGCCTGGGTCACCAGGCGGCTGACACTGCCCCCCCGGTAGCGGGTGATGTGGTTCCAGATCACCTCCAGGCCGCTTTTGGGGATCGGGAACGGCACAGCCGTGCGGAAGTTGTTCAGGCCGTTGCCGCCTTCCACCAGGGTGGTTTTGGTGGCGTTTTCCTTGATGGCCGCGAACACATCGGCCGGGACGGTTGAACCGCGATGGGTTTTGAACACGGGGATCTTGAAGGTGTCCGGGTAGCGCTTGAGCATGGCCAACTGGCCCGGCGAAAGCTTGTCCTTGTACTGGTCGGCGTTCTGCGCGGTGATGGTGAACAGCGGCTTGTCACTGCCGTACGGGTCGGACAGGAAACCCTTGGCATCAGCGCTGCCTGCGCTCTTCGACAACGGCTCCCACGGGCCGATCGAACCATCGGCGTTACCGGCTTTTTCGGCGCCCATCGGGGTCAGGGTACTGCCCAGCTTGGCCGCCTCGTCGGCGGATACCGCAGCCATCACGCTGGTCGCCAGCAGGGACAGGCCCAGTACACCGGCTTGCAGCAGACTTCTGGTCTTGTTCATGTCGTGTCGTCCTGGATCTGTGTGCTTAGAAGTTCACGCCGAAGCTGAGCGCGACGAAGTCACGGTCATCCACAGTGGTGTACTTGCCATCGAAGAAGTTGGTGTACGACAGGCTCGCCGTGTAGGTGTTCTGGTACTCGGCGTCCAGGCCCAGGCTGACTGCCTTGCGGCCTTCCTCGAAGTTGCCGCCAGGGCCTGGCGAGTAGCCGGAGACGTCATGGGACCAGGCCACGCTCGGCTTGAGGTTGACCCCGGCGAATACGTCGTTGTAGTCCCAGATGGCGCGGGCGCGGTAGCCCCAGGAGGTGCTGGTGGTGAAGCCGTCACTGTTGCAGTTGCGCGACAGGTTGGCGGTGGAGCTACCCAGGCCTGAACCGCCGATGGTGGTGCGGTTGAGCGCATTACACATGTCGCCGGGCAGCTCGCCAGGGCCATACACCGGGTCACGGCCATAGCGTGCCTTGCTGGTGCTTTCCAGGCCACCAACGTGGGTGACGCCGACTTCGCCCACCACAGTAAGGCGGCTGGCGCCCATCACCTGGTCGAAGAAGTGGGTGAAGGTGGTCTGGAACTGAGTGATCTCCTTGCGACGGTAGCCGTGCAGGTCTTGCCCAGCAGTACCCTGGAGCACCGAGGCATTGCTGTACTCCTCCAGCGGCGTGACGCCAGCAAACAGAATGTCGGTTGAGTTCAGTTGAACTGGCGCATTCGGGCGATAACTGAGCTCACCGCTCCAGGCGGTACCAGTAGGCAGCGTGGTAGAGAAGCTCAAGCCATAGAGGCGAATGTCTTCCGGATATTCGACGAAGTACTGCGAGTTACCCGCAACGATAAGTGGGCGCAATGCAGGCGGCAACGTAGCGACCCGATCGAACACAGCCTGCGAAGCACCGGTGGCACTGAAGATCGGTGCACGGCTGTGATAGTTCATGAAGTACGCACCGAACTCAGTGTCCAGCGGCTCGAACATATAGCGGAACGCAACGCCAAACTGGCCGCTGTCCCGCGCATCGCGATCTGCGCTGCGGCGTACCAGCACGCCTTCTTCGTTGTAGTTTACGCCGGTAGCAGCGAGCAGGCCCTGGACTGCGGGCGGCTGGAGGCCCAGAACCCGGCTGCTGGCCAACACCCGCAGGTTGTCACTGCAACCGTCAGCAATGATGTCCGGTTGCGAGAAGAAGGTGCCGCAGTTGTCGACGACTGTCTGGTCCCATTCGATCTGGTAGAAGGCCTCGGCCGAGAGGTTGTCGGTCAGGCTTTGCGACACATAGAACATGTTGACCGGAATCAGGCCTTCCTTGATTTCGGCCCCCGGACGGCGAAATGCCGATACGTCGATGGGGTTGATCGAGTTGATACCGCCGCCGATGAAGGTACTTTCACCCCAGCTCACCACCTGCTTGCCCAGGCGCACCGAGCCGGGCTGATCGCCAATGGAGTAGTTGTGGTAGACGAAGGCGTCGAGCAACTCGGCGCCAGAAGACTTGGCGCCCTCCTTGCGGTTGGAGTCGCTGATGTCCTTGAACTCACGGCTTTCGTCCTTCAGTTCGAAGTCGTACCAGTACTTGCCGCGCACGAACACACCGGTATCGCCGTACTTGAGCTCCAGGTCATGGATGCCCTTGAAGATCTTGGAGAAGGTTTCGCCCTTCTTGAAGTTCAGGTGGCCATCGTCGGAGGTCTGCGACAGGCCCTTGCCGCCGTTGTTGACACCGATCAGGTTCTTGTTGGGGTTGGCCGTCGACCAGCTGGCGCCGATGGAGAGCGAGGAGTCGAACTGGCCTTCGATTTCACCAATGTTGAAGCTGACAGCGAAAGCAGGACTTGCGAGCGTGGAAGCAAGGCTGACGGCCAGGGGCAACTTGGCCCGGCGCCAGAACAGGTTTGCAGATTTCATCGACGCTACTCCATGTACTTTTTTGTTATGGCAGTGAGTCCTTTCAAGAACGGCCCGAGCGACCGGTTTGCAGGTTTGCACCTGCGACGACACGGCTTGCGCGTGTCGCCCTCCCCCATTCCTGAAAATCCCCTGGCCCCGACTATAGCCAGCAAGGCACAGGCGCTTGATCCCTCTAAAGTGTGATTTGCGCTCCATGCCGCCAACTCGCTGCACTGTTGTCCCGGTTGCGGGCTGGCAGTGCTAAAGGATGGCGCATTTCAGCCGTTTGGCAAGGCGTGAAGGCCTCTAGCGTGCGGGTCGCGTTCTGGCGTTCGCGACCCGCACGGCGGTTACAGCGTGGAAAGGAAAGCGCTGTTGCTGGCTTGCCACTGGACGATGTCCTGGCGGATGCGTTTCTTGTCGAGCTTGCCGACACTGGTCTTGGGAACTTCAGTAACAACGGCGATCTGGCTAGGAATCGCCCACTTGTTGATGTGCCCTTGCTCGACGAACGGCTTGAGGTGTTCCTTGAGCGCCTTGGCATCAATGGCCTGGCCGTCGCGCACCACCAGCAGGGCAAACGGGCGCTCGCCCCACTGCGGGTCGGCCACCCCGACCACCGCCACTTCACGTACGGCCGGGTGGCGGCTGATCAGGTCTTCCAGATCGAGTGAGGAAATCCACTCGCCACCGGTCTTGATCACATCCTTGATGCGATCACGAATGTCGATGTAGCCCATGCCGTCGAGGGTGGCGACGTCACCGGTGTGGAGCCAGCCGCCCTGCCACAGCTCCTCGCTCTTTTCCGGCTCCTTGAAATAACCCATGGTCAGCCACGGCGCACGCAGCACCAACTCGCCCTGGGTCTCGCCATCGGAAGGAAGGAAGTTGCCGTCGCCATCGACAATCGCCGCTTCGACCAGTGGCACCGGCACGCCGGCCTTGATGCGGTAGGTGATGCGCTCGTCTTCACTGCCAGCCTGCAACTCGTCGTTAAGGTGCGCGGCGGATATCAGCGGGCAGGTCTCGGACATGCCGTACGCTGCGGTTAGCTGGATACCCCGGGCCAGGGCAGCCTGGTAGAGCGAACGGTTGAGCGCGCTGCCGCCGATGATGATCTTCCAGCCGCCGAAGTCCTGGCCCTGCGAAGTCGGGCAGTTGAGCAGCATCTGCAGAATGGTCGGTACGCAATGAGAGAACGTGACCTTCTCCTCACGCCACAGCTTGACCAGCATGTCTGGCTCATAGCGCCCAGGGTACACCTGCTTCATACCGAGCATGGTGGCGGCGTAGGGGATGCCCCAGGCATGCACATGGAACATCGGGGTAATGGGCATGTACACATCGTTGCTGCCCAGCAGGCGCACGCTGTCGATACTGCCGGTGACCGAAGCCTCGGCCAGCGTGTGCAGCACCAGTTGCCGGTGGGTGAAATACACGCCCTTGGGGTTGCCGGTGGTGCCGGTGGTGTAGAAGGTGGTGGCCACCGAGTTTTCGTCGAAATCGGGGAAATCGTAGTGCGGGCTGGCAGCGGCCAGCAATTGCTCGTATTCGCCCACCAGGTTGGGTAGCTCGGCGGTCTTGTCCGGGCCATCGGTCAGCAGCAGGGTCTTGTCGACGGTGGTCAGCTGCCCGGCAATACCCTGGTAGAGGCCGACGAAATCGCTGTTGACCAGCACCACGCGGTCTTCGGCGTGGTTCATGGTGTAGAGGATCTGCTCGGGCGACAGGCGCACGTTGATGGTGTGCACCACGGCGCCGATCATCGGGATGGCGAACATGCATTCCAGGTAGCGGTGGCTGTCCCAATCCATCACCGCCACGGTGTCACCGGCCTTTACTCCGGCCTCGGTCAGCACATTGGCCAGGCGTGCGATACGTTCGTTGAGCTGTGGATACGTCAGCCGCAACTGGTCGCGATAGACGATTTCACGGGTCTTTTCATAGCGGCTACCGGATATCAGCAGGCGCTTGATCAGCAGTGGGTAGGCGTAGGCGCCCTCGGCGGGCTTGATGATGCGGGTCTGCAACATGGGTATCCCTTTTCTGAAAAGCGAGCCGGACAAGTCTGACAACTACTGTAGTGCGGCAATGTGACGGCTAAATCAGCCGAAGGAATGATTTGCGAGCCAAAGGTATGAGTGGCAGGCGTTGACGGGCGGTAACCCCGGGCTAGACACTGCGCCTGTAGACGCGGGCCTGCCCGCGAATGGCCATAACACCAACATCCCGCCCTGCCACCGGAGCCCCCCATGCCCAGCCCGCGTCGCGCCGTGTTTCTCGATCACCAGTCCCTGGACCTTGGCGACCTCGACCTCTCGCCCCTGAAGCAGCAGTTCGATGAATTCGAGCTGTTCGCCGCCACCCGTCCCGACCAGGTGGCAGAGCGCCTGCAAGGCGCGGTCGCAGTGGTCAGTAACAAGGTCATGCTCGACGCCCCCATCCTGGCCGCCAACCCGCAGCTCAAGCTGATCCTGGTGGCCGCCACCGGCACCAACAATGTCGACCTGGCAGCGGCGCGCGCCCAAGGCATCACCGTCTGCAACTGCCAGGGTTACGGCACACCGTCCGTCGCACAGCACACCCTCGCCCTGCTGCTGGCCCTGGCCACCCGCCTGTGCGACTACAACCAGGCAGTAGCCGACGGCCAATGGGCCAAGGCCAGCCAGTTCTGCCTGCTGGACTTCCCCATCGTCGAGCTGGAGGGCAAAACCCTCGGCCTGCTCGGTCACGGCGAGCTCGGCGGCGCGGTGGCGCGGCTGGCCGAAGCCTTCGGCATGCGCGTACTGAGCGGGCAGATTCCCGGCCGCCCGGAACGTGACGATCGGCTGCCACTGGACGAACTACTGCCGCAAGTGGACGCCTTGACGCTGCATTGCCCACTGAACGAGCACACCCGGCATATGCTCGGTGCCCGCGAACTGGCCCTGCTCAAGCCCAATGCGCTGGTGGTCAACACAGCCCGTGGCGGCCTGATCGACGAACAGGCGTTGGCCGACGCCCTGCGCCAAGGCCACTTGGGCGGTGCGGCCACCGATGTGTTGAGTGTGGAGCCGCCGGTCAACGGCAACCCGCTGCTCGAACCGGGTATCCCGCGCCTGATCATCACCCCGCACAGCGCCTGGGGTGCGGTAGAGTCGCGCCAGCGTATCGTCGGCCAGCTCAGCGAGAACGCCCAGGCCTTCTTCGCCGGGCAGCCACGCCGCGTGGTCAGCTGAGCCCGGCGCCCGCCTCTGCTACACTGCGCCACTTTTTTCCAGGAGGCGTCGTCCATGGACCCGCGCAGTGAAGTGTTGCTCCGCCAGGCAGAGCTGTTCCAGGGGCCGCTGCTGATCGCTGGCGCCCCCGCCGACGGCCTGCTCGCCCAATTGCCACAGGCCGAGGCCTGGACTTGGCACGCCGGCGATCAGGCCATGCTCGACAGCCGCTTCGCCGGCCGCAGCCATTACGGAGTCGAGCCGCCTGAAATGGCATTCGACAGCGCCGTGCTGTTCCTGCCCAAGTCCCGTGAGCTGGCGGCCTACCTGTTGAATGCCCTGGCATCGCGCCTGGCCGGTCGTGAGCTGTACCTGGTCGGCGAAAAACGCGGCGGCATCGAAGGCGCGGCCAAGCAGCTACAGGCCTTTGGCAAACCGCGCAAGCTGGACAGCGCCCGCCACTGCCAGCTGTGGCAAGTGACCATCGAGCAGGCACCCGAGGCCAAGCCACTGGCAAGCCTGGCCGAGCACTTCGAGCTGGCGCTGGAAGACGGCCCTTTGCAGGTGGTCAGCCTGCCGGGCGTATTCAGCCACGGCCGCCTCGACCGCGGTACTGCCCTGCTGCTCAAGCACCTCGACGGCCTGCCAGGCGGCCATGTGCTGGACTTCGGCTGCGGCGCGGGGATATTGGGCGCCACGGTCAAGCGCCGTTATCCACAAAGCCGGGTAACGCTGCTGGATGTGGACGCCTTCGCAGTAGAAGCCAGTCGTCTGACGCTGGCTGCCAACGGCCTGGAAGGCGAAGTGATCAGCGGTGATGGCATCGACGCAGCACCGACCGAGCTGAGCCTGATCCTGAGCAACCCGCCGTTCCATACCGGGGTGCACACCAATTACCAGGCCTCGGAGAACTTGCTGAAAAAATCTGCCGTTCATCTGCGAAAAGGTGGCGAAATGCGCTTGGTCGCCAACAGCTTCCTGCGCTACCAACCGCTGATCGAAGGGGCACTGGGCAACTGCCAGGTACGCGACGAGGCCGACGGCTTCCGTATCTACCGCGCAACCCACGGATAAAAAACAGCACTTGCCGAAAGCGTTTTGCCTAGGCAGAATCCGCACCGTCCTAGGGGAGTAGTCTCCCGCGAGCGCACTGCTCGCCCGGTACGCGTCAACATACTTGGTCCACAGACCATGGCGCGTGCGACCCACCATGCCAGCCTGCATGGAGAGATCCGCGTAGACGGATCCAGGGTTTGACAAGACCTATGACACGCACACCTTACCCGGGGCGGGGAGGCTGTACGTGTCATAGCCGTGTCGACCCGCCCCCGTAGGAATCCTGATGCTGGAATCTCTGTTGGTCCCCACCGCTATCGTTGCCTTGGCCGAAATCGGCGACAAGACGCAACTGCTCGCTCTCATTCTTGCTGCCCGCTTCCGCAAGCCTTGGCCGATCATCGCCGGCATCATCGCCGCCACCCTGGCCAACCATGCGGCGGCCGGTGCCGTGGGCGCCTGGTTTGGCAGTTTCTTCAGCGACTCGGCCCTGCACTGGATCCTGGCCGCGAGCTTTACCGCCACCGCGCTGTGGACACTGGTACCGGACAAGATGGATGACGACGAAAACCCGGCACGTCGCTTCGGACCGTTCCTGACTACGCTGATCGCGTTCTTCCTGGCCGAAATCGGGGACAAGACCCAGGTTGCAACCGTGATGCTGGCTGCGCAGTATCCGCACCTGATCATGGTCATTATCGGTACCACGCTGGGCATGCTGATTGCCAACGTGCCGGTGGTTCTGGCGGGTAACTTCGCGGCAGACAAGCTGCCACTGACGCTGATTCGTCGCCTGGCGGCCACGGCGTTCTTCGTGCTGGCGATCGTGGCCGTGTACTCGGCGATGAAGGCCAGTGGCTGGGTGGGATAACGGCAAAAGTGGGGGCGCTTTGCGCCCCTTTCGCGACACAAGGCCGCTCCTACAGGGGATCGCGTAACCCTTGTAGGAGCGGCCTTGTGTCGCGATGGGCCGCAAAGCGGCCCCTGGTTCTGCAACTACTGCTTGGCAGCCTGGTACAGCGGCATCACCTTCGGAATCGCTGCCTGCAACGAAGCGATACGGCTTTCAGAAGCCGGGTGAGTGCTCATGAACTCTGGCGGCGCGCCTTCGGAAGCCTTGCTCATCTTGTTCCACAAGGTGATCGCGGCATTCGGGTCGTAACCAGCGCGCGCCGAAAGCTCAAGGCCGATCAGGTCGGCTTCGTTCTCGTTGGCCCGGCTGTTGGGCAGGGTCATGGAGTAGTTCACCACGGCATCGGCCATGGCCATGCTGCCCTCGCCCAGGCCCAGGAGGGCACCGGCACCCTGGCGGGCCATTTGCACGCCATAGGCCTTGGACATCGCCTCGCGGCTGTGCTCACGCAGGGCGTGGGCAATTTCATGCCCCACCACGGCGGCAATTTCCGCATCGGTGAGCTTGAGCTGATCGATCAGCCCGGTGTAGACGATGATCTTGCCGCCCGGGCCGCAGTTGGCGTTCAGTTCGTCGCTTTTGATCACGTTGACTTCCCAGTTCCACTGCGCAGCATCCGGGCGGAACTTGGGCGCCTGGGCGATCAGGCGGTTGGCGATGACCTGCACGCGTTTGGCATCGGCGCTGGACTTGTCGAGCACCCCCTTGCTCGACGCTTCGCCCAAGGTCTGCTGGTACGACTGGGCGTACATCTGGTTGACCTCATCGGTCGAAAGCATGCTGAACATGTACTGCTGGCGCTGTACGCCGACAGCACCGCCGCTGGTGGTGTTCACCGCCTGGCAGCCGGCCAGCAGGATGCCAGCACTCAACAGGCTGACAACAAAAGACTTACGCATGAAAACACTCCCTTTTTTACATGCGCCGTATCCTAGGCCGTGTCGCCAGTGCCTGCTATAGCCGTAGGGAAGATTTTCGTCGCCTGCACTGGCCTCTTCGCGGGCACGCCCGCTCCCACAGGTACAACTTAAACCTGTGGGAGCGGGCGTGCCCGCGAAGAGGCCGGTACAGGCGGCACATCAAGCCGGGGTAAGACACTCCGGCGCATCCAGCTTCGGATCATTGACGAAATTGGCCAGGGCCCGCTCGCGCAGCTGTGCCGCAGGGCTGGCCAGCAACTCGTGCAAGCGGGTAACCGGCGTATCCGGGTCGAGCCAGGCCGCCTGCCCCGCCTCATCCAGTATCAGCGGTCGACGCTGGTTCATGGCCGCCTGGGTCACCACCGCACAGCTAAGCCACACCTGATCCTGCACGGGATAGGCCTCCCACACCGCCGCAAAGTAAAGCGACGAACCCTCCCCCGGGGTCAACCAGTACGGGCGTTTACGCACGCTGCCACGCCACTCGTAAAAGCCGTTGGCCGGCATCAGGCAGCGGCGCTGGCGAAACGCCTCGCGAAACATGGGTTGCTCGGCCAGCGTTTCGGCGCGGGCATGGGCGGGGGTGCGGGACAGGTCGGTAAGCCAGGCCGGGGTCAGCCCCCAGCGCGCCTTGGCCAGTTGCTGCTGGCCGTCGAGCTGGCGCTGGATCAGCACCGAGGCACCGGGAGCAATGTTCCATTGGGCCGGCTGGCCTTCAGGAAAACCAGGCAGGCTGGCCAGCGCCTGGGGCCAGCGAAACAGGGCGTAACGTCCACACATGGGCGAATTCAGAACCTAGCAGATCAAGGTACCGGGGAAACTCTCCGGTTCGTCGCCAACCAGTGGCTGGGCATCATTGTACGCATCGATCAGCCGCCGTGCGTACTCGGCCTGCTCATCCGCTACCGCAAGCCCCAGCAAGCCTTGCATCGGCAACTCGCCCACACCGCCCATCAGGTCACGGCCCACCAGTTGCACGTCGACACCCTCACTGGCCAGCATCCCGATCAGCATTTCGGCTTCGAGCAGGTTTTCCGGTTCATAGATCCGCTGCATCAGTCGTTCTCACCGAAGACATCCAGCATCCACTCCTCGCCATGAACCTGCAGCACGAAGCGGATAGGCTTGCAGCATACCTGACAGTCCTCGATGTACTCCTGATCGCCGCCGGACAGGTCCACCGTGGTTTCGACTTCTTCGCCACAATAAGGGCAATCGTAGATCGCAGTTTCCAGCATCGCGGCCTCCGGGGTGACTTATGCGTATAATTGCCGGTCTGTTTACAGGGCCAGTGTGTGTCCGAGCCGTTTTTCGGAGCCCGCCCCTACCTTATTACCCTAGCCGTTTCCAACAAGAGAGCATGATGGGCGAATTCGATGCCATCCGACCGTACGACGACGCTGAGGTCCCTGCCGTTCTGGCACGCCTGCTCAGCGACCCGGCATTCCTCGATATCCTCACCCACTTCCGCTTCCCGCGTGCGGCCGGTGCTCTCGGCTGGTTGCTCAAACCGCTGATTGCCCGCCGCCTGCGCAAGGAATTCGCCGGCGTTACCTGCGTTTCCACCTTGCAGGACAAAGTCGAGTACTACGTCGACCAGACTATCGACCGTGCCACCGACGGCGTCACCTATTCGGGCGTGGAGCAGCTCAAGGCCGGCACTGCCTACCTGTTCCTGGCCAACCACCGTGACATCGTCATGGACCCCGCCTTCGTCAACTATGCGGTGTACCACGCCGGCCTGCCCACGCCGCGCATCGCCATCGGTGACAACCTGCTGCAAAAGCCCTTTGTCAGCGACATGATGCGCCTGAACAAAAGCTTCATCGTGCACCGTTCGATCAGCGGCCGCCGCGAGAAGCTGGCGGCTTACCAGTTGCTCTCGGCCTACATCAACCACTCGATCCGCAACGATGCCACCTCGATCTGGATCGCCCAGGCCGAAGGGCGGGCCAAGGACGGTGACGACCGCACCGACTCGGCAATCCTCAAGATGTTCCACATGAGCCGCAAGGACGAGCCGTTCGGCGCGGTGATCCAGAGCCTTAACCTGACGCCCGTGTCGATCAGCTACGAATACGACCCGTGCGACCAGGCCAAGGCCCGCGAGCTTTACATCCGCGCCACCACCGGCACCTACAAGAAGGCGCCGGGCGAGGATGACAACAGCATCGCCAAGGGCATTACCGGCTACAAGGGCCGGGTGCACATCAACTTCGCCCCACCGGTGACCGAATACCACGAGGACACCAAGCAGCTGGCGGCGGAAATCGACCGGCAGATCCTGGGTGGCTACCGGCTATTCCCGGTGCATTACCTGGCGTATGCGATGTGGGACGCCAAAGATGAGGCGCTGCAGGTACCAAGCGCCGAAAAAGTGTTCCCGGCTGATGAGCTGGCCAAGGCCAAGGAAGAATGGCAGCGCCGGCTGGATGCCTGCCCTGAAGAGCAGCGGCCGTACCTGGTGGTGCAGTATGCGACACCGGTGCGTAACCAGTACCAGGTCAGGCAACAAGCGCCGGTCGCCTGATAGATTGCTGGGGGCTGCTTTGGCAGCCCATCGCCGGCAAGCCAGCTCCCACAGGGACCGCATGCCCCTCAGGCTTGTGCAATCCTGTGGGAGCTGGCTTGCCGGCGATGGGCCGCAAAGCGGCCCCAGATTCTCAAACCCAGGTACTGAACCAGGACAGCAACAACGCCATCGCCAGGCACGAGAAACCGAGGATATAGAAGTACTTCGGCACCCGCAGGTCGAACGCGTCCACAATCCCCTCATCCACTGCCATGTATTCACGGGTCTCGGCATCACGCCGCCGTGCACTGTGCAGCAGCAACCCGCCCGGACAGGTCAGCAGCAGCGCCAGCAGGTTGATCCACTTGACGGGGTGGGCGGACAGAAACCCCCAGAGCACTTGCAAGGACATCAGGCGACCTCGGTGTGAGCAGCAACAAAGGCCCGCATTTTACCCAAGTCGCACCCCGGCACCCTGCCTGGGCGACAAAGTGTCATTAAATTTCATCTGTCATTAGCTCGTCATCAGAACAGGCCACCCTATCGGCCTTTCATGACCCGGAGCTTGTTCATGTTGCACGCCGAAAACCAGGACCGCCTTTATCTCGTCGCCCAGAGCGATGAACAACAGGCGCTGATCGATGGTTTTGCCATCAACGTGCAGGACCGCCAATGGCTCGTCTACTGTGCGCTAGGTGGGCATGTGCATGAAGACTTGCCCGAAGTGGATGCCGGAACCGGCTTCAGCCTGCTGGATTTCCACATAGAAGCGGCTTGAACCTGCACAGACAAAAAAACCCGCTGCCTGGCACCCAGGCAGCGGGTTTTCTTTTATTGCCGAAGGCTTACTGCCCCAGCACCTGCCCGATGGTCGGGTCTTTGAACATACGGGTCAGCGCATCGCTCAGCACATCACCCACCAGCTGGGTGTTGGTGTCCTGGTTCGGCGCCATGCCGAAACGCTGGTCCAGCGAAGCACCGTAACGGCCGCTGTAGCTGCGGCCGCCGTTGCGCACGTCGGCACGGAAGGTGGCGCCGATGGTGGCTTCGGTCACGTACAGGTTGTCTTTGGGCGACTGGTATTTCAGCTCGGCCAGGGTCACGGTCAGCTGCGGTGCGTTATAGGCATTTGGCGTCGGGGTGAAACCGAGCAGGCGCACGGCCGCTTCGGCCTGGGCTTGCAGCTTGGGCACCACGTCGTTACCGCTGACGCTGATGGTGCTGGTTTCAGGGTACATGCCACCACGGGTACCCAGGGACTGCGAAGCCCGGCCGTCAACCACCCGGACCACCACCGGCTGGCCATGGCCGACCGGCGTGAGCTGGGCCTTGAGCGTGGGTTGCGGGTTGAGTTGTTGCGGGCTGTGGGCACAACCGACCAGGCTGAGGCTGGCCACGGCGATCAAACCGAACAACAGACGTTGCAACATGCGCGTTTCTCCAGAAAATGCGGCTAAGGCGCACAGTATACCTAGGCACGCATCGACCAGTCATCGGTCCGGCCCGCTTGTCACAATCGTTTCATGGCCTCGCCCTTATCCTTGCGCCAAGCCCTCACGCAAAGGACTCCCCGTCATGGCCTCGCTCTGGACGCTGCTCTTCCAACGCCCGCGCCACAATGCCTATGCCCGCCTCGATGCCCACGGCAAATGCGTGGCCTTCAAGCAATGCAGCCAGCCACCCAGCGGCAGCGACTGGGTCCGGATTGGTGAAATCCGGTTGGCCTGGCTGGGCCACGAACTGCCTGCCGACGCCCGGGTTTGCACCCGCGCAAGCCGCCGCTGGCACCAGCGCATCCTCGCGGCCTGACAAACGCTGCAATAAAAACCACGAATGGCGACATTTCTGCCCGCGACATCGCTATAATCTCCCCCCGATTATAAGGACGTCTCCTGATCGGGCCCCGCACTCGCCGATTGACCCCGGCAACTTCACCGCTTCGCCCACAGAGAGCCTTCCACTCAGGTCTTGCATCGGCTGTCGTGCCTGCTTTTCCGGCCCTTCACACTGCATGAACCTGCGGGTTGCCATCGCGCAGTCCCCCTTTGAGGTTCACGTCTCCAAAAGAGCGTGAAAAAACGGTTTTCACAACTTCACAAGAGTGTGGCGAGCAAATGAACAGTCTGGCATGTGCAAAAGCGGCAGATGTGTCCCGAACAGCCCTGAACAGGCGGCAAATGCGCTCATCCCGTATGAGTGTCTGAACCGTTCCATAACGCACGCACGACACCTTGACCATAAGTCGAATTGCCGCACCTGTGGCAAACGGCGTTCAATACCCGAACCCGAAGACTGATTGGCGGTGTCCGCGGAAGTTGCAAGAACTGCGAAAAGTCGGACATGGCGACCCTGGCGAACCCAGGTCCTATGCTGTCAATTAGGTAGCTGTAGATTGTGGAGACGCGTTAAATGGCGCAGAACGAATCGGTTGATGTGGTACTGGTAGGCGCGGGCATCATGAGTGCCACCCTGGCCGTACTGCTCAAGGAGCTCGACCCGACCCTGAAGCTTGAGGTCGTCGAGGCGATGGACTCCGGAGCCGCGGAAAGCTCCAACCCCTGGAACAACGCAGGCACCGGCCACGCCGGTCTGTGCGAGCTTAACTACACGCCCCAGGCCGCCGATGGCAGCATCGACATCAAGAAGGCCGTGCACATCAACACCCAGTTCGAGGTTTCGCGCCAGTTCTGGGCTTACCTGAGCAAGAAGGGCAACTTCGGCTCGGCACGTGCGTTCATCAACCCTGTCCCGCACCTGAGCTACGTCGAAGGTGACAAGGGTGTTTCCTTCCTCAAGAAGCGCTTCGAGCTGCTCAAGCAGCACCATGCCTTCGCCGACATGGAATACACCGAAGACAAGGCCGTGATGAACGACTGGATGCCGCTGATGATGCCTGGCCGCCCGGCCGACCAGCACATCGCCGCTACCCGCGTGGCCAAAGGCACCGACGTCAACTTCGGCGCCCTGACCAACAAGCTGCTCAAGCTGCTGGGCGACTCGCAGGACGCACAGGTCAAGTACAGCAAGAAGGTTGTCGGCCTGCGCCGTAACGGCAGCGGCTGGACCGTGAGCATCAAGGACGTCAACAGCGGCGGCAGCCGTGAAGTCGACGCCCGCTTCGTCTTCCTGGGCGCCGGTGGCGCGGCCCTGCCGCTGCTCCAGTTGTCGGGCATCCCGGAAAGCAAAGGCTTCGGCGGTTTCCCGGTCAGCGGCCAGTGGCTGCGTTGCGACAACCCGGAAATCGTCAAACAGCACCAGGCCAAGGTCTACAGCCAGGCCGCCGTAGGCGCCCCGCCGATGTCGGTACCGCACCTGGACACCCGCGTTGTGGACGGCAAGACTTCGCTGCTGTTCGGCCCGTACGCTGGCTTCACCACCAAGTTCCTCAAGCACGGTTCGCTGATGGACCTGCCGCTGTCGGTACGCATGGGCAACATCGGCCCGATGCTGGCCGTAGCCCGCGACAACATGGACCTGACCAAGTACCTGGTCAGCGAAGTGATGCAGTCGATGGAGCAGCGCCTGGAAGCCCTGCGTCGCTTCTACCCGCAGGCCAAGGCCGAAGACTGGCGCCTGGAAGTGGCCGGTCAGCGTGTGCAGATCATCAAGAAAGACCCGAAGAAAGGCGGCGTGCTGCAGTTTGGTACCGAGCTGGTCTCGGCCCAGGACGGCAGCCTGGCCGCACTGCTCGGCGCATCGCCAGGTGCTTCGGTTACCGTGTCGATCATGCTGGAACTGATCGAGCGCTGCTTCCCCGAGCAAGCCAAAGGTGCCTGGGCTGCCAAGCTCAAGGAAATCTTCCCGGCGCGCGAGAAGACGCTGGCGACCGATGCCGCGCTGTACCACAAGATCAGTGCCGACAACGACGTGGCGCTGGACCTGGTGGAAAGCAGCCCGGCAGCCAAGCATTACGCTTAAGCCGGCCTGAAACGAAAAAACGCCCCTCGGGGCGTTTTTTTGTGCCTGGGCCGTTATCAGCCGCGGGCGTTATCGATGATCTCGATGTACTCCGGCGCATTGCGCTGGTCGGCAATTTGCTCGACGAAGGTCTTGCCGTGCTCGTCCTTGCCATCCAGGTCCAGGCCTGCTTCGACGAAGAAGCCGACAAAGCGCTCGAAGTCATCGACGCGCAGGCCACGGTAGGCCTTGACCAGCTTGTGCAGCGACGGCGAGGTCACGCCATCGGCCGGCTCGAACTGAAGGAACGACTTGATGTAGTCGTCGCTGATTTCGTCACCGATTACCTGTTTCTTGTCTTTACGCATTGCCGACTCCAACTGGACCATCACGGAATTTCGAAGGCCGGCAGTGTACCCCCCGCAGGCCGCGTGCCTCAACGCGTACGTACGGTACCGGTGTGCAGGTCGGCCCAGATATGGCCGTTGCCATAGGTCAGAAACTGCACATACAGCGTTTCGTTGCGCAGCAGGTCCATGATCACCCGATAGTCGCTGACCGGGTAATTCAGGCTCAGGGTGCGGGTTTTTTCGTCATACACGGGCTTCTTCAGGCTCTTGGCCGCCTCGCCGTCGAACGTCAGCAGCACCTGGGCAATGGTCGCGCCCTTGCTCAGCGGCTTGCCTTTCAGGCGCACCTGCAACGACGACGTGATCGGGATCGGCTGCTGATCGGACTGGCGCTGGGCACCCACCACCACGGAGTAGTCGGTCACTTGCAGCAATTGCTGGCCGGTCGGCGCCTCCTGGCGTAAAGACAGGTCGTCAGGTGGCAGGAACTGACTGTGCAGCGGTGCGGCGGCGAGTGGCAGGCTGACTGCCAGCAGGAGGGGAAGAATCGCACGCATGTGAGGCTCCTTGTATGAAGGAGCACTCTAGCATGCCGTGTGCAGGCACTATCAATCGAACTGCGCGCGCATCCAGGCCTGGTACTCGGCGACACCCTCTTCGCCTTCACGCGGCGCCCAGTGCGCATGCTCGCCCTCGCCCACTGGCCGATAAGGCCCGGCCTTGCATTCGAACAGCATGCTGTCTGGCTCCAGCACCACCAACCCATGGTAGGTGCCCGGTGGCAGGTCCACGCCCAGGCAGTCGCCGCCCGCCTGCAGCACCCGCCTGGCGGTTACCACGCCCTGCTCATCGAAGATCAGCAAGCCCAGGCGGCCCTTGAGCACGATCAGGGCTTCAGCCTTGTCGTCGCTCAGGTGGCGGTGCGGCGGAATATAGGTATTTGGCTGCAGCCCCACCGCCATGCGGTGGCAAGGCTCTTCCATCTCATGGAAGGTGTGATGCTGGCGCCCGCGCGGGTTGGCGGCAGCCTTTTCGGCCAGCCCGGCGAACAGCGATTGGTCGATGAACGCAGGCTGGCGCACGGTCACAGCCCCTTGACGGCGAAGATGCCGTTGGCGTTGCGCCAGTAGCCTTTGTAGTCCATTCCGTAGCCGAAGATGTAGCGGTCGACGCACGGCAGGCCCACGTAGTTGGCCTTGAGGTCCGGGCTGGCCTTGCGGTCGTGGTCCTTGTCGATCAGTACCGCAGTGTGCACCGAGCGTGCGCCGGCATGTTTGCAGAACTCGATGATGGCGCTGAGGGTGTGGCCTTCGTCGAGGATGTCATCGACGATCAGCACGTCACGGTCGATGAACGACACTTCCGGTTTGGCCTTCCAGAACAGCTCACCGCCGCTGGTCTGGTTGCGGTAGCGGGTGGCGTGCAGGTACGAAGCTTCCAGCGGGAACTGCAGGTGGGTGAGCAGTTTGCCGGCGAAGATCAGGCCGCCGTTCATCACGCAGAACACCACCGGGTTCTTGTCGTGCAGGTCTTTGCAGATCTGCTCGCCGACGTTGGCGATGGCCGCTTCGACTTCAGCTTCGTTGTACAGGCAGTCAGCTTCACGCATGACTTGACGGATATGCTCGAGATCGGCGGACATGGCGCTCTCCGGGGGGTGCATTTTGGAAAAGCGGGCAAAGGTACGCATCCGCTCGTCACAGATCAAGCATTTATGGACTAACGTCCAGAATGACCAGACGACAGCACAGGCTGAATAGATTAATCTAGCGCGGTTTTTTTGCCCGCCTTTCGGAGCCCCCCTATGCCCACTCGTGAGATCCGCCATCCGCTGATCCGCCACAAGCTCGGCCTGATGCGCCGTGCCGATATCAGCACCAAGAATTTTCGCGAACTCGCCCAGGAAGTCGGCGCGCTCCTGACCTACGAAGCCACCCAGGACCTGCCACTCGAAACCTACGAGATCGACGGCTGGTGTGGCAAGGTTCAAGTTGAAAAAATCGCCGGCAAGAAAATCACCGTGGTGCCTATCCTGCGCGCCGGCATCGGCATGCTCGACGGCGTGCTCAGCCTGATTCCGGGCGCCAAGGTGAGCGCCGTCGGCGTTGCCCGCAACGAAGAAACCCTGGAAGCCCACACCTACCTGGAAAAACTCGCGCCGGATATCAACCAGCGCCTGGCCCTGATCATCGACCCGATGCTGGCCACCGGCGGCTCGATGGTCGCCACCATCGACCTGCTGAAAAAGGCCGGCTGCAAAGAGATCCGCGCCATGGTGCTGGTTGCCGCGCCAGAAGGCATCGAAGTGGTGGAAAAAGCCCACCCGGATGTGCAGATCTACACCGCCTCGATCGACCAGCGTCTGAACGAACACGGCTACATCGTGCCGGGCCTGGGCGATGCCGGTGACAAGATCTTCGGCACCAAGCAAAAGGACGCCTGACCATGCAGGACGGCTTCAACGACCCGCTCTGGCGCCAGGTCGTTTCGGGCGCGCAGATGCTCTTCGTGGCATTCGGCGCGCTGGTGCTGATGCCATTGATCACCGGCCTCGACCCGAACGTCGCGCTGTTCACCGCCGGCATCGGCACCCTGCTGTTCCAGCTGGTCACCGGCCGCCAGGTACCGGTGTTCCTGGCCTCCAGCTTTGCCTTCATCACCCCGATCATCCTCGCCAAGGGCCAGTTCGGCCTGGCCGAGACCATGGGCGGCGTGATGGCCGCAGGCTTCGTGTACACCTTCATGGGCCTGATGGTAAAAATCAAAGGCACCGGGTTCATCGACCGCATGCTGCCGCCGGTGGTGATCGGCCCGGTGATCATCTCCATTGGCTTGGCCATGGCACCGATTGCTGCCAACATGGCAATGGGCAAGGCCGGTGATGGCAGCGTGCTGCTGCCGTACAAGACCGCCATGATGATCTCG